>NZ_JBNRIJ010000001.1:215929-297579 GCF_053557675.1 Pseudomonas sp. XP1 | reverse complement strand
AAACCCGCTCCCACAGAGTACGTGCCGCGCTTATGACAACAGCTATCCTTGGCGTCCGCTTAGAGCCGTAGGCGATCGGTCGCGAATGGCGGCTGTCGACCCAAAGCGGTCCTTCAGGAAATTGTCTCGGAGAGCCGTAGTACCTTAGTACCACATCTATGCCGGAAAGGAGAGCTAGCAAGCGAAATCTACGAAGGCAGTACACGCCGAATTTAGCGGCACACAGTTCCGGCTAAGCCACCTGTTGCCGCCATGCCTGAGGCGTTAGGCCTTCGGATTTCATAAACGCTCGGCAGAAATGTGGCTGATCGGAGAAGCCGCACTCTAGGGCGATCTCGGCGAGCATCATCGTCGATGTCTCTAGCAGTTCTTTACTCTTCCTCAGCCGCTGCTCACGCAACCACTGCTGAGGAGAGACCTGTGTGGATTCCTTGAACCTGCGCGAGAAATAGCTGCGCGACAGTCCGCATGCTTCCGCAAGTGCGGTGACCGAAATGCCGATATCCAGATGATCCAACATCAGCTGCTTGGCCGTTTTGACTTGCCATGGTTTAAGCCGCCCCGTCGACTTAATCGCGACGGAGGCTATAACGATGCCTTTAGCACTGTTCATGGAGATCAATTCGTCCTGAAAAAATCTGAAGATGAATTGATCCGGGCGGCACTATTCGGTGAAGCATCTTCTGAAGCTTCAAACACTCCGTCATGACTGATCGCCCGGATCGGTTCGTTCCGGCCCCGCTTGTTGAGCATAAAATCAACTTTGGGGCTGATCAGGTCTCAGATCGATGCGGCCTCGGGCGCCAAGGTAGGGCCGTGCTGAACACGCTCTGGCGCTTTGTGCACCATGGTGTAGGCGTAGTCGACGCCCATGCCGTAGGCACCCGAATGCTCTTTGACCAGTTCCATGACCGCATCGTAGGTGTCGCGGTTTTTCCAGTCGCGCTGCCACTCCAGCAGCACCTGTTGCCAGGTTACTGGCACTACGCCCGCCTGGATCATGCGCTGCATGGCGTAGTCGTGTGCTTCCTTGGTCGTGCCGCCGGAAGCGTCGGCAACCATGTAGATCTCGTAGCCCGCATCGTGCATGGCGGACAGTGCGAAGGTGGTGTTGCAGACCTCAGTCCACAGGCCCGAAACAATGATCTTGTTCCGACCGTTCTTTTTCAGCGCGTCGCGAACCTTCTGGTCGTCCCAGGAGTTCATGGAGGTGCGCTCCAGCAACGGCGCATCAGGGAATACCGCGAGCAGTTCGGGGTAGGTATGGCCGGAGAAACTCTCGGTTTCGACCGTGGTGAAGATGGTGGGGACATTGAAGATCTTGGCTGCTTTGGCCAGGCCCACGGTGTTGTTCTTCAACGTCTGCCGGTCAATGCTTTGTACGCCAAAAGCCATCTGCGGTTGCTGATCGATGAAGATCAGTTGGCTGTTGAGCGGGGTCAGGACTTCAGTGTGTGGATTGCTCATTGTTCTTCCCTTTTGTTGAACGGTGGCGAGAGTTTCCCCGGCGGGTTGTCGCCGAGTGCCAGCACAAGATAGCGAAACACTCAGCGAAACGGTGGCGCATTTTTGCGCTCTTGAGGGAGCAAAACTGCACCACAGGTAGCGTCCAATCCGGTGCTAGGATCTCGGCCAGTCGGATCACGTCGATCCATTTTTCGCCAAGGAGAATCCAATGGCCGCTTCACGACCTTTCAACGACGACACCGCCTACTGGGGCGTTCCATGGGAAGAGGGCTACGGCTATCCGCAGGCGCGGCGAGTCGGGAACGAGATTTTCATCTCGGGGCAGTTCAACCATGACGAAGAAGGCAACCTGGTAGCGCCGGCGCCACTGGATGCTGACGGTCGTCCGAGCGATTTTTCGTCAATGGGCGAACAGATGCGGGTTTCCTACGACAACATTGCCAAGTTGCTCGCCCTGTATGGCGCCACGATGCAGGATGTCGTTGAGGAAACGCTGTATGTGCTGGACATGGACGCTGCTTTTGCGGTCGTCGGCAAGGTGCGTAAGGCAGCTTACGGCAAGGAACGCCCGCAGGCGGCCAGCAATATCATCGGTGTATCGCGGCTCGCCCAGCGTCCCCAGCTGATTGAGATCGTGTGTCGAGCCGTCATCGGCGCCCACGCCAAATGAACGGTGCTCCCGGTTTCCGCTATGAAACCGGGATGGCCCGCTGACCTTCGACCAGCGGTTTGAGGTCGGCCACGGCAGCGGCGCAGAACGTCATGAATGCTTTCACCCGCCAGGATTTCCTGATGTCCTGGTGGGTAAGCAACCATAGCTCATCCTGAAGCTCCTGAACTACTTGGCCTGCCCGAACCAATCCTGGGGTAATGTCGCCCAGCATGCAGGGGAGGAAGCCAAAACCGAGACCTGCTGCAATAGCCGCGCTCGCAGCCGCCACGGAATCGGTGCGGTAGGAGATGAACTCAGAGGGCACCCGACATTCGACGTAGCTCGTTGCCTTCAATCCGCACAGGCCTCCCGAGTAGGATACCCACGACTGCCCCTCAGCGAAGGGGTCGGCAATCGCTGCCTGCTTGACGCTGCGATACGGCGCCCAGGCGATGTTGGCGAGCTTGCGACCCACTAGGGTATCTGCCGGTTTTTTGGTCGCACGTATCGCAATGTCCGACTCGTCCCTCGCCAAACTCAACGTCTGGTTTCCGACTAATACCTCAACGGTGATCCCCTCATTGAGGGCTTTGAAGTCCGCGATGATCGGCGTTAGAAAGTACAGCAGCAGCGAGTCGCTGGTGGTGATTCGCAGTTTCCCCAGCGGGCCTTGGCCGGCGCGAGAAACCCTGCGGGTGACACTGACGATGTCCAGTTCAACGCGCTCGGCCAGTGCACGCAGTTCGGCACCCTCGGCAGTCAGCAGATACCCCGCCTTACGATGATCGAACAGCGCGACCCCAAGCGTCTTCTCAACCTGCGCGACCCGGCGCGAGACGGTGGACACATTGATGCCGAGCTTCTTGGCCGTGGCCGCGCGGTTGCTACAGTCACTCAGCGTTTTGATGATACGCAAGTCGTCCCAGGAAAGCTGGCTTACAGCTTCTCCGGCATCCCATTTCGGTCCATTAGAATTCGATTGGGTCAGCGAGACACTTCCAGTTGAAGGCTTCACGAAAATCATTCCAGATGAGGAGGAGCAATGATACGAGAAGGGGATTAGTCTGCCCACCATTCTGGGAGTAAGTCACACTCATTCAATCCGAGACATATGCCAGCTTATTTTGAACGCAGTCAATCGCGAGCGTCCGCCTTCGACCCATAACAGACATTGATAGCTGTCCTCTTCCCGGTTCGTTGCTTGTGCACAACTTTCTCATGCACCGCTAAAAATGCAGGGCTAGTGGAAAACCATCCAGGGAGTGCACAATAACTGTGCCCAAGCGGCGCGGAGTTTTTCTGGCCATCTTTCGTCAAAGGAGTGAGCATGAAAGAACACAGTTACGCTGTCGCCGTAAATTGGATAGGCAACACGGGTGATGGTACTGCCAGCTACACGGCTTACCAAAGAGACTTCAATGTGGAAGCTCCAGGCAAAACACCTATCCTGGGCTCCGCCGACCCTGCCTTTCGCGGAAATCCCGAACGCTGGAACCCGGAAGACATGTTGCTGGCCTCTATCTCGGCCTGTCACAAGCTTTGGTATCTTCATCTGTGCGCAGTCAACAAGGTGAACGTACTGGAATACGTCGACCACCCGATGGGCCGGATGGTTGAAGCTGATGGCCAGCGCAAAGGCCATTTCAAGAGCGCAGAGTTAAGGCCTCAGGTCATGATCAGCAACGAATCGGATCTGGATCTGGCAAAACGTCTCCATGACGATGCTCACCATGAGTGTTTTATTGCCAATTCGGTCAACTTCCCCATCACATGCAGTGCTGCTGTCAAGCATCGAAACTAGATCCTTTGCGCGCACTGGCTGCGGCTCTGACCTGATCGTCCGGTACTCAATTCCCGGCCTCTGGGCGCGAATAGTATTAAGGCGAGTGTCCATTACGGGGTCGCGGTAGGGATGGCAGTTACCTGCCACCCCCGCACAGATCCGTACGCGCGGAACTACCGCATACGGCTCCTGCCTTGGGTGCGTGACGCGAAGCGATCCTCAGGATACGGGTGTGCATTCTTTGGGCTCGGTATTTAGTGATCTGTGTGCTTCTCGGGAATAGAGCGACTACGTTCGTAATCGATAGCGTTGACCCGTGGAGTGCATGTTGCCGCAGTGGGTCGAAAGCGGCCAGGCGCGAATGACCGCCTTCGACCCATAGCGGTCGTTCGGAAAGGGCAGCAATTGGCCTGAAGCAGACGGTACGCGATAGGAGCGAGGTGCCGTCTTCGAAGTATTACCTCTCCAGGCCGAGTCACTAGGTCATCAAGCCCTAGCCGCAGGTTTGAGTCGGAAGCTGACGCCCATACGGTTGAACGCATTCATTGCGGCAATCGCCGCTGTCAGGTCAACAAGATCCTTTTCTGCAAACATCGCCGATGCGGCTGCATAAGCTTCGTCGGATACCTGTGTCTCGCTTACCCTGGTGACTTCTTCCGCCCAAGCCAGTGCTGAGCGCTCCTGATCCGAGAACAAATATTGCGCTTCATGCCATACCGGCACTAACAGCACCTTGTCCACTGACATACCTGCTTTGATCAGATCGCGTGAGTGAAGATCAATGCAATGAGCGCAGCCGTTGATTTGAGACACTCTGAGAAACACGAGGTGGATCAACGAGGCTGGCAAATTTGTCGCGGTGGTCACGAAATGATGCAGGCCGCCGAGGGCCTTAGCTGCACCAGGCGAAGCTTCAAACCAATTGAGACGATTCATGATTTCTTTTCCTTTGTATGAGCGATGAAGAGCGTGGCCGCTTGTTGGCATACGGCCCAGTTGAGATGCAAACCTAAACGCTTGGAGTAGATGTCGGCCCTGAAGCGGACTTTAGACTTGATCCACTCGACGGCTATGCCTAACAAAGTACGCCTGCACATCACCGTACCCTGTTGCCCTTCCAGTATTCAGTGACTCCCCCCCCTTGGCGGTACCCTCAACGGTGAAGTAATGCACCTGAGTGAGACCGATGGTGGCAAGGACGGCGGACAGGTAGGGGCGCAGAAAGTCCGGTTGACGGGCCTGTGGGCCGCTGATATAGCCCCCGCTAGCGATTGCGACGTAAACCGGACGATCCGTCAGATTTCCGACTTTGCCTTCGGCGGTGCCCAAAAACGTTTTGCCCACGCGTACCACGTGGTCGATCCACATCTTGAGTGGGGCGGGCACGCTATAGTTGTGCATCGGCGTGGCAATCAGCAGTACGTCGCATGCCTGTAGTTGGTCGATCAACTCGTCGGAACGGCTCAACGTACCCTTCTGACCGCTTGCTATGACTACGCGCTGATTGGCCAACGCCTGGGCGTAAGGCGAATCAACTGGGGCCAAGGTGTTGAGGTCTAAATCGGTCAACTGGATACCCCTTCTACCGGCCTGACTGGCCAAGGCAAATAGGATCTGCTGGGACAGCTTCAGACTTTCCGAAGCCTCTGCATTGGGGCTGGTGACCAGGCGAAGAATGCGCAAAGGAGCAAGTGGCTGTTGGGACGATGTCATGAGGTTTGCCTCCTTGGATGTGCATGCGGGTTATGGAGTATCGAACTGTTTTTGAAAGCGCAGTGCACCCGTCAACAGGCCTTCACGGAAGTAGAAACGTTGCGCGCGGGCGTTGGACAAACCCGTGTCGAGCACCAGGCGTGCACAACCGCTGGCGCGGGCCAGTCGCTCCAAGGCTTGCAATAAGCGCGACCCCCACTGACCTCCCCGCTGAGCCTCGGCGGTTACAAGGTCATCGACATACAGGAATGCGCCGTAGACCAGGTTTTCCTGTAAGCGGTAACCAGCCAGTGCCACAAGAACGCCTGAGTCATAAGCGCCAATCAGGCGATAGCCTTCAACACGCATACGCTCGATCCGGCTGACGAAGTCGGCTTCGCTCGTCAGATGAGGGCGCAATTGCTGCATTACCGGGAATGCGCTGCACAGGTCATGGGTACTGTCCAGGGGACGCAGGGCCGTGTCGGCCAGGTCGAGCACGCTGGGTATGAAGTTGTGCAAAGGGAATGTCATGGGAGGCGCCCTCATGAGTAGGTGATGGCGCTATATTGGACTACCATTGACCCACTTGATTGAGCCAAGAAATGGGATATGAACTAGGCCATGATGACCTCCACCAAGCCGCCTTTTGCTCCCTTGGAAGAGCAGTCCGCCTTGCCCCTGTATCGTCAACTGTACGACCGCGTGCTGGCCGCCGTTGCCGCTGGCACGTTGTCCCCCGGTGACCGCTTGCCGTCGGCGCGCGCCATGGCTAAGGAGCTGGGGGTGGCCCGTGGCACCGTCGAACTGGCCTATTCGCTGCTGGCCAGCGAGGGGTACCTCCTGGCGCTCGGGCAGAAAGGCACCGTAATCAATCCTGAACTGCAGAAGCCCGTGTCGGCGGCCACCGCATTACCAGTCAGCAGCCAAGTGATCGAAGACGCACCTGATTCGCTCTGGCGTCCACCGCAGCTGTTGCCGTTCCAGATGGGGGTACCGGCGCTGGATGCATTTCCGCGCAAGATATGGGCGCGTCTCGGTGCTCGGTACCTACGCGGGATGCGTCTGGGAGATCTGGACTATCCGGCACCCCACGGCCTGGCAGCGTTGCGCAGCGCCATTGCCTCGTATGTGCAGGTGTCCCGAGGTATCGATTGCGGTGCCCATCAAGTGTTTATCACCAGCGGTTGGCGCAATAGCCTGTCGTTAGTCGCACATACCTTGTTGCAGCCAGGCGAGTGCGCCTGGGTGGAAGACCCGGGCTATCCTACTACGCGCCAGGTGCTTCGCCAGTTCGGCCTGGAGCTGGAAGCGGTGCCGGTTGATGCCGAAGGCATGAACGTAGAACACGCCATCGCGGGTTCTCGGGCTGCTCAGGTCGTCATGGTGACACCAGGGCATCAGAGCCCGCTGTCGATGGCACTGTCGCTGCCACGCCGACAACTGCTACTCGATTGGGCTGCCCGCACCGGTGGCTGGATTGTCGAGGACGATTACGACGGCGAGTACCGCTACGTCAGCCGTCCACTTCCAGCGCTGGCCAGCTTGGATCGCCATGGGCGCGTGCTGTATGCCGGCACCTTCAGCAAGGTGCTGTTTCCCGGTATTCGTCTGGCTTATCTGGTGGTGCCACAGGCGCAGGTGGCAGCGTTCGAGCGCGTCGGCCGGGCCTTGTTTGCTGCCGGGTCACCGTCAATTACCCAGGCTTTGGTGGCGGAGTTCGTTGCCGAGGGACACTTCGCTCGGCATATCCAACGCATGCGCCGCCTCTACAACGAGCGACGGGCATTGACCATCGAAGCACTGGAGCGGAGTTTACCGAAGGGTATGCAGGTGGAACGCTCGCCAGGCGGCATGCACCTGGTACTGCGTTTGCCGGAGGACGTAAGTGACACCGCCCTGGCCGAGCAGGTGCTGGCAAGGGGCATGTCGATACAAGCATTGTCGCGCTGGGCTGCCTCATCGCAGCGTCAGTCAGGTCTGCTCCTGAGTTTTACCAACTGCGCCACGACTGCTCCAGGCGAGCAGCTTGGCGCGTTGATCAGCAAGTTACTCAGTTGAGGTTGGCCTTGTTCAGGCCGAACAGTTCATCGGACGAGCCCGGGATCGCCTGGAAAGCCACATTGAGGCGATTCCAGCCATTGATGGCGACGATCAGGAACGACAAATCCGACAGCTCCTGCTCGGAAAACTGCTCACGCGCACTCGCATACAGGCTGTTGGAGATACCATGAGGCGGCAGTTGGGTCAGGGCTTCAGTCCACTCCAGCGCCGCCCGCTCTGCTGGCGAAAACAGCTGTGACTCACGCCAGACGGCCACGTGGTGAAGACGCAGCTCGCGCTCGCCATGGATCTTGGCCTCTTTCACATGCATATCCACGCAGAACGAACAGCCGTTGAGCTGCGAAGCGCGCAACATGATCAGGTGGGCGAGATCGGCCAGTAGCGGCTTCTTGCTCAGTTGCAGGGTGAGCTCCACCAGTTTGTTGGACGCTTGGGGAGACAGTTTGAAGTAATCAAGGCGGTTGTTCATGGGTAGTTGCTCGTAGTGGGTGGATGGTTGATGGAGCCCACTGTAGCAACGCTTGGAATAGCCCCACAGGGCCAAGATAGTAGCTTCGAACTAGGCCATATCTGTATCGAAGTGCGCCATGATCACCTATCGAGCGATAGGGTCGAAGGGGCGCAATAGGCCGTTTATTGGCCTCCGCGAATGGCCGCAATGGGTCGTTAGCTGCCGGTCGGGGATGACCGCTGTCGACCAATGCGGACACTGATCCAAAGCTCTGTAGTCAGTGCAGGCCCATCGCCGGCAAGCCAGCTCCCACAGGAATATCAACAATCTCCAGGCATGCGATGTACTTGTGGGAGCCGTGCTTGCCAATGACGCTTCATGAGAAAACCCCGCCAGTTGGCGGGGTTTCGATCCGACGGTGCGATTATGCAACGCGCGTATCACGCGGCCCGGCGTGCAACCGGCGCTTGCGCACCAACAGATGCGCCGCCGAAACCACCGCCAGGCTGACCAGGCTGGCAAGCAATTGCGTGCGCAGCCCTTCCTGGAACGCCATGGCCACCAGCACCCCGACGATGGCGGCGATAACCGCGTAGGACAGACCGGGGAACAGCCACATGCGCAGCGTCAGGCGCTGTGGCGCTTCGCGCTCCAGTTGACGGCGCAGCCGCACTTGAGCGACCGCGATGGCCAGGTAGACAAACAACATGATGGCGCCCGAGGCGTTCACCAGGAAAAGGAAAACACCTTGCGGTGACGCGATCGCTGCGGCGATGGCAATGTAGCCAATCACACTGCTCAGCAATACCGCCAAGCGCGGTACCCGGTGCCCGGTCAGTTGCGACAATGCAGCCGGCGCATCGCCACGCTCGCTGAGGCCGAACAGAATGCGCGAAGACACATACAACCCGGAGTTCAGCGCCGACAGCACGGCAACCAAAACCACGGCCTCCATGATCAGCGTCGCACCTGGTACATGCATGACTTCCATGGCGGTGACGAAAGGTGAATGCCCTGCCTCGATACTGCCCCAGGGCACGATACAGACGATCAGCAGAATAGAGACGACGTAGAACCGATCACCCGAAAGATCACCGAGCGGGTCATCGCTGCGACACTCTTGGAAGGGTCATCCGATTCGGCTGCAGCGATGGTAGCGATTTCTGCGCCGCCCACCGCGAAGATCACTGTTGGCACGCCGGCGAGCACGGCGCTGATGCCGTA
This sequence comes from Pseudomonas sp. XP1, assembly GCF_053557675.1. NCBI lineage: Bacteria > Pseudomonadati > Pseudomonadota > Gammaproteobacteria > Pseudomonadales > Pseudomonadaceae > Pseudomonas > Pseudomonas sp. XP1. Next base: position 288,246 of record NZ_JBNRIJ010000001.1, on the reverse strand, counting down.
AGGCATGAAGCCGCGGTCGTTGACCAGGTTGTCCAGCAAGGCGCCGGTGCTAGGCGCCCACCCGAACAGATAGGCACAACCCAGGCCAATGAACACGATGATGGCGAACACCTTGAGTGATGCGAACCAGTACTCGAACTCGCCATAGGACTTCACCGACAGACAATTGATGGCGGTCATGATTGCCAGCAGGCTCAGGCCGATGGCCCAGGCGGGCAACGGTTCAATATGTCGGCTCCAACCACCGCCTCCACCGCCACGACAATGACCCAGAAGTACCAGTACAACCAGCCACTGGTGAAACCGACCCAATTGCCCAGCCCCAGTCGCGCGTACTCGGTAAACGATCCAACGCCCGGTATCGCCACCGCCATTTCACCGAGCATGCGCATGACCAGCATCACCACGATGCCGGCGGCAAGATAACTGAGAAACGCTGCGGGGCCGATCGCGCCAATGGTTGCACTGCTGCCAACGAACAGGCCGGCACCAATGATGCCGCCCAGCGAAATCATGGTGATGTGCCGCTGGCGCAAGGCCCCACTCAGCCGGCGTTCACGCGGTTCATCCAGCTTCAGCGAATTGCTCATGGGTGCACCTCCTGATCCTGCGTGTTGCCGTACAAGCTAGCCTCGCCGAACGAGACATCGGGTGATGAAATGTGATGCGACGCCGGATATTCTGGGCGCCTGCCGTGGCCCCCTGGAGCCGGAAGCAATGCAAGCGGGCTGCGCGCCAGGCTGTGGAACGGCTGATCTGTCATGGCGAATTCCTACCGTAGGGGTTCGTATTATTGTAATGCATGACAAGCAGTACAATTCGAAGCTATCAACCCATATATGTCTTGTCAATATCGTTTGTCATGGGTAAGAATACAGGACAAGCCCAGCTATTATCCTGCTACGCGCAGGATAAGCACAAGGAAAAATCAGGCCATGAGCCCATTCAAAGAGCTACTTGCTGCCCTAAAGACGGATACCCTGCTGCAGCGCGACAGCGCCGAAACACTCTACGCGCAACTGGCCTCCTCCCTTGCCGAAGCCATTCGCAGTGGCGCCCTGCGTCCGGGCGAACGGCTTCCACCCCATCGCGAGCTGGCCGGCGAACTGGGCATCAACATCACCACCGTGACCCGCGCCATGGCCGTGCTGCAGGAGCAAGGCCTGGTCGAGAGTCGCCCAGGCCGGGGCACCCAGGTCGCGGTGCCGCGCCAGGTACAGGTGCAGTTCCAGTCGGCGCCAAGCGATGCCCCCGGCATGATCGACCTCAGCGTCAACCGCCCCGCTACCGATGCCTACACCCAGGCTCTGGCCACCCTCCTGCCGCGTCTGGCCAGCGACCCGCGCTTTACCGGGATGAAGGAGTATCACCCATCCGAAGGCATGCCCTGGGCGCGGGAAGCCGCGGCGACCTGGTTGCGTTCACTGGATGTACCCGCTCAAGCCAGCAATGTGGTGATCACCGAGGGGGCCCAGCACGGCATCGCCTGCATCCTGCGCGCCATGACAGTGGCAGGTGACACCGTGTTGGCCGACAGCATTACCTATCAGGGCATCAACGCCCTGTGCCGGTCATTGGGGCTGAACCTGGTTGGCGTAGAGGGGGATGAGCGGGGCATGAACCCTCAAGCCCTGGGCGAGGCTATCGCGACCTACGCGCCACGGGTGCTGTTCCTCGTGCCGTCGATCCACAACCCGACCGCCATCACCCTCGACGCGCAACGTCGCGCGGACCTTCTTGAAGTACTTGCACCACACGACGACCTCTGGTTGATCGAGGACGATGTCTATCGCCCGTTGCTCGAGCACAGGGACGAGACATTCATGTTGCGCCGCCCTGCGCGAACGTTCTATGTCACCGCCCTCTCCAAATGCATCGCACCGGGCCTGCGCATCGGCTTCGTCGTCGCGCCGCCCGAACAGCTGCAGAACATCGCCACCACCTTGCGCATCGACTGCTGGAGCATTTCGCCGCTTAACGCGCTGATCGCGACACGCTTGATCGAGGATCGCGTCAGCGAGGCACTGATTGCCCATCAGCGCGAGGAGTTGCGCGAACGCCAGGCCTTGCTCGCAGAGCACCTCAAGGGCCTGCACTACCAGGCCAGCGATGTTGGCACACATGCCTGGCTGCAGCTGCCTGAACCTTGGAGCGCGTCACGATTCGCCCGCCTTTGCCGGGAGCATGGCGTCGGGCTACTGCCCGGCGGGGCGTTCAGCTTGCGCCATGACCAGTCGCCCAATGCGGTGCGCATCAACCTTTCCGCGGCCAAGTCTCGCGCGCAGCTCGTCCAGGCCCTGGATGTCATTGCCCGTTTCGCGCAGCAAGGCCATTTGCATATGTTCGACAGGGTCTGAAGCCTAGATGAAGATGCCAGAGCGTTGTGAAGTCGCTGTAATCGGTGCCGGTGCGGTCGGCGTTGCCACTGCCTTGTGGCTGCGCCGCCAGGGTTACCATGTGGTGTTGCTGGAGCGCGATGCGGTCGCTGCAGGTGCCTCCTATGGCAATGCGGGCACATTTGCGCCCTATGGCTGCATGCCTATCGCACAACCTGGCCTGCTGCGCGACATACCACGCCTGCTCTTCTCGGCGGACTCGCCGTTTGTGGTGCGGTGGTCTCGCTTGCCGCGTTTGATGCCCTGGCTTGCCCGCTTCCTGAATCAGTGCCGGCCTCATCATTTCCAGCGCAACGCGACGGCCCTTGCACAATTGCTGCAACACACCTACGAGGGGTATGCACCACTGCTGGATGAGGCGCCTTTAGCCGAAAAGCACTTGCGCCATAAAGGCTGCATCTATGCCTACTCCAGCCTGGACAGCCTGCGTGGCGCCGAAGGCGGTTATGCGCTGCGTGACCGCTTCGGCATCCCTCAACAGCGCTTGAGTCGCGACGAACTCGAAGCACTTGAGCCCGCACTTGCCGGCAAGACGGTAGGCGGCATCCTCTTCCCCAAATCTTCCCATCTGGATGATCCAAAGCGCTTCTTCGAGGACTTGGCAGCGCCACTGCTGCTCGATGGCACCCTGTGTTTCAGCACCGTGCAGCGCCTTGTTCGACGCAGCAATGCACTGCAACTGGACTGTGCCAATGGTCACAGCCTGCTCGCCGAACGCGTGGTGCTGTGCGGCGGAGCCTGGTCTGCCGCCCTCGCGCAGCAACTGGGCGATCGCATCCCGCTGGATACCGAGCGTGGCTACCATATCGAGTTCGACCTGGAGGATACCTTGCTCGAACGCCCCTGCTGCCCGGTCGAAAGCGCCTTCTACATGACCCCCATGGCGGGTCGCCTGCGCGTGGCCGGCACCGTGGAGCTGGGTTCGATCAATGACCCAGCCAACCCCAGGCGCTACGAGTACCTGGAGCAACGGGTACGGCGCGTGCTTGGCCTTCGCCAGCCAGTGGCGAGGCGCTGGCTGGGCTTTCGCCCGTCGCTGCCGGACTCGCTACCGGTCATTGGCGTCTCGCCGAACGAACCGCGCCTGATTCACGCCTTTGGTCATCAGCACCTTGGCTTGACACTGGCGGGAGTAACAGGGCAACTGGTAAGCCAACTCATCGAAGGAACAGCGCCTGCATGGCTAGACGCGTTTTCCTCACGCCGTTTCTGACCCAAGGAGATTGACCCATGACCATTCAACGCAAACAGATCGACCCGCGCATGAGCCAGATCGTGATCCACCGCGACACCGTCTATCTTGCCGGCCAGGTCGGCGAGACCGGCCAGACGGTGGCGGAACAGACCCGAGAAGCCCTGGCGCGGGTCGATGCACTGCTCGATGAGGCCGGCACCACTCGCCAGCACCTGCTTCAGGCCATTATCTGGTTGGCCGACATGGCAGACTTTGACGAGATGAATAACGTATGGGATGCCTGGGTACCCAGCGGCCATGCACCGGCGCGAGCCTGCGGCGAGGCGAAGCTGGCAGATCCGCAGCTGCTGGTGGAAGTGATCATTACCGCTGCCATTCCCCAGTAGTGTCACGTGGCGCCGGGCTTGTGACGAGCCCGGATGGCCACCGAAAGGCTCAAATTTCGGAAAAGCTCTGTTGCCAGTGCAGGCCTCATCGCCGGCAAGCCAGCGCCCACAGGAATATGACCAGCCTTCAGGCATGCGCTGTACCTGTGGGAGCCGCGCTTGCCGGCGATGGGTCGATAGCAGATTGAAAGCCCTCCGCAAGGATGCCTAGGAACGAATGCCATGGATCGCCTTCCGACACTGCTCACCGATCGCCTTGTCCTCACGCCACTCCAGTTGAAGGATGCCCCCTTCATTCAGAAGTTGTTTCCGCAATGGGAGGTAGTGCGCTATCTGGATCGTCGTGTTCCATGGCCATATCCAGAAGATGGTGCGCTGGTTTATGTACGCGATGTCGCCCTGCCAGCCATGGCAGCGTGTCGTGAATGGCATTGGATGATCCGCAGGCGCGATGATGCCGAGTGCGTCCTTGGCAGCATCAGTTTGTTTGAGCAGCCGGGTAACAACAGAGGCTTCTGGCTTGCACCGCAGTGGTGGGGAAAAGGCTATATGCGCGAAGCATGCCGGGTCATCAACGCGTATTGGTTCGAGACATTGTCACGGCCGGTCATGCAGGTTCCCAAAGCGGTTGCCAACCACACTTCACGCAGGGTCTCGGAGCATGAGGGTATGCGTATGGTCGGCGTACGAGAAGGTGATTTTGTCTGCGGGCCGATGTGCGTCGAAATATGGGAGATCACACGAGCTGAATGGTTTGCCAAGGTCGATCGTTAGCCATTGGTTCTTTTGGCCCGACGGGCATTGAACCAAGCCATTGCAAACAGGCCTGAAGGTGCCATAGGCTGCCTTCTCATGAATCGGCCACCGACACTGGATAAACGATGAGCGAACTACAAGGATGCGGAGAGTTTTCAGGCTTGGCCTGCCGCCCGGTCGGGCCCGCTGACGCAGAAATGATCTGCTCGCATCGCCAGGAGATGTTTCTTGAGGCAGGTGGCGATCCTGAAAAACTGCAAGTCATGACTCAGCACTTTCGGCCATGGTTGGAGGAGCGGCTTGCTGACGGTCGGTACTACGGTTTCAAGCTCCTGGATGGCGACCAAGCGATCGCAGCCATTGGCCTGATGAGTATTGATTGGCCTCCCCATCCATCGCACCCGACCCTGGACAAGCGTGGGTACGTGCTGAATGTGTTCGTCCAGCCGGCCTACCGCCGCCGTGGCCTGGCTTCAGCCTTGATGCAGGCAGCCGACGCCGAGTTCGCCCGCCGAGGCATCACCTTCGCTGTCCTGCACGCCACCGAGACGGGTAAACCTGTCTACGAGCAAACCGGTTGGATTGGAACCTCGGAAATGGCCAAATCCATTAGTTGATAGTGACCGCTTTCGCCTGAAAGCGGACATTGAAAAGAAGAAAGAACAAACCAGGCAGACTACTACCCACGCTAGTCTGCAACCGGCTCATACAAGCTCACCGCCTTGGCATCCACCGCCCTGGGCGGTAACCCTTCGCGGTAGAACGCATCGGCGATGCGCTGCTGCTCAGCCAGGTTCTCCGGCTTCACCGGCTGCACGTCGTAGCTGCGCCGGCGTCCACCGGCCCGAGGAAGCGGAACTCAACATCCTTCTCGCTCAAGCCGACCTGATCCAGTGCCTTGAGGGCCAGATGATGGCCGATCGACCCGCGACCGGTGGCGATGCGCTTGCCTTTGAGCTCGGCCGCGCTGTGCAGCTGCGCATCAGGACGCACCAGCAGCGCCGATTATGCCGGCATCGATCGCCCCGGCATTGAGCGCCTCGGCCAGCGGCGCGGCAGCGGGGAACTCGACCCAGTGGATGTCGTAAGGCAGGTCGCGCAAGGCGCCTGCGGCTTCCAGCTGGGCGCGCATGTTGCCCTTCTGGTCGACGATGCGCAGGGTCAGGCGCTCAGCGGCGCCGGCCTGGCTGGCCAGCAGCAGGGCCGCGGCCAGGGTCAGCAGCTTCGATCGGATGGACATGGCGTTGCTCGGTGTTTGGGCAGGCAGCCTCATGCTACCCGTGCCAGGCGACTCCAGCGAGAACCATCAGATAAATTAAATTGATTTTAGGAATAACCTAATATGCGTTTTCATCTATCAAATCCGAACCGTTAGCATTACCCGTCAGGCAGATATGGACGCCTTCGTCGCGGTCATTCGTTGCCAGTCCACCAACCTCGCCGCCGAGGCCTTGCAACTGACGCAACCGGCGATTACCCGTCGGGTGCAGAACTTCGAGGAAGACCTCGGCGCCACCCTGCTCGACCGCAACACCAAGCCGCTCAAGCCCACCCCCATGGGCCTGCGGGTTTACGAGCAGTGCAAGGCGATCCTGCGCGAGATCGACTCGCTGCGCGAACTGGTGGCCAACGATGGCGCCCCTTCTGGCACCCTGCGCCTGGGTGTGCCGCAGACCTTGGGTGACGTGGTACTGCTAGATGCGCTGGCGCAGATTCGCGAGGCCTACCCGCAATTGCGCACCCAGGTCAGCAGCGGTTGGGGCAGCAGCCTCATTGCGCGCATGGAAAACGCCGAACTGGACGCAGCCGCCGCGCTGTTCCCACCGGGCAAGATCTTCCCGGAAGGCATCGCCAGCCGTTCGATCGCACGCATGTCGCTGAAAGTGGTAGCTGCCAAGGGCAGCGTCACCAAGCGCAGCTACAAGCTCAAGGACTGCTACACCCGTGGCTGGGTGCTCAACCCCGATGGCTGTGGTTTCCGCGCCGGCCTGCAGCGAGCGCTGAGCGAACAGGGCCTGAGCCTGTCGATCAACCTGGAAACCCCTTCTGAATCATGGAAAGCCGGCCGACGATGTCGGCCGGCAACCGGTATCAACCTCGCAACATATGGACCATCACGCCGGCCAGGGCGCAGCTGAACAGTACCTGGATCACGCCACGCTTGAAGCGGAACAGCGCCACGGCAGCCGCAATGGCGATCAACGCGGAAGGCCAGTCGAACGCCCCACTGAAACCCTTTGGCCAGAGCACGTGGTAGCCGAAGAACATGGCGAGGTTCAGGATCACCCCCACGACTGCGGCCGTGATACCCGTCAGTGGTGCGGTGAACTTCATCTCGTTGTGGGTCGATTCCACCAACGGGCCACCGGCGAGGATGAACAGGAACGACGGCAGGAAGGTGAACCAGGTGACGAGGCTCGCCGCGACTGCACCAGCCAGGAACGGGTGTTGCTCACCGAACATCGGATGAACGTAGCCACCGACGAAGCCGACGAAGGCCACCACCATGATTAATGGACCTGGCGTGGTTTCTCCCAAGGCAAGGCCATCGATCATCTGGGTGGGTGACAGCCAGCCGTAATGGCCGACAGCGCCCTGATACACATAGGGCAGGACGGCGTAAGCGCCACCGAAGGTCAAAAGTGCGGCCTTGGTGAAGAACCAGCCCATTTGCGTCAGGGTGCCGGCCCAGCCAAACGCCAGCGTCAGCAGCCCCATGGGCAAGGTCCACAGTAGTGCGCCGATCACCACCAGGCGCAGCAAATGCCCCACCCGAAAACGCGCGTGCTCAGGCGCGGGGGTGTCGTCATCGATCAGGGCCGGGCCGTAGCTGTTCCTGGCAGCCCCATGACCGCCACCGATCACGAATTTGCCTGGCGCGAAGCGACCGCCCACATAGCCTGCGATGCCGGCAACCAGCACGATCAACGGGAACGGTACATCGAGGGCGAAGATGGCCACGAACGACGCTGCGGCCATGGCCCACAGCCAGCCGTTCTTCAGCGCGCGCGAGCCGATCCGGTGCGCCGCGTGGACGACGATGGCCGTGACTGCAGGCTTGATGCCGTAGAAAATCCCCGCCACCACAGGGACCTCGCCAAAGGCAATGTAAACCCAGGACAAGCCAATCAGGATGAACAGCGAGGGCAATACGAACAACACGCCGGCAATCACGCCCCCCCAGGAGCGGTGCATGAGCCAGCCGATGTAGGTGGCCAGCTGCTGTGCCTCGGGGCCTGGCAACAACATGCAGTAGTTCAGCGCGTGCAGGAACCGCTTCTCGCTGATCCAGCGCCGACGCTCGACCAATTCCTGGTGCATGATCGAGATCTGCCCGGCGGGCCCACCAAAACTGATGAAGCCCAGCTTGAGCCAGAACAGGAATGCTTCGAATAGTCCGATCGGCCGCTGAACCGCTTGCGATGGTGGCTGTTCGCCCACTGCGGAGGTGCTATCAACCATTTGGGGTTTCCTCACTTGCGAAAGCCGTCAGCAGGCCATCGAAGATGCCCCCGGCGACCGTTGTCAGTTGATCGTCATCGCCAATGCTTTGCCTCAAGCCCGCGAGGACACGTTCGATGCCTGGCGCTTCCGAGGGCTGGTTGCCTCCCACATCCAGGTAGTGAATGACTGCGGCCAAGCGTGCCAGGCCCGGCTGCTGTATGGCAAAGCTCTCGATGAGGGTCTCGAAGGACACCCGCTGGCCGACATGGCTGAACCTGGCCCCGTCAAAATCGAAGCCCAGCGCATCGTCCGGGCAGTCTTCAGGCCTGTCCAGCCAGATGAATCGAGCGTCGGCATCGATGAAGCGACGAATCAACCAGGCACATGCCAACCGATCCACCCATGGGCGCTTGCGGGTGGCCCAAAGGCGACCCTGGTAATCGTTGCGTTCCAGTCGGGTGATCGCCTCGTCGTGGGCACTCGGCTCATCGCAAGACAGTGCGCGGCCAATCGCGGCCTCGAGCTCTTGCAGCGCCGCATCGGCTTGCGCCTTGGGCTCGCCCGGGAAAAAATCGGTTGACGCCAACTGGCTGAAGGCCTTTCTGAGCTTGCGCACCTGCCGTGCGGTCTGCAGCGCATTCTCTGGCGCCAACTCGGCCCTGCAGCCTGCAATTTCTTCCATCAGCCTGGCGTACTCGTCGCTCCTGTCGAACAGGCTGCTGAAGCGCTCTTCACGCTCAGGCAGCGACAGGAGAAATGCCGTGCCGTTTATAGCCAGCACGTCTCGCTCGACTGCTGCGAAAACCTCGCGGCCTGCACAGTGTTCGGGCAGCAGGTAAACACCATCCCTCAGCACTGCGGCTCCTGAGGCCTTCAGGCTTCTCCAGGCACGCATGCGCTCGGTGGCATTGGCCGTCGGCAACCCGAGGATCAGTAGCGACCAATCGATCATGTAGATTACTCAACATAATATGTTTGTATCTCTACAATAAACCGAAGCTTCGGAAAATCAACAGTTTCTACCGAGGCGAGGATGGGCTTGCTCCAATTCCGGCCAAAAACTGCAGCTGGGTGCATGCCACGCCTTTTTTTGAGGCACGCCTGCGGGCCGCTCCAGTGCTCTGCGCGCGGCTCAATCGTTGTATGCGGCAATAAACCCCTAACGTTTCAATGTCTTAGCGCCCCATGGTTGCCATCCCGGAACTACGCCGGGCTTTCGGCACCTTCATTGCAACGGCTTCTGCGTGCACAACGCACCAGCAATTGATCGGATTCGAGGCTCGCCACAGACACAGCACCCACCTACCCGCAAGGCCGCACCCTGAAACACGTAGATGAACCGCAATGAAGCTGCCGGCAACGGTGGCAAGGAGTGGGTATGTCCCGGGCATTTTTCAATGAAATGTACGAAACGAACGGCAGTTGCCGCCCGCATTACCAGGAGTTCGCCCGTTGGTTGGCAAACACCCCGCTGGAGCTGCTGGAGCAACGGCGACGCGAAGCAGACCTGCTGTTTCACCGCGCCGGTATCACCTTCACCCTGTACGGTGACAAACAGGACACCGAGCGCCTGATCCCCTTTGACATCATCCCGCGCAGCATTCGTGCCAGTGAATGGCGCATGGTCGAGCGCGGCTGCATCCAGCGGGTGCACGCCCTGAACCTGTTCCTGCAGGACATCTACCACGACCAGCGCATCCTCAAGGCCGGCATCATCCCGCCGGAGCAGGTGCTGGCCAATGAAGGCTACCAGATCGCCATGCAGGGCCTGGGGCTGCACCGTGGGCTCTATGCCCACATCGCTGGGGTCGATCTGGTCCGCGACGGTGACGGCAGCTACTTCGTGCTGGAGGACAACCTGCGCACCCCCAGCGGGGTCAGCTACATGCTCGAAGACCGCAAGATGATGATGCGGCTGTTCCCCGAGCTGTTTGCCGCACAGCGGATCGCCCCGATCGACCACTACCCCAACCTGCTGCTGGACACGCTCAAGAGCGCCAGCCCACTGGACAACCCCACCGCCGTGCTGCTCACCCCTGGTCGCTTCAACAATGCCTATTTCGAGCATGCCTTCCTGGCTCGGGAAATGGGTATCGAACTGGTGGAGGGCGCGGACCTGTTCATCCGCGACGAGCATGTCTACATGCGCACCACCGCCGGTCCACAACAGGTGGATGTGATCTATCGGCGCCTGGACGACGACTACCTCGACCCGCTGTCGTTCAACCCTGACTCGATGCTGGGCGTGCCGGGGCTGATCTCGGTGTACCGCGCCGGCAACGTGGTGCTGGCCAACGCGGTAGGCACCGGGGTGGCGGACGACAAGTCGATCTACCCCTTTGTCGACGACATGATCCGCTTCTATCTGGGCGAAGAGCCAGTGCTGAACAACGTCCCGACCTGGCAGTGCCGCAAGCCTGCAGAGCTTTCCCATGTCCTGGCCCACCTGCCCGAGCTGGTGGTCAAGGAAACCCAGGGCTCCGGTGGCTACGGCATGTTGGTCGGGCCAGCGGCCACCAGTGCGCAGATCGAGGACTTCCGCGCCCGCATCAAGGCCCGTCCGCACGCCTACATCGCCCAACCCACCCTGTGCCTTTCCACATGCCCGACCTTCGTCGACAACGGCATCGCCCCGCGCCACATCGACCTGCGCCCGTTCGTGCTGTCCGGCAGTGAAACGCGGCTGGTGCCAGGCGGCCTGACCCGGGTGGCCCTTCAGGAAGGCTCGCTGGTGGTCAACTCGTCGCAGGGCGGCGGTACCAAGGACACCTGGGTGGTGGAGGACTGAACCATGCTTTCGAGAACTGCTTCCGACCTGTACTGGATGTCGCGCTACCTGGAGCGCGCAGAAAACCTTGCGCGCATGCTCGAGGTGAGTTATTCGCTATCGCTGATGCCCCAGGCCGGCCGCAGTGACGGCCATGCCGAGCTGGCCATGTCACTGCTGGCATCCGGAACGCTGGACGACTACCGCCGCCGGCACACCGAACTCGACACCGAGCGCATGCTGCACTTCTTCGCCCTCGACGCGACCAACCCCGGCAGCATCTATTGCTGCCTGCAGGCGGCCAGGACCAATGCCCACGCAGTGCGTGGCCGCATCACCGCCGACATGTGGGAGAACATCAACGCTACCTGGATCGAAATGCGCAACATTGCCAGCAATGGCCTCGGCCGTTATGGCATCAGCCAGTTCTGCGACTGGGTCAAGGAACGCTCGCATCTGTTCCGCGGTGCGACCTCAGGCACCATCATGCGTAACGACGCGTACAGTTTCATCCGCCTGGGGACCTTCCTGGAGCGAGCCGACAACACCCTGCGCCTGCTCGATGCACGCTATGAAATGTTCGGTGAGGCCTCCGAGGAGGTCAGCGATGACTCCGCCCGTGGCTATTACCAATGGAGCGCGTTGCTGCGCGCGCTGACCTCCTACGAAGCCTTCAACGAACTCTATCGCGCCGCGCCCAGTGCACGGCCGGTATCGGAGCTGCTGTTGTTGCGGGTCGACGTGCCCCGCTCGCTGCATGCCTGTAGCGAGGAACTGGACCAGATCCTTGCCAGCCTGCCCGGCAGCACCGGGCGCGCCGCCCAACGCATGGCCGCCGAACTCAACGCTCGCCTGCGCTACACCGCGATCGACGAAATTCTCGAAGCGGGGTTGCACCCGTGGTTGAGCGACTTCATCGGGCGCATCAATCAACTGGGCCAGGCGGTCCATCACTCCTATCTGGAGGTCGTATGAAACTGTCCATTCGCCACGACACTACCTACAGCTATGCCAGCGATGTGTGCAACAGCATCCAGTTCCTGCGCCTTACACCACGCAGCAGCGAGCGCCAGCGCATCAATGAATGGCAACTGGACCTGCCCTGCAAGGTCAAGGCCCAGATCGACCCCTATGGCAACATCCTGCATGTACTGACCCTGGACAAACCCCATGGCCACCTGGCGCTGACCGCCAGCGGCCAGGTGGAGATCGACCCGGAGCGCGAGCAGGAGGCCGGCGAACATTCCCCCCTGCCATTCCTGCGCGGCAGCCACCTGACCCAGGCCGATGACGCACTCAAGGCCTTCGCCAGCCGACATTGTGGCGAACACCGCGACCGGGCGGCACTGATCGGGCTGATGCAAGGCCTGGCCGAGCACATGCCGTACAGCCCCGGCGCCACATCGGTGGGCACCACTGCCATCGAAGCGTTCAACGGCGCGGCCGGGGTTTGCCAGGACCATACCCACGCGTTCCTTGCCTGCGCACGCAGCCTGGGTATTCCGGCACGCTATGTCTCCGGCTACCTGTGCACCGAAGACGAGCAGCACCTGGCCAGCCATGCCTGGGCCGAGGCCTGGGTCGATGACGCCTGGTACAGCTTCGACATCACCAACCGCCTTGTTCGGCCAGAGCGTCACCTGAAGCTGGCAGTGGGCCTGGACTACCTCGATGCCTGCCCGGTCAGGGGCGTGCGCCGCGGGGGTGGCGCCGAATCGATGCAGGCCAGCGTGCACGTGCACCGCCAGTGACAGGCGCAGTACCCGTTCATAAAAAAAGGGAAACAGCATGACCTATTGTGTCGCCATGCACTTGGCGGACGGGCTTGTCTTCATCAGCGACTCTCGCACCAATGCGGGCATCGACCAGATCGCCAGCTTTGCCAAGTTGTTCGTGTTCGGCGTGCCGGGGGAGCGCCTGATCGTGCTGCAGACCGCCGGCAACCTGGCGACCTCGCAATCGGTGGTGAACCTGCTCCAGCAACGCACACGGGGCCCCGGCCCCCACCTGCTGAACGTTGCCACGCTCTACGATGCAACGGTACTGGTCGCCGATACACTGCGTGAAGTGGTCAGCCGTGATCGCAGCAAGCTGTCGGCCGGAATCGACTTGAGCAGTTCGTTCATTGTCGGCGGCCAGATAGCCGGTGGCCCCATGGGCATATACAACGTCTATGCGCAGGGCAATTTCTTCCAGGCCACGCCGGACACCCCGTTCCTGCAACTGGGCGAGAGCAAGTATGGGCGGCCGATTCTCGATCGCAACCTTGGCTACCATATGCCACTCGACGAAGCGTTGCGCTGCGGTCTGATCTCGTTCGACTCGACCATTCGCAGCAACCTGTCGGTGGGCATGCCATTGGACCTGTTGGTGTATCAGAAGGACAGCCTGGAAATACCGAAACGCCAGCGCATCACCAGCGACGATGCCTATTACGAGCAGATACGCAGGCAGTGGAGCGACGGGCTGAGAAGGCTGTTGGCCGAACTGCCTGCGCCGCCCTACTGATTGGCAGGGTTCCTGTGGGCTGCGCTGTCGCGTAATGAACTCAATTCGAAAGCGACCGCTGCCACAGGGACCGTGATCCTACTTGAGGGGAATGGTCAGGCGATCGATCACTGCCCGAGTTTCTGGCCGCACCCCGCGCCACCAGGCGAAAGCCTCCGCCGCCTGCTCGACCAGCATGCCGACGCCATCGGCCAGGCGCGCCACACCCTGCGCCTGGGCCATGCGCAGGAACGGCGTCAGGCCTTTGCCATACGCCAGCTCGTAAGCAAGCCGCGTCTCGCCCAGCACGCCCTCGGGCAGTGGCGGCAGCTCGCCGGTTAGGCTCGCGGAGGTGGCGTTGACCACGATGTCGAAGGACTGTCCCTCCAGCTCCTCATAACGGCTGATGCGCAGCCTCGGATGATCCACTTCGTTGCGCAAGGTGAGCGCCTTGGACATGTCACGGTTGGCGAGTACCAGCTCGCTCGGCCCTGCCTGCAGGAACGGCAGCAGCGCACCACGCACCGCACCACCGGCGCCGAGCAACAGTACCCGTCGATTGCCCAGCGGTTCACCGAGGTTTTCCTCGATATCCCGCAACAAGCCAATGCCGTCGAAGTTCTCGGCAACGATACGGCCATCCTCGAACTTCAGTGCATTGGCCGCCCGCGCCAGCTGGGCGGCCTCGCTGCGCTGGTCAGCCAGCTCGAAGGCACGCAACTTGAACGGCGCGGTGATGTTCATGCCCAACCCGCCCTCATCGCGAAACTGCAGCACCTGGGCCTCGAAGCCCTCGAGTTCGCCCTCGATGGCGCCGTACTCCAGGCACTGGCCACTGGCCTGGGCGAACAGGCCATGAATCAACGGGGACTTGGTGTGGTTGATCGGTCGGCCGATCACTGCATAGCGGTCGCTCATCTGGCATCTCCGTGGGTGAACAGCACACCGTCTGCTTGCATGGCGGTGATTTCTTCAGGGCTGAAACCTAGGCCGGCGGCCACTTCGGCATTGTGCTGACCGAGGTCCGGGGCCACCTGGTGGATCGTGGTATCGCAGTCGGAAAAGCGGAACGGCAGGTTGGGCAGGCGCAAGGTACCGTAGCGCGGGTGCTGCTGCTCGATGACCATGTTGCGCGCCTGGATCTGCGGGTCGGCCACGACTTCGTCGATGCGCTGCACCTTGGCGCTGGGGATGTCGATGGCATCGAGCAATTGCAGGATATCGGCTACCCGGCGCGCACCGACCCAGTCACGCACCACGGCCAGGATCGCCTGCCGATGGGTGTTGCGACCATTGAGGCTGTGGTAGCGGTTGTCACTGCCGAACCCGGGCGGGCCACCATTGGCCTCGAGCATCGCGGCAAAGCGCTTCCAGGCGTCGTCTACCTGGGCGGCGATCACGAGGTCGCCATCGGCCGCGCGAAACACGCCGTACAGGGTGGAGGTGGGCATGTCATGGCCGGTCTGCTCGGGCAGGACGGTGCCGTCGGACAAGGTGTAGCACTGCACCGCGTATTCATGCATCGACACCAGCGTGTCGTACAGGGCCATGTCGATGTGCTGGCCACGACCACTGCTCACCCGGCCCAGTAGCGCCGCATTGATCGCCGCCACGGCATGAATGCCGGTGTACATGTCGCCCAGGGAAATGCGCAGCAACGGCGGCGCTTCGCCTGGCACGCCGACCATCTGCATGATCCCGCTCTTGGCCTCGGCAATCAGCCCGAAACCGGCGCGGTGGGCATCCGGCCCGGTATGGCCGTACGCGGAGATGGAGCAGTACACCAGTCGCGGGTTGCGCGCCGACAGCTCTGCATAGCCCAGGCCCAGTTTGTCCAGGGCGCCGGGGCGATAGTTTTCGACGAACACATCGGCCGAGTCGGTCAGGCGTTGCATGAACGCCTTGCCACGTGGGTCCTTCATGTTCACGCTGACGCCCTGCTTGCCCATGTTCAGCTGCAGGAAGTAACCACTCTGCTGTTCATCAAGGGTAAACGCGTGCTGGCGGCCGGCATCGCCGCTGCCCGGCCGTTCGACCTTGATCACCTCGGCGCCTAGTGCTGCCAGGCAGCGGCCCACATAGGGCCCGGCCAGGAAGTGGCTATAGTCGATGACGCGGATACCCGCCAATGGCAATGCCTGGCTCATGCCTGCACCCTCCTCGGCACCATCAGCCGGTGCTCGCCACGCTGCACGACTTCGCCGTGCTGGTTGATCAGCTCCGACGGCAAGACCACGATGCCCCAGCCCGGTCGGCTGTTGCTCGGGCGCATCGCCCCCACGCGCATGCGCACGTGCAGCACATCATCGACCTTGATCGGCAGCACGAAGTCCCACGTCCAGCCCAGCGACATGCCCGGTACAAAGCGGTATTCGCACTGGGTCTTCAGGCCGTCGGCGATCGACAGGCCGAACAGACCATGGGCAACCAGGCAGCCGAAGTGGCTAGCGTTGGCATACGCCTCGTCGACATGCACCGGGGTATGGTCGCCGGTGAGCTCGGCGTAGGCCAGGATGCGTTCGCGCGTCACGGTATAGGTGGGGCTGATGCATTCATCGCCCTCACGGGCATCGTCCCAGTATTTTTCAACCACGCTCATGCCACCACCTCTGCACGTGGGTCGATGGCCAGAGCCTGGGCGACGCATTTCGCCGGCAATGCCTGAATGAACTCGACCGCCAGGCCGTCAGGCAGGCGCAGCCAGTTGCGGCCTTGGGGCATTTCGCTGACGCCGAAGCGCTGTGCGGCGGCCAGGGCAGCTTCGAGGTCCTCGCACATGATGCCCAGGTGTGCCATGCGCCCTTCCGGCCCGGCAAAGTCCGGCTGGTGTATGAACTGCAGGCCACCGAGGGTCCAGTACTGCGCAGGCTGCTCGACGTCGCCCTGTATTTCACGCATGGTCATGCCGCACACCTCGCTGAAGAAGCGGATGTGCCACTGGATGTCCCGCACCCAGAACGCAACGTGTTCAAGGTAGGCTTTTGGCTGGCTCATGGATTACTTCCCTTCTGCTGATCGGCCATGGCGCGCTCGATACCCTTGATGCAGGCAACCAGGGTCGCGTTGACCGGCGTAGCCACGCCATGGCGCTGGCCCCAGCGCACGACGGAGCCGTTGATGAAATCGATCTCGGTGACCGAGCCTTTTTCCAGGCTCTGCAGCATCGAGGTACGGAAGCTTGCCGGCAGGCCTTCAGCTGCCAGGCGCCACGCAGCGTCCGGGCTGGTGAGGTTCAGGCGGATGCCGGCACGCTCGGCGACGGCGATGGCCTCGCTCACCGCTGCCTTGGCGGTGCTTTCCAGCAGCGGCTCGCTGTACAGCTGGCCATAACTGAGCATGGTGATGCCGCTGAGCGCGCCTGTCGCGACGTTGACCAGCAGCTTGTCCCACATGGTGCCGAGAATGTTGTCGCTGACCGTGGTGGCGAGCCCGGCGCCATTGAAGACCTCGGCAATGGCCTGCACACGGGAGGTCCGTTGGCCATCGAGCTCGCCGATGAAGGTGTGCTTGCCTGCTACACCGGCACGAATCGAACCCGGCGCCAGCAGCACGCCACCGACATAGGTCTTGCCGGCCAGTACCCGCTCACGCCCCACGGCCTCGGCCAGGATGTCTTCGTGGCCAAGACCGTTCTGCAGTGACAGCACCAGCGTCTGCGGCCCGATCAGCGCCTTGGCACCGGCAATCGCCTCGCTGGTGTGGAACGACTTGACCAGCACCACTACCAGGTCCGCCACGCCCACGGTTGCCGCATCGCAAGCCGCCCTAACCCGGACCTGCCGCTCGCCGCGCTCGTCCTGTACCCGCAGCCCGCGCAGGTTCATCGCCTCGACATGTGCCTGGCCACGATTCAACAGCCAGGTTTCGTGCCCCGCCTCGCTCAAGGCCGCACCAATGGCGCAACCCAGGGCGCCGGCGCCCAGAATGCAGATTTTCAAATCGCGGACCTCCTGTGGTTTGCGACCACCTTATGCAGCGAGGCTTATTTCGGCTATACAATGAGATCAATAGACCTATTGAGTTCTGCAATAATGAGTACGCTCGATGCCTTGCCCGATCCCAAGCTGCTGCAGCTGTTCGATGTGCTTTACCAATGCCGTAGCGTGACCCGCAGCGCCGAACAGCTCGGCCAGAGCCAACCTACCGTGAGTATCTGGTTGGGGCGCTTGCGTGAAGAACTCAACGATCCGCTGTTCGTGCGTACCCCTGGGGGGATGGCCCCTACCCCGCGGGCAGACCAGTTGATCGGTCCATGCCGCGAGGTGCTGGAATCGCTGCGGCGCCTGACTACCTGGGAGCCGCAATTCGTTCCGGCCACAGCGCAACGGCGCTTTCGCCTGTGCGTCAGTGATGCCAGCCATATCACCCTGCTGCCCAGCATCCTCAACCACCTGCGTACGCATGCGCCGGGTATTCGCCTGGAGGCGGCGCGCATAGATGGCAATACCGAAAGCGCGCTGGAGTCGGGCGAGGCGGACCTGGCCATCGGCTTCGTGCCTTGGTTGGGTGCGGGGATGTATCAGCAAGTGTTGTTCGAACAGGACTGGGTCTGCTTGAGCGACACGCGACACCCTCGACTGGGCAAAGGCATGACCGTGGCGCGCTACGAGGCCGAGGGGCATGTACAAATCAGTGCCGGGACCGGGCAGAAGTTGCTCGAGGCTGGGCTGGCACGGGCCGGCATCGAACGCAGGATAATGCTGGAGCTGCCGGCGTTTCTGGGGTTAGGCATGATTGTCGGGTCGACCGACCTGGTGGCTACGCTGCCACGGCACATCGGGCAGACACTTGCCGACATGCATGGTCTGCAGGTGCACGATTGCCCGTTTGCAGTTGAGGGTTTCACGGTAAAGCAGCATTGGCACGCGCGCTACCAGCAAGACAGCGGGAATCGCTGGATGAGGGAGGTGGTTCGGGGCTTGTTTCAAGCAGGTGCCAGTTAGCTCACCAGACGAACCCCTCCCTCGCCGAGGTTCCTTCCCTGGAAGCTTCGGGGTGCGAGTCAGGCAGCAGGCTTGAGCACCACCTTCGTCCAGCCATCATCGCGCGCATCAAAATGCTTGTAGGCGTCGGGGCCTTCAGCAAGCGTCAAACGATGGGAAATTATCTGGGAAGGTTTGGCGCGCCCATGATGAATGAGCTGCGCCAGGCGGCGATTATAGGCCTTCACATTCGCCTGGCCTGTGCGGATGAACTGGCCCTTGAACCAGAACGCTCCGAAATCGAAAGCCATCTTGCCCTGCTTCGCCAGGTCGTTCTTCGCACCCGGGTCTTCTGGCACGAACACACCCACGACACCTATGCCACCGGTAGCCTTGGTTGAGGCAACCAGGTTGTTCATGGTGAGGTAGTTCGCTTCATGGCCATGCTTGTCGCAGCACTGGTAACCCACACATTCGCATCCCCGATCGGTGCCTCTGCCGTGGGTCAGGTTCATGATCTCGTCCACGGCCTTTTGCTCGACCGCGTTGATGGGGGTTGCCCCAAGCTGCGCGGCCAGCCTCAAACGATCCGGCTGGTTGTCGATCACGAATACCTCGGAGGCACCTTTGATGATTGCCGAATAAGCCGCCATCAACCCGACAGGGCCCGCTCCATAGATCGCAATGCTCTCGCCCGGCTGCAGGCCGGCAAGCTCTGTTGCATGCCAGCCAGTGGGGAAAATATCCGAAAGCATGACGTAGTCATCTTCACGTTCCTGGGCGTCCTCCGGCAACACCAGGCAGTTGAAATCAGCGTATGGCACACGCAACAGCTCAGCCTGGCCACCTTGGTAGGGTCCCATGTCGGCAAAGCCGTATGCGGCCCCGGCAGTCCCCGGGTTGGCGGTGAGGCAAAACCCTGTAAGGCCTTTTTCGCAGTTTTCGCAGAACCCACAGCCGATGTTGAAAGGCAGGCTGACCCAGTCGCCGACCTTGACGCGGTCCACCCCTGCCCCGACCTCTATCACCTCACCGAGGTTCTCATGGCCGAACACACGCCCGGCCTCGAACGATGTGCGCCCCTCATACATGTGAAGGTCGGACCCGCAGATATTGGTGGTGGTGATGCGCACCAGCACATCAGTTGGTTTCTCGATTCTTGCATCGGTGACATTCTTGACGGCCACGTCGCGCGGTGCGTTGTATACGATTGCTTTCATGCTGAACTCCCAGAAGTCAGGGGCGATGGAAAGCGCCCTACCCTGTTGGGGTAATCGATTTACCCCCGGTGTTCAGTGCTGTACGTGAATAGCAGATCAGTGGCGCTAATCATCGTCGCGCCTTTGATCTGTTGCCGTTGCCTCAGCGGCGGCGTTTCCTGTCGGCCTCCTCGAGGTGCTGGTTGATCTGGCGCGTCTGTTCTTCCTGTTCATGAATGGAGGTGGGCGTAATGACTTTGTCCACCGTTTCGGTATCCGGGTCAGGGCGCTCGAGCAGCGGGTCTGGCGCCCGGTGCCCTTGCTGCGCCTCTTCAGAAGACAGCGGCCTTGGGACCTTGTCGCCGGTCTTGCCTTCATCAGGTTTCATGCGCTTCTCCTCGCATCAATGAATGTTTGCAGAAGAGTCCGACGGTGGCAAAAAGTTTGATCCGCTTGCTTTGGGGCAAACACCGCCCGCCCCTCGCCGAGGCTGTGGAAAGAAAATTCCTCGAGTTTGCATAACACCATTCGTCGTGATTACGGGATTTACATACAACCTTCCTGCCCGGGTCGTCCTTCTACATCAACACAACAAACATTCGGCAACAATTACAGGATCCGCGCATGGCAGAGGGAACTACTAAAGCCACACGACTACTCGGCCTGTTGATGCTGGGCGTCATCACGCTGCAGCTTTCGGGCTGCGACATGGTGCTGTTCAACCCCAAGGGCCAGGTCGGGCTGGAACAACGCAATCTGATCATCCTGGCCACGCTGTTGATGCTGGTGGTGGTCGTCCCGGTCATGATCATGGCGCTGGTGTTCTCGGTGCATTACCGCGCCTCCAACGAAAAGGCGCGCTACACGCCAGAGTGGAGCCACTCGCGCGCAATCGAGGCAGTGGTCTGGGGCGTGCCGCTGCTCATCATCATCGTGCTCGGAGTGGTGACCTGGCGTTCTACCCACGCGCTCGACCCGTATCGTCCGCTGGATGCCGACAAGGCGCCGGTCAAGGTGCAGGTCATCGCCACCGACTGGAAGTGGCTGTTCGTCTACCCCGAACTGGGCATCGCATCGGTCAATGAACTGGCCATGCCGGTGGACACACCCGTGGATTTCCGGGTGACCTCCGATGGCGCCATCACCTCGTTCTTCATTCCTGCGCTGGGCGGGCAGATATATGCGATGGCCGGCATGCAGACCCAGCTGCACCTGATCGCCAATGAGCCGGGCAGCTATACCGGTATCGCCGCCAACTACAACGGCCCCGGCTTCTCCGACATGCACTTCAAGGCCCTTGCACTCGACCAGGCCGGTTTCGATGCCTGGGTGGCCAAGGTCCGCGGCTCGCAACGCCAGCTCGATCAGAGGCGCTATAAGCAGCTGGCCGAACCCAGCGTCGGCCATCCGGTAGAGCATTACGCTGCGGTCGATGCCGGCCTGTTCCAGTCATTGATCGACAAGTACCAGGGCATCAACCGGTCCCGCGAGGTCGAGCGGCGCTTGAGTGCCCCCCAGGATGAATCGCCGCAAGGCAGCAAGGAGTGACACACATGTTCGGGAAATTGACCTGGGATGCCATCCCCTTTGACGAGCCCATCATCATGTACACCCTTGCCGTGGTCGGGCTGATGGGTATAGGCGGGGTCGCGGCCATCACCTGCAAGCGCAAGTGGACGTACCTGTGGAAGGAGTGGTTCACCTCGGTCGACCACAAGCGTATCGGCGTAATGTACATCGTCGTCGCCCTGGTAATGCTGCTGCGCGGTTTCGCCGACGCTTTGATGATGCGCACCCAACAGGCCATGGCCTCGGACGGTTCGCCCGGCTACCTGCCGCCGGAGCACTACGACCAGATCTTTACCGCCCACGGCGTGATCATGATCTTCTTCATGGCCATGCCGTTCGTGGTCGGTTTGATGAACATTGTGGTGCCGCTGCAGATCGGCGCCCGCGACGTGGCCTACCCGTTCCTCAACGCAGTGAGCTTCTGGCTGTTCGTTTCCGGCGCGGTGCTGGTCAACATCTCACTGGGCATTGGTGAGTTCGCCCGCACGGGTTGGGTCGCCTATCCGCCGTTATCCGGCATCGCCTACAGCCCCGGCGTGGGCGTGGACTACTACATCTGGTCGTTGCAGATATCGGGGATAGGCACCTTGCTGACGGGGCTCAATTTCTTCGTCACCATTCTCAAGATGCGCACCACCGGCATGACCTTGTTCCGCATGCCGGTGTTCACCTGGACCGTGCTGTGCACCTCGATCCTGATCCTGGCCGCCTTCCCCATCCTCACCGCGACGCTGTTCATGCTCACCCTGGACCGTTACCTGGGCATGCATTTCTTTACCAACGAACTGGGCGGCAACCCGATGATGTACATCAACCTCATCTGGGCCTGGGGCCACCCAGAGGTGTACATCCTGATCCTGCCGGCATTCGGCATCTTCTCGGAGGTGGCTTCGACTTTTTCGCGCAAGCGGCTGTTCGGCTATTACTCGCTGGTATGGGCGACCATCGTCATCACCGTGCTGTCGTTCGTCGTCTGGGTGCACCACTTCTTCACCATGGGTGCCGGGCCGAACGTGAACGCGTTCTTCGGCATCATGACCATGATCATTGCCGTGCCCACAGGGGTGAAGATCTTCACTTGGCTGTTCACCATGTACCGCGGGCGGGTGCGCTTCGAGACACCAATGCTGTGGACCGTCGGCTTCATCGTCACCTTCAGCATCGGCGGCATGACCGGTGTGCTGCTGGCAGTGCCAGGCGCCGACTTCCTGTTACACAACAGCCTGTTCCTGATCGCGCATTTTCATAACGTGATCATCGGCGGCGCAGTATTCGGCTACATGTGTGGCCTGACCTATTGGTTCCCCAAGGCGTTCGGCTTCAAGCTCTACGACCCGCTGGGGCGTGCGGCGTTCTGGTGTTGGCTGGCAGGTTTCTATTTCGCTTTCATGCCGTCCTACTTCCTCGGCTTCATGGGCATGACCCGGCGCCTGAACCATTTCAATGTGCCCGAGTGGCGGCCGTTTCTGCTGCTGGAGATGGTTGGCGTGCTTATCATCCTCTGCGGCGTGGCCTGCCAGCTGACGCAGCTGATCGTGAGCATCCGCAAGCGCCACGAAAACCGCGACCGCACCGGCGACCCTTGGGACGGCCGCACGCTGGAATGGGCCACCGCTTCACCGCCGCCGTTCTATAACTTCGCCGAACAACCGGTAGTGCACGGCATCGACGCCTATTGGGGCATGAAGGAACGCGGGGTCAAGACACTTGTCGAGGCGGACTTCCGCAAGATTCACATGCCGTGCAACACCAGCCTGGGCGTGGTGATCGGCGCGTTGAGCACGGTGCTGGGCTTCGCCCTGGTGTGGCACATCTGGTGGCTGGTGATCGCCAGCCTGCTGGCTACGGTGGCAGCATTGATCGTGCGCAGCTACGACCAGCATACCGAGTACTACGTGACGGCCGAGGAAGTCGAACGCGTGGAAACCGAACGGCGCCAACTGAGGGCGGAGGCTTGAGCCATGTCGCATATCGTCCTGAACGAAACTGCCCATCAGCAAGAGCAAGGTTACGAGGATGCGGGCTCGCTGAGCCTGTTTGGCTTCTGGGTCTACCTGATGACCGACTGCATCCTGTTCGCCACGTTGTTCGCCACCTACGCCGTGCTGGGCCAGTCGGTGGCAGGCGGCCCGGGCGCGGCAGACATCTTCGAATTGCCCTATGTGCTCGGTGAAACCGGCTTGCTGCTGTTCAGCAGTATCACCTACGGCTACGCCATGCTCGCCAATCACCGCAACGACAAACGCCGCGTGTTGCAGTGGCTTGGTGTCACCTTCGTGCTCGGGTTGGGTTTCATCGCCATGGAGCTCAACGAATTTCATCACTTGATCGCCGAAGGCTACGGCCCGCAGCGCAGCGCGTTCCTCACCGGCTTCTTCACCCTGGTTGGCACCCACGGCCTGCATGTACTGATCGGCCTGGTGTGGATGGCCTTGCTGATGATTCAGGTGCAGCAGCGCGGCCTGTGCTGCGTCAATTCCACACGGCTGAGCTGCCTGAGCCTGTTCTGGCATTTCCTCGACATTGTGTGGGTGTGCGTGTTTACCGTCGTCTACTTGTTCGGGGTGATCCAATGAGCAGCGAAAGCCAGGTTCATAGCAGCGCCGGGGCCAGCCAGTCCAGCCACAAGTCCTACAACGTCGGCTTTGTGCTGGCTGCCCTGCTGACGCTGATCCCTTTCGGGCTGGCCATGTATCCAAGCTTACCGCGCACCGCCACGTTCCTGCTGGTGCTGGCTTGCGCGGTGATCCAGATTCTGGTGCACATGGTGTTCTTTCTGCACCTGACCACGGCGCGTGAGCAACGCTGGAGCCTGGTGGCGCTGGTGTTCACGGTAGTGATCATCGTGCTGCTGGTGGGGTTGTCGCTATGGATCATGTACTACGTGCACTACAACATGCTCGGTTTGTGAAATCGGATCGACCTGTGGCGCCCTCATGAAAGAACGCGATCAACAGCCTCGTTCAGCCTGACCGGGCAAGACAATGGGGCCACTTTCAAACGCTCGGTGTCTACAGCTTGAAACGGACGTGTATACAGCTTTTACTATCTGTCCGATCCACCTCGACAGCCGCACTGCCGTAGCCGGAATAGCTTTTGACCAAGCGCATGCCGAGGCCCGTGCCCGTCGGCTTAGGGTAATTATCAGGGAATCCATCGCCCTCATCCCTGACGGTGAGCAGGGCATGGTCGCCGGCATGCTTGACGATCACCTCGATGGCGCCCTTGCCGTATTTGAGGGCATTCGTGATCAGTTCAGAAATTACCAATCCCAAAGGTGCCATTCTTTCTGGGGGCAAGACGAAATCGTCAGCCTCCAGCACAATTTTCCGGTCGGCCAAGGCTCTGCCCAGATCCCCCAGCAGAGCATCGAGGTAATCACGAGCGCGCAGTTCCTGGCCTTCGGCAGCTTGATACAGCCGCTCGTGAACCGTGGCAATGGTCACCACTCGCCCGGCGGCGGTTTCAAGTTGCAACTTGACCGCTGCGTCAGGCGTGAGATTGGCCTGCAGCAACAGTAGCGTGTTTACCAGGTGAAGGCTGTTCTTGACGCGATGGTGGATTTCTTCCAGGTAGAGGTCGCTTCGGTTTTGCTTGCTATTCTGAGCCTCGATCAGCGACAGCAATTGAGCCTCATACTGATGACGTTCCGTGATATCTCGCGATACTGCGATGATCCGCTCGACCTTGCCTTCCACTCCGAGGATTGGCGCCACCGTCACGTCCCACCATTTTGGATCATCTGCAGAGATGGGGTGATATGCCTCGAATCGAGCGGTTTCGCCACCACTCACTTTTGCCAATGCCTCCCAAACGAGCGAACGAGACTCCTCGGGCCACAAATCATGCCACTGCTGACCTTTCACGTCCGCCAAATGGGTAGCCAGGAAGAGGAGCCCCGTTTCGTTCATGAACTCGATCTCGCCGCTTGACGTCAGGATCTCGACCCAATCGGGGCTCGCGTTCAGAAGGGTTTCCGAATACGGATCGGGAACAGAGACATCTGCTCCCGCAGATATTCGCTCAAGGGCCATGGAAATGACGTTGGAGATACCCTCCAGAAATACCAGATCGCTTTCTACAAAGTCGTCCCCGTCACTGCTATCGGCTTCGAGGACGCCAAAGGGGCCAAGCACGCCCCGGATCGGGACGTTGATAGCCCGCTCGATTCCGTATTTCTTCAGCAACTCCGGTGTTCGGAAGCGGTTCTCCATGCCCAGATGGTTCGAGAGCACGGGCCTGTAGGTAGCCAATGCATAGCCTGCCGGGCTTGCTTCATCGGCACCCACGGCAGCCCGACCGATGTCAGAAGCGTCCCAGCCCACGCCGTGTGACAAGACGAAACCTTCCCCCTCCTCTGCCGGCTGCAGCACCTTGGCGAAGCGAGTGCTCATCCCTTCAGCGACGACTTCACAGGCATGGGTCAACAACAAATCCAGGTCAGTCGCTTTCAAGGCCATCACGCCAAATTCCACCACCAGTTCATGTTGGCGTTGCAGGCGCACATGGGTCTTTTTCAAGGCCGCTCGGATGGTTTCGTCAACTGGTAGCTGCTGCATGGTCTTCCCTTTCGGATTGACGGTTTACGCCCCCGGAAACCGTGCAGAGCGTGAAGGCGGTTCACTTGGCGCCCTTCTACGATAGCCGCTGATCCTTCACGGCGCTTGGAGCACCACTCATCGCTTGGGAGCAACGTCGTAAGGCCAGGACGCCCTAACGCATACGAGAAGCGAGCGAACGACGCATGCCCAAAACCATTCTGATCGTGGAAGACGACGAGCTACTCAGAGATCTCACTGCAGAGAGTCTCTCGTCACTTTACGCGGTAAGCATCACATCCACAGCAAATGCTGACGAGGCGCTTCTCCACCTTTCGCATGAAGAACCTCCTGCGTTGGTCATGACCGATATCCACATGCCTGGCCGCATGGACGGATTAGGCCTGGCGCACGTTATTTGGCGCAGGTGGCCGACCCTACCCGTGATTCTGACTTCAGGCGACACGATCATTGATACCCATTCACTTCCCGTGAGGGCCGCATTCCTGGCCAAACCGTGGGGTATCCCTGATCTGGCCTCGCTGATCGACAGGCTGGTAACCCTGCCCGCCATAGACGGTTGATGACAAGACACGGGGGCAAGGATGACTACCAATCACCCCCGCCGGCATGCTCTACAAGGTTTGCCATGGGGCGATGACCGCCGAAGGGTAGCGAGGACTTCCCCGCAGTCGGCAGGGTGCTGGTGGCTGATTCGGTCGCTGCCCGGGGCCTGGTTCGCGAGGACTTTGAAGGCCATTGTATGTTCATCGAAGGCGGCATAGGGCTGATTGGTGGCGCCAGCGGAGCGGCAATGCTGTTCGGCCTGGACGCCAAGCTGTTAGCGATGACTGCCGCTACGCTAACGCCGGTAGGCAACCTGCTGCTGCCAGACGACAGTGCCGTGCGCCTGCTGCGCTCGGCCAAGGACGTGATCATGGCTGCCGGACTCAACGCAGGGCTGCAGGCCGGTGCTGGCGCGACGATTTCCCTGGGCGGGCTGTTCCAGATTCAGTCAAGAATGGCAGCTAACCACTCTCGGTGCGCTGCCCGCTTTGGGCAGCTTGAGTTGGTGCATTGTTTCCGGCTTCTGGTTTGTGCACTCGGCTACCTATGAAGATCTGCGCAAGCTCAATACCAATAAAGAGTGATGGATCGGAGCGGGGCTGAAAAAGGCGTCGCTTTGGGTCGATAGCGGTCATTCACGACCCGGCAGCTTTCGACCCATAGCGGCCATTCGTATCTGAGGTGATCTTTGTGGGAGCGGGTTTACCCGCGAACACGGGCAAAGCCCGTGCCATCCTCCGCGTTGCCTGCTTCGCGGGTAAACCCGCTCCCACAGGGTTTGCGCCGGCCTCGAAAAATGAGCAATAGCAGTACTTGCGCAATGGCCGCTTTGGGTCGAAAACGGCCACTCGTGAACGGCCGCCTTCTTCCATGGCGAGCTTTCGCAGTCTGGCCCCAGCGCTCATTGGCTTGGCTGCGTATCCTCCTGCTTGAAAACACGAAATCCGCGCGCCTGATAATTTCCAAGCGCGGCAGGATGGTCGAACGTGCATGTGTGTACCCACACCCGCTCTGTACCTTGCCATTCCCACGCAGATCGAACAGCGTGACTCAAGAGTGCCCCGCCGAAGCCACACCCTAGAAACTGCGGTGCCAACCCGAAGTAGCGGATTTCGCAGTTACAGCCATCGGGGCGATAAAGCTCGTAATAGCCGGCTATCGCGCCGCGGTGATAGGCAACCCAGGTACGGTGGCACTCCTGTTCAACGAGTGCCTGCCATTCGGAACTGCTCCAGCAATCAAGATCGCCCCACTCCCAGGGCGTTCCTACCAGCTTGTAGAGAAACCGATTGAATTCCGCCTGAGGCACTTCACATTCGATGATCTGAAGGTCGTGACGCTGTGGTTTTTCCTGCAGCTCGGAAGCCGAGGTCATTTCCAAGTAATAAGTGATGCAAGACCGTTCCATCGTAGACTCCCTGCGTCTTCCCGCTAGCGATCAGACAAGCATGCCAGCTGCGGCTCGACCGCGGCTACACCTGATGTCTGCTTCGGCTCGATCGGAACAGAATCCACGATTGTCCGAAGGGGCAATCAACCTCGCTGTCGCGCAACCGCTGTGGTAGCGCAATCGCCCCAACTATTCTCAGAAGCGCTCATCGCCGATCGCCGGCAAGATCAGCTCCCTTACGAACGAAGCCTCGGACAAGCGCAACAGCGCGTCGACCATGGTGACCACATCATGCACCGGCACCTGGCGCCGTTCGCCTCGTGCTGCGGCTTGCGCCAATGGCGTGTTCAGGGAGTCGTCGGTATTCAGGTATCCCAGGTGAAGCACGGTCACCGCCAGGTTGTCATCCCTAAAGCCTTCGCGTAGCGCATCAGCCATGCCGTTGAGGGCGAACTTGGAGGCGCCGAACGCCACCTCCGGGCGCCCGCTCTGGCGAAGGGCCGAGGTCGAACCGGTAAGGATCAACTGCGGCCGGGGCGCACCCAGCAACTTCGGCACCAGCCGCTTGAGCAGAAGCAGCGTGGCGGTGATGTTCACCTCGACCAGCCTGGTGATCGATTCGTCGCTGTCGTCGAGGAATGCGTAGTGCTCGCTGAAGGCGTGTTCTTCCCAGATGCCGACGTTGCAGATCAGGACATCCAGATCGGCAGGTGTTCGATCCGCGATCTGTGCTACAGCTGCCGTTGGCTTGGCAAGGTCGGCATCGATCCAGTGCAGATCGATGCCCGAGGCAAGGACCAGGTCGACCGGCTGTTTGCGGGATACGCCGATCAGCGTGTCCCCTGGCTTGCCGAGCCCTTCGAGCAAGGCACGGCCCAACCCTCTGCTGGCGCCTACGATCATCGTCTTCATCTGTTGCTCCTTCCTGGCATCCTGCAAGTATCCATCGACCGATCAACTCCACCGGACATTGAGTACGACGAAGTGCAACAGGACCCAGACCATCAGCAGCAGATGGGTCAGTTGCAACCCTTCCTGGCGGATCCAGTAGCCGAACCATATCCCGCCCAGCAGCATGGCGAGCAGGAACCCGAGCGTTGCGCTCAAGGCCAGGTTCAACCAGGGCAGTGAAGCCTCCAGGCCGGCGCCAAGCACTAGTTCATAGCACCCGACCCAGGCCGTGAGGGCGGCGGCTGCCTGTATCAGTACGATGATCGACAAGGCCAGGCGATGGAGGGAGGGAGAAGTCATCGCTCGCCCCAGCAGTGGGAGGCTGATTGCGGGAGGTTGGGCCAGCGGCGCCATCGACATGGTCGCCCCGATCGCTCCGGCCGAACTGGCAAAAGCATGCAGGTTGTTGATCAGGCTGATACTCAGCCACAGGCTCAAGCCAATGCTGCAGGTGATCTGGAAAATCAGCAGTGAGGTCGGAGTGTCCATTCCTGGTCCTTTGTGAGTTCGTTTCCGGAAGTTGCGAGAGAGTCCGGACGACACTCTAGAACCTCCACTTAACTCGAGGTCAATACCGTTTTCCAGGAAGGCTTCCATGCTGGAGAACCAGGTTAAGCCAGGTTCTACTTCACGCGATTGGAGGAGTGGCCAGCTCAATCGTTGCCCGTTACTTCGACAACCTCGACAAACCCCTCTGACCTGCAAGGCGGCTCGAACGCAACCGCAACTGCCTCGATACTCTCCCGCGGCACTTGATGATCCGCGCGGCGTAACGCATTGCGTGCCAGTGCCTGCTCCACCGAGGCACGAACCCAGACCGCCGAGACCGGCACGCCAATGCGCGCGGCCAACGCCAGAATTGGCGCACGATGCACGCGCCGCGGCAGTGCTGCATCGAAATACAGGCAGCCGTTATCATCCCCTGCCCCACGATGCTGCTCGATCCAGGTGGTTTTCCCCGCAGCTTGCATGCCCACGACCAACAGCAATCGCGCTTTCGGGCCACTGCGCGTTAGCGCAGCCTCCAGCGCCTGCAGGGTGAGCCGCCAAGCGTCGGCGTTGCGCGATTGGCTGAACACGCGCCCACCGAGCGTTTCAAGGTAATGGTCTGGATTGAACACTCGGGTATCGGCTGGAGGGGCAGACGACCAACGATAACTCGTCAGCGGCCATGATTGCCCTGCCAGCTCAATGGACCGTACAGACGCCTCCCGGCCACCGCAGCGTCGGTAGAAGTACCGATTCGGGTTATCCGTCAGCACCCAGGCGAGCAAACCTTGCCGGCCCGGCGCTTGAAGCTGCATCGCCACGGCCAGCAGCAGCTGGCGCCCAACGCCCTGTCCTTGCCAATGCGGCAGCAGATAAAGACCATAGAGCTCGTTAGCCTCCCCGAACCCCGGGCTTCGGTTCGGCCCTCCCGAGCAGAAGCCGACGATCTCGCCCGCTACCTTGGCCACGTGGTAGCTCACTCCAGTGACGGCGATCAGGGCCCGATGCCGTTGTTGCTGAGCCTCGATGGTCAATCCGGCCAGAAATGCATCCGGCAGAATGCCCTGAAACGTTGTCTGCCAGGCCTTCACCGTCACGGCCGCAATGCCTGCCAGGTCCTCAGGGGCTGCCGGGGCAATGAGCAAGTCCATGTGCGCTCTCCGTTGGACTGTTCTCTTCAAAGACGCGCTGGCTTGCATCAGTTCGGCAGTGCACTGCGCAGCGTCCAGATCGCGGCTAGGGCCGAAGGAAACCCAGCCAACCACCTGCCCATTCAATTCGGCTACACGAATGGAAGGATTGCCAGACTCGATTGCCTGCCTCAGGAAACCCGCACGGCGTTCCACACTGCTGTCCAGGGCGCTCAGGTAACGGCTCGACAACAGCCCTTCATAGGCGCTCTGCCAACTGCGGATGTGAAGGATGGCAATCGCAGCGGCATCAGCGCTGACGGGCTTGCGAACAAGGAGCTTGGGTAGCAGGCTGACGGGTTCCAAGTGATCAGACCTCAAAAGTATTCAACACAGTTACTGCACCTGCCATGCCACCAGGCATGCAACGATCAACTGCCGCTTTCAGCGGGTAACCCTCAGGCTTGACCTGTACAGCAGCAACGCAAACTGTCTGAACACTGTCCCCAGGCCGACAGCATTGGCACTGAGCGCTATCTGCCCAATATAGATAGTCCGCTTTACCTTCCTCATGCCTGGCAGAGCGAAACATGTAAAGACCACCGGGCTCGATACCGGCCCGGTGATTGCTCACCACCTTACCAATTGTGCGTATAGCTGGCAGTCAACACAGTGCCGGGTGCCGGCAAGTGGCTGGTGTTGTTGTTATTGCGCAGCAATTGGCTGTAGAGCGGGTAATAGTCGCGATTGAACAGGTTCTGGATACCGACGCTTACCTTGTCGTCAGCGGAGATCTGGTACTGGCTGACCAGGTCCACTGTCGTATAGCTACTCACCTGATGCCGACCAAAGCTGTCCACGCCATCGAGCCTGTAGTCCTTGCCGTCGAAGAACGTGGCTTGCAAGCGGTTGCTCCAATCCAGGGTCGGCTTGTATTGCACGTAGGCGGTCAGCTTCAGCGGCGGAACGCGATAGCCGGTCATGTCTTGCCAGCCTTTGCCGTCCGGTTTTTCTCGCCCGCGCATCCAGGTCGCACTCACCCCTGCGCCCCACACCGCATCGTCCGATAGCCAATCGGCACTGGCTTCAGCACCGTAGATGCGCTCCTTGGTGCGGGTCAGCATCAGGCCGTTGTTGAAGCTTTGCACGTCCCCCAGTTTGGAGGTGGTGTAGAACAGCGCCAGAGTGCCGAGGGTGTTGCTGCCCAGCTCTCCTCGCCAGCCAAGCTCATAGTTGTTGGTCTTGACCGGTTCCAGGTTCGATGCGTCGATATCGAAACCACGGCGCGCATTGCGCAACTGAATGCCCACGTCGGGCAATTGGAAGCCTTGGCTGAAAGAGGCGTAGATTTCCTGGCCGAGTACTGGTGAGTAGACGATACCCAGGTTCGACAGCACCGCATCGTAATGAATGTCACCTCCCTTCACCGTCACCGGGGACGCAGCCGTGGATTCGGACAACGGAACGAAGTCATCGAATTCGGCGGTGGAATATTCGTAGCGCAGGCCGCCGTCGATAGACCAATGCTCGTCGAAGCGATGCTGCAACTGGGCGAACGCACCGGCGCTTCGCGTTCTCAGCGGGGGCATGTAGGTGAGCTTGCCGGTCTTGTCGAATACCAGGCCACCACTGGCGTCATAAGCCGCAGGGTCGAAGACGTCGAGCGGCATGTCGCTGCGCTCCTGGTTATAGTCGCCACCCCACACCAGCTCGGTACTGCCGCTGTCGCCAAGTGGCGTGCGCAGGGTCAGGCGGCTGCCGAAGACTTCACTGTTCTGCATGATCTGGTCGACGTTGCCACCGCGGGTGGCAACGGCCCGGGCGTCGAACGGGGTGAAGCGAGTGAAATAGTCCCGATAATACAGCTGGGCAGAAAGCCGGCTGCCGAGAATGTCGAGATTCTCGTATTCCAGGTTCACCAGGGTGTTGCGAATGCGGTTCTGCTCGTCGAGGTCCAGGCCCTTGATCGCATTGGCCGGCACAGAGCCTGCGGGAAGTTCCGCGACGCTTGGATCTGTCGCGTAGTCGGTGTCCTGGCGGGCGTCGTAGTGGCTGACTGCGAGCTGGATTCGCTGGTTCTCGTCGATGTGCAGCCCCAGCTTGCCGCCAATGTTGTAGATGTTCGAATCGAACAGGTCGCCTTGACTGGGCTCCGGAGCGATCCGGTCGCCGTGCGCATCGTACGAGGCACCGATGTGGCGGGTGCCGAAGTCGAACGAGTAGTCCACCGCGCCCTGGGAGCCTGCGAAATACTGCTGGAACTGCCCACCCAGGCCATCGCTGCCCAG
The DNA here is from genome assembly GCF_053557675.1 of Pseudomonas sp. XP1. Taxonomy (NCBI): domain Bacteria; kingdom Pseudomonadati; phylum Pseudomonadota; class Gammaproteobacteria; order Pseudomonadales; family Pseudomonadaceae; genus Pseudomonas; species Pseudomonas sp. XP1. The sequence goes on along the minus strand of NZ_JBNRIJ010000001.1, from coordinate 255,772 downwards.
GCGGCTAAGTGGCGAGGTGGCGCCCAGGCTGGTTTCGGCACGGTTTTCGCCACCGGCAGGCCGTGTGGTGATGGAGATGATGCCCCCCGTGGCGCCGCTGCCATAGATGGCGCTGCTGCCGCGAATGACTTCGACCCGTTCGATCAGTGCCGGGTCGATGTTGGCAAGGTTGCGCGAAGAGTCGCGGTTGGTATTGAGCGGCACCCCGTCGACCATGACCAGCATGCTGCGCCCGCGCAGGGTCTGGCCATACTCGGTGACGGTGCGGCTGGAGTCGGACATGCCAGGAATCGCCTTGGCGAGTACCGTGGCCAGGCTCTCTGAACCCTGGCGCAGCTCCTGCAGTTGTTCATGCTCCAGAACGGTGGATTGCCGCGTTGCGGAAACCAGGCTGCTGCTGGTGCGCGAGGCGGTGATTTCCATCTGCGCCATTTCCACGGGCACGCTCCGGGTTGCGGGGCTGGCTGCTGGGGTACCCTGCGCGACGATGACGAACGTGCGCTCATTCTTGGCCTGTACTTGCAAGCCACTGTCCTTGAGCAGCGTTTGAAGGGCTTCCTCAGGTGTGAACCGCCCTTTCACCGCAGGCGCGTTCCGACCTGCACCAAGATCGCTGGCAAAGATGATCTGAACCGAAGACTGCTGTGCGAGCGCGTTTATGGCCTCGCCCAGCGGTGCGGCGGGGAGATCCACGTTCACCTTTTCCCGGCCCTGGGCCGACATTGCGATGAGCAGGCTACTGGCGAGCAATGACAGGCGTAGTTGGCGACTGCGGAGGGAAAAATGCACTTCTCGAGTTCCTTTTTCTGGTTGGGCTTTTTTCATTAGCCGCCATGGGGATCGAGAAACCCTACCTGCGCCTGAGAATTATTTTCTTGTCGGTTTGCGTTGGATCCGGACGCTGCCATCCTCTTGTTGCAGTACGGCGACGGGCAGGATGCTCGGTAGCAGATCCAGTAGCAGGTCGACATTGTGCGCCTCGAACACCCCTGTCACCTTGAGTGCGCCAAGGCTTGGGTCGCTCAGCTCGATGGGCGCCTTGCGATAGTGGTGCAGCAACGACACCGCTTCATCCAGCGGCGTCTGCTCGAACACGATGCGATCATCTTTCCATGCCATCGCTCTGGAGGCATCGGCCTTCGCAACCGGCGTCAGTCGCCCGCCAATCGAGTCGACCTGTTGCCCTGGCCTGAGGGTAACTGGTGCTTGTGTTGCAGCTGCCGCAACGTCCACGCGCCCACGGGCCAAGGTCACACGCACCACGTCGTTATCCAGGCGGCGGACATTGAACAACGTACCGAGCACCTCGACTTTCGCCTGGCCAGCAGACACCACGAAGGGGCGGTACACGGCCGAGGACACATCGAATAGCGCCTGCCCTGCGCGCAGGTCGACTTCGCGGCTGAGCAGACGCCAACTGATATCGAGGTGCGTGCCACTGTCGAGCAGCAGATTGCTTCCATCGCTCAGCAGCACAGCGCGCCGCTCACCAATGGCGGTAGCGAAACGCTCGCTCTTGTAGGCAGGGTTCAGCCACGCCAGGGCTGCAAAGGCGACCGCAAGCGCCAGCGTGATACCTGCCGACTTTACCGCTTTCGAGGGCGCTGGCCTGGACGGCGGCATGGGGAACAGCTGCTTGAGCTCTTCACGATGTCGCCCCAGAGCCTCGTCCAGTGGCGCCTGTTCGGGCTGCTTCGTCATGGATGCACCTCATCGCGCCCAAGCCGTTGCCTGCACGCCGCCAACCCCAGGCGCAGGTGCTTTTCCACTGTCTTTACGGAAATACCGAGGCGAGCAGCTACTTCTGCCTGGGGGATTTCGTGAATCTTGTGCATGACGAAAACAGCCTGGCAGCGAGGTGGGAGGCCTGTGATAGCGTTGACGAGCAGTTGAAACTCGCGCTCGCTGTCATACGTGGTCGTCGGGGTGGCTGCCGGGCAGGCCACCTCAGGCAGCTCGGAGATAGCCTCTACCCAGGCGTCTCGACGGCGATCGCTACGATAGCGACTCACGGCGGTGTCGTGGGAGATTTTTCGTAGCAAGGCAAGTGGGGTTCGAACGTCGTCTTTCTCACCGCGCTCAAGCAACTGCACGCACACGTCATGCACCACATCGCGCGCCATGCTTCTGTCGCCGAAGCGTCGGCGAATGTGGTCCACCAGATCGTCGTAGTGACGTACCAATGTAGACAGCAGCGTCGGTTTGGCGGGATCGAACGACACGATGCATCCTGGATAAGAGGGAGGCCCCGAAACAAGACACAAGTGTAAATGAGAAATAATTGCGAATAAACAAGCCAAGGTGCCGAGCCATGCTAAATCGCAGGAGGGTCAGGAATCGTCAGGCCGTTGGCAATGGCACTGGCTTCGAGCTTTGCACGCTCCGCATCCAGAAAGACATAGGCGGCTTGCAGTGTGGTGATCTTAGCTTGAATTTCGGCCATCTTGCTGGCCACCAAGGCCGCGCCTTGGGCGCAATCGATCGTGTTACCCCGCTTGGCCGCAAGGATGTCGGCGATCTCGGCGAGTGAAAAACCGCCGCTCTGGGCACTCTGGATAAAAGCCAGATCAATAACGGTCTGTTCGCTGTAACTGCGGTAATTGTTGGCTTGCCGATGGGCCACGATAAGCCCGAGTTGCTCGTAATAGCGCAAGGTATGGCGGCCGACTCCACTCAGGCGCTCCAACTCTCCAACATTCACAGTAGAAATTCCTTGACTGTAGAGTACGCTCTACACCTTAGCCTGCGCCGATCATCCAGACAAGGATTCAGATATGAGCGTGGAATGTTTCGTCACGGGCGGCAGTGGGTTTGTCGGCCAACACTTACTGGCCGGTCTTACTGCTACAGGGCACAAGACCTGGGTGCTCATGCGCAACCCTGAAAACATCGAGCGCCTCAAAGAGCAAGTACGGCAACTGGGAGGTGACCCTGCGTATATCCATGCAGTCGAAGGAGATATCAGCCGGGAAGAACTTGGACTCAGCGAAGCAGACAAGCAATGCGTGTCATCGTCCACCGTAATCTTCCACCTCGCGGCGCAGTTTACCTGGGGCCTGACAATGGAGCAGGCCCGTGCAGTCAACGTGCAAGGGGCGCTGAGAGTCGCCAGGCTCGCGGCGAGCCAGCGAATCCGCTTGCTGATGGTGGGCGGCTACATGCTGCAGAACCTTACCCATCTGGCAAGTATCGGGGTTGATAACGAACACCCAGAAAACACCAATTGGCCTGCAGTATACGGCCGTGTGGGGGGCTACGAAGGCAGCAAGCTGGAGTCTCATTTCGCAGTCATCCGCTACATGCAGGAGGTAGGTGCGGATTACACGATCGTTCATCCTGCTACGGTATGCGGCCATAGCGAAAGTGGGCATATTCTTGAAGGGCAACCTCTGGCCGACCTCATTCGAAATCTCGCACTGGGCCGGTTAAAGGCTGTCCCGGGTTCCGCCAGGCACTGGTTGCCATTGGTCAGCGTCGATTATCTGGTAAAGATGATGACCTGCGTGGCGTTCGACCCTTCGATGGCCAACCGGCAGGTCCTGGCGCTGTATGAACACACCCCGAATCTGCAGGGGATGCTCGAGCAGCTGGCACAAACGCTGGACATCAAGGCACCCCGCCGCCATGTACCCATAGGGTTGCTCAAGTGGCTGTTGGCGATTCCCGGACTGGCCACCCGATTATCGATCAGCGCCGAGTCATTGAACTTCATTCAGACGCAGCGCTTCGACATGAGTGACAGCCTGAAAATGGAACAGAAGTATCAGTTGGCACATCCCGATATGGCGCGAACTTTGGAAAGGACCGTGCGCTACATCCAGGGTTACTTGCCCAATCGTCACGTTCACACTTCTGCAGACCTTGCCGGCAGATAACCAACGGGGCCTGAAAGAGCGCGTGATTCTGTCGGACATTCCAGCAATACAGGTGTTATATTATTGCGCGTGAACCAGATGGTTACTTCCTGACCGTCTGGTTAGTTAAAGCGTGTCGACGCTCAACTTGGTCCTTGGGGAAAAAGGCGTGTGAATTGACGTGAAGCGTGACATCCACCTCGTTGTGCTACTGCTATCGGTCATCGGTTGCTCTCTCGCCTCGTTAACGCTGTGGAAAGTCATGGCTTCTCGCGAGCGCGCCCTGGAAGACGTCAATGTCCATGGCCTTAACCTGACCCAGGCACTGTCCACCTATTCGGAAGGTATCGTCCGACAGAGCTCGATGCTGTTGCTCGGCCTGGTCGAGCGCCTGGAAACCGAGGGCGCCGGACCTTCGCAAATCGAACGCCTGGGTCAGCTGGTCAAGCGTCAGCAGCCGTTGATGCCGCCGATGAGCGGCATCACTATCTACGCAAGGGATGGACGCTGGCTGATGTCGTCCAACCGTCCGATCCCCGACGGTGCCAACAGCAGCGACCGAGCCTTTTTCATCCACCACCGTGACAACCCATCCCGCGACCCCTTCATCGGCCTGCCAATCCGTAGCCGCGTCAATCAGGAATGGGTGATCACCATCAGCCGGCGATTCAACGATGAGCATGGCGAGTTCGCCGGCGTTGTCGCCATGACACTTGGCGTCGAGAACTTCCTCCAGCTTTTCGGCAAACTGGATGTCGGCCATGACGGTGCCATCGGGCTGGCCTATACCGACGGTTCCATGCTGGTGCGCTACCCTTTCCGGGAACAGGACATGGGGCGCAACTTTTCGAAGTCGCCCATCTTTACCAAGTATCTCGTTGACCAGTCAGCCGGCACCGCATCGTTCACCTCCAGCCTGGACGGCGTGGAGCGCCTCTATGCGTTTCGCAAGAGCGACAAGCTACCCTTGGTGACAACAGTTGCACTGGGCAAGCAGGAAGCACTCTCGGCCTGGCGGCTCGAGGCGCTGCTGTCCTCACTGGTGGTCGTGGCGCTGCTCGCACTGATCGGGGCCATTGGCTCGCTGCTGATACGTGCCATGAGCCGGCGAAGCGCGGTCGAAAGCGAGCTTCGACTGACCCAGCAGCGGTTGCTTGAGAGCAATCAACGGCTGGAAAGCCTGGCGATGCACGATGCGCTGACGGGGCTCGCCAACCGGCGCTGCTTTGACGAGGCGCTGACCCAGGAAATCCGCACGGCTCATCGAAACGGGACCACGCTGGCTTTGCTGATGATCGACATCGATCACTTCAAACGCTACAACGACACCTACGGGCATCCGGCTGGCGACGCCTGCTTGCAGCAGATGGCTACCCTGCTCTCTTCCTGTATCCGCCGCCCTCGCGACCTGCTGGCACGCTACGGCGGTGAGGAAATGGCGGTGATCCTGCCCGATACCGACAATGACGGAGCAGCTGTCGTTGCCAGGTTGATAATCGAGCGCCTGGCCTTGCAACCCGTCCCTCACAAAGGCAGCCCTTTCGGACATGTGACCGCCAGTATCGGCATCGCCTGCTCCGATGGGACGGCCCTCGACAGTCCGCCATCGCTGATTGAACGCGCCGACCAGGCGCTCTATATCGCCAAGCAAGCAGGCCGTAATTGCCTGCATGTCGACCAAACGAATGTACAAAGCCAATGACACGGAATGTATTGATGCACTCTCATTTCGGCAAAGGCGTCCTCTTTGCACTCAGCGCCGCGGCACTGAATGCAACGATCGGCGTACTCAGCAAGGTGTTGATGAACAGTGGATTCAGCTCCAGCAGCATCGCCCTGATAAAAACCGTACTTGGCTGCCTGCTGCTGTCAGCCTTGCTCATGTTCCTCAAGCGGCCCCTGCATACGGCCAAGTGGCTTCCTGCAGCCGTTTGCGCCTTTCTCGGCATTTTCGTGCTGTTCCATTTTGAAACCTCGGCCTATAGCCATTACGCCGCGGCAGGCGTCGTGGTGATCCTGATGGCAAGCGCCTCCATTTCTTCGATATTGCTGGGGCGGATAGTCCTCAAGGACCCCATCACCGCCAATGCGACAGTAGGCGCCGGGTTGGCGATAGCCGGTATTGCCGTGATCTTTGGAGCCGACCTGGAACAAGGCTTCACCCTGCAAGGCGCAGTGCTCGCTTCGATCGGAGGCTGCGGTTATGGCGCATTTTCGGTTGCCATGAAGCGCATGGGCGTTTCCGGGGGGCTGCATTTCACCCGGCAACTGTTGTTTTTCGGCAGCCTCTACCTGCTGATGCCGGCTGCGACCGATGGGTTCATCGTGGGAGAGCTGTCGCTGGCGGCAGTCATGGCATTGCTGGCTCTGGCCGCGTTGCCGACCATCCTCGGTTTCTTCTGTACCACCAAGGCCATCGAATATCTGAAGCCGTCGCAAGTCCAGGCACTGGAACTGACTGAGCCGCTGTTCGCCGCGCTGCTGGCGTTCGTGGTCCTCAATGAGGTACCGCGAGACACGTTGTACCTGGGGGCCGGGCTGATCCTCTTCGGATTGTGTTTCTCCAATGAGTTGATCCGACTGGGCAAGAAAGCGCCACAGCCGTCCGAAGCGTGAAGCGCGTGCGAACAAGCGCCCCGAAGCGCGCATGCTCGCGCGGCCGCATTACCAGATCGCTATATCGTAGGTCAGGTAGATCCGGTTGCTGTCGCGCCCTCGGGAAAAGTCAGAGCGGTAGACGTAGTTGCGAAGCTTCACACCCAGACCTTTCACAGGCCCGGACTGCACCACGTAGGCAAGCTCCATGTCACGCTCCCACTCGCTGAGCCCGGCATCAGCGGAGCGACCGTTGTCACCACTCAGGTAGCGCGCCATGAAGGTCAGCCCGGGGACACCGGCCGCGGCAAAGTTGTAGGCATAGCTCGCCATCCAGGTTTTCTCTTCTTCCTCGATGAACTTGCCGATGCCCACGTTGCTGAACGAGTAGACCGTCGCACCGCTGATATACGGCAACCCAGCCTCGCCGTCGAGAATCTGGTAACCGGCGCCGAAAGTATGACCGGAATGAGCGTAGGACAGCTGCCCACTGAACATGTCGTTGTCGATCTGACCACCATGAGCGGCCCCGCTGTCGCGGCTCTTGAAATAGCGCAAGTCGGCGGTCAACACACCGCCGGCCAATGGCAGGTCGTGGACCAGGCCTAAATAGTCCTGACGATAGAAGTGTTCGAGCTGGCCGTGGAAATAGCTCAAGCGCAGCTGCTTGCTGACGGCATAGTCGGCCCCGGCAAAGTTGAAATCGCCAGACTCACCGCCACTGTAACCATCCAGGAACAGGCCGGTGCTGTCGGAGGAGTCCCGCTGCTTGAAGCGGTCCAGGTGGCCGGCGGTCAGGGTCAGGCCATCGACATCGGTACTGGTCAGTTGCGTGCCCTGGTAGGTCTGCGGCAACAATCGCGCATCGTTGTACACCAGCACCGGTGTCTTGGGTAGCAAGGTGCCATGCTTGACGATGGTCTGCCCCAGGCGCGCCTTGGCCGTCACCCCGGCACTGGCGAACTCGTTCGCGGCACGGCCATTGTCATGCACCGGCAGCAAACCGGTACCGCTGCGCCCGCGGCCCGAATCGAGCCTTACGCCTACAAGCCCCAGGGCATCGAGCCCCAGCCCGAGCGGGCCTTGGGTGAACCCTGACTGGTAGTCGAGCAGAAACCCCTGCGCCCATTCCACCCGCTCGCTCTTGGCATTTGCAGCAGCGCGGGCGCTCATGCCTTGTTCGTCGCGGAAGTTTTCGTTGAAGTAAACGTTACGCAACTGCAGCTTGAGCTTGCCGTCGTCGATGAATCCGGCAGCGCCGGCCACAGGCAGCCAGCCGCAAAGCAGGCCACAGGTGGCCCCACGGAAAACAGTTCGGGACATTTTCGATACTCTGTTGTTGTTCTTGGATGAGGTGGGCGCCAGCGGCGCCCGAAGCAGATCAGACGAAGAAGGACAAGGCACCCGTGACCAGGGCCAGTGCGGTGATGACCAGCGATGTCAGCACCGCCCATTTCACGGTGGCCTTCTGGAAGTCGCCGATGTCGCGATCGACCATGCCCACCAGCAGCAAGGTCGAGGCCACCAGCGGGCTCATCAGATGCACCGGCTGCCCCAGCACCGAGGCACGGGCGATTTCAACCGGGTCGATGCCGTAGGCGGCCGCAGCGTTGGCAAGGATCGGCACCACGCCAAAGTAGTAAGCGTCGTTGGACAGTACGAAGGTCAGCGGCATGCTGGTCAGCGCCACCACCAGCGGGAACCAGTGGCTCCACGCCTCGGGAATCCAGTCGACCAGGGTCTGCGCCAGCGCATCGACCATCTTGGTGCCCGAGAAGATCCCCGCGAAGATGCCTGCGGCGAATACCAGCAGTACCACGGTCATGGCGTTGCCAGAGTGGGCGAGGATGCGCTCTTTCTGCAGCTCCAGCTGCGGGTAGTTGATCATCAGCGCTGCGACGAAACCAATCATGAACAACAGAGCGGAGTGCATGACACCCATCACCAGCGCCGTCATGACGGCAATCACCAGCACCAGGTTCACATACGCCAGACGCGGGCGCTTGTGCGGATTGTCGCCGAGGATTTCCTTGATGTAGCAGTTGCCGCCACCCGACTCCAGGGCGATGTTGCCGATGCGTCGGCGCTCGGCTCGGCCCAGCAGGAAGGCGGTGAACACCACCCAGGCGGCACCGCCGATCACGGTCGGCAACATGGGGATGAAGTACTCGGTCGCATCCAGCCCGAGCGCGGCAATGGCCCGGGTTGCCGGCCCACCCCAAGGGCTCATGCCACTCATGATGCTCAGCGACAGCATGGACACCGTGGCCAGGATCATCGGGTTCATGCCAATGCGCTTGTACAGCGGCAGCATGGCGGCGCAGGTGATCATGTAGGTGGTGGTGCCGTCACCGTCGAGCGCCACCAGCAACGACAGCAGCGCGGTACCGATGGCGATCTTGACCGGGTCGCCATTGACGCGCTTGAGGATCTTGCGGATCAGCGGGTCGAACAGGCCGGCATCGATCATCAGGCCGAAGAACAGGATGGCGAACAGCAGCAGCGCTGCCGAGGGCGCCACCATTTTCAAGCCATCAAGCATCATCTTGCCCAGTTCGGGGGCGAAGCCACCGATCACAGCGAAGACAATGGGTACCACGGTGAGCGCAACGATTGGCGACAGGCGTTTGCTCATGATCAGGTAGGTGAAGGTCACCACCATGATCAGGCCCAGGAGTGCGAGCATGGTCTTTTCTCTTGTTTTTATTCTATTGCGGCCATCGGCAAGGCAGACGGCCCCCTACCCCACTCGGCATCGCCAGGATGCTGAGTGGGATTCTAATTCAACAGTGGGAGGTGGAAGTGGCTTTTCAGCCGTGATGCCGGGGCTCGGCAGACCAGTCGGCCTGCGCAGCATCCGCCTTGTCCGGTACAACCGGAACGCCGTTCAAGCGGCGCAGCAAGGTTTCCCGTTCGCAGGCATTCTCCGACAGCGAGATGACCACGGTGGCCACGGCGTTGCTGGCCAGGCTGGTCAGGGCACGCGCCTCGGACATGAAGCGATCGATGCCGATCAGCAAGGCAAGCCCTGCCAACGGGATGTCGTGAATGACGGTCAAGGTCGAAGCCAGTGCAACGAAGCCACTACCGGTCACGCCCGCTGCGCCTTTTGACGACAACAGCATGATCGCCAGCATCGTCACCGTCTGGCCGAGGCTCAGGTCGATGTTGCAGGCTTGAGCGATGAAGACCGCCGCCAACGACAGGTAGATGGCAGTACCGTCGAGGTTGAAGGAATAGCCGGTTGGCAGCACCAGCCCGACCACGCCTTTCTTGCAGCCCAGTTTCTCGAGTTTTTCCAGCATGCGTGGCAGCACGGGCTCGGTGGACGAGGTGCCGAGCACCACCAGAAACTCCTCGCGGAAATAGCGCAGCAGCTTCCACAGGCTGAAGCCATGGGCACGGCAGATGCCGCCGAGTACCACCAGCACGAAGAATGCACAGGCGATGTAGAGTGTACCGACCAGCTTGGCCAGCGCCCCCAGGGACGTCACACCGTACTGCCCGACGGTGAACGCCAGCGCACCGAAGGCGCCGACCGGGGCGAAGCGCATCAGGTAGCCAAAGATGCGAAACACCATGCTAGAGGCAGACTCCAGCACATCGAGTACCGGCTTGCCCTTCTCGCCCATGGACGACAGGGCAAAACCGCTGAGCACCGCGATGAACAGCACCGGCAGCACTTCACCCTTGTTGAACGCCCCGATGAAAGTGTCGGGAATGATGTGCATGAAGAAATCGACAACACTGAGTTTCGCCGCAGACGCGGCGTACTGGCCGAGCCCCTCGGTGCTAAGCGTGGCCGGGTCGATGTTCATGCCGACCCCGGGGCGGAACAGGTATACCGCTGCCAGGCCGATCATCAGGCTGATAACGGTCAATACCAAGAACAGCAGCAAGGTCTTGCTCATCAAACGCCCGAGGGAGCGCTTGTCGGTCATCCCGGCAATGCCGGTGACGATGGTGCAGAAGACCACCGGCGCGATCATCATCTTGATCAGCTTGATGAACGCATCACCCAGGGGCTTGAGCGCAACGGCCTGTTGCGCCCAGAAGTGACCGACCACCACGCCCAGCAGGACGGCGCAGAGGATCTGGAAGTACAGCGATTTGGCGAGTCTCATGAGGCATCACCCATTGTTGAAATTGTGCGGATGCGCTTGTTGCAAATGTAAAAGTGTGGGCTGTCGCCCGACCTACCCCGCCAACCTGCGGAATGTAGGGGCATAAACGAAGCCTGAGAACAGCCGCCGGGCAGTTCGCACCACCGAGGCCTGAATCGTCTTGCCATCGGCACCGCTGCGTGACAGCGCGACATCGATACCGCCGCTTGGGTGTTCCAGGCGCACCTCGGCCAGTTGCTCGGCACCCTCGCCCAGCAGTTCGCCGATTACCGTACCTGGGCTGACGCAGGCAGTCGCCAGCCCTATCGCTCCGGTGATGGCCAGGGCGCGATGGCAGTTGTGCGGCATGAAGTAGCGAACCTGCAACGTGCCGTCATAGCGGGGCTTGGACACCAGAACAGGCTTCGGGATGACCATGCCGCTGACATCACCCAGGCCCATGGCCTTGCCGGCCTTCAGGCGCAACGCCTCGAGGCGTTCGAGCAATCCGCCGTTGGCGTCGAGTTCGGCCGGGGTTTCCGAGCCGGTGACACCCAGCTGGCTGGCCTCTATCACCATCATCGGCATGGCCATGTCGATGCAGGTGACCGGTACGCCATCGATCACATCCTTGGCCTTGCCGGTCGGGAACAGCTTGCCGGTCTTGCTGCCGACCGCATCGAGGAAGGTCAGGTGCACCGGGGCGGCAGTGCCCGGTACACCATCGATCGCCGTGCGGCCTTCATAGCGCACGATGCCGCCGGGGGTTTCCACCAGCGAATTGACGAAAGTGCCGGTGTTGAGGTTGCGAATGCGTACCAGCGTCTTGCCGTCCTGCCCTTTGACAAGGCCTTGCTCGATGGCGAAAGGGCCAACGGCGCACAGCATGTTGCCGCAGTTGGGCGCAGTATCGACCCGGCGCTGGGCGACCATGACCTGCACGAACAGGTAGTCGACGTCGGCGTCGGCATGCAGCGAGGGGCTGACAATCGCTACCTTGCTGGTCTGCGGGCTACCGCCACCGATGCCGTCGATTTCCAGTTCATGCCCGGAACCCATCAGGTTGAGCAGCAATTCGTCGCGTTCGACCACATTGGCAGGAAGGTCCCATGCATGGAAAAAGGGGCCCTTGGAGGTGCCACCGCGCATGAGTACGCAAGGAATTCGTTGCATGATTTCGCACTCTTGTTGATCAATGGACATCATTGATGCTGTGGACAAAAGATTGACAGGGATAGATAAATCAATCCAATGCAAATATCGTAGTCATTGTTCCGATTTGAGCATCAATACAGAGCCCCAATGCCAAGAGCGATTCGAGATGGAATATGAGCTGCAAGACATACGATCTTTCGTGAAAATCGCCGAACTCGGCAGCTTCCACGAAGCCGCAGAAGCGCTGCACCTGTCCCAGCCCGCCTTGAGCCGACGAATCAAGAAGCTCGAGGAAGGCCTGGGCACTTCGTTGCTGGAACGCACTACTCGTCGCGTCAGCCTGACCAGCGTCGGGCGCGATTTCCTGCCCAAGGCCAGGCGCCTGCTGGATGACTTCGAAGACTCGATCCTGAGCATCCGCGAACTCGCAGAACGACAGACCGGTCAGGTGACCCTCGCCTGTATTCCGACCGCAGCGTTCTATTTCCTGCCGTCGGTGATCCGCGACTACAACGAGCAATACCCCAAGATCCGCATTCGCCTGCTGGACCTCAGCGCCAACGACGGGCTCGAAGCCGTGCTGCGCGGTGAAGCCGATTTCGGCATCAACATGATGAGCGGCCAGCACCCAGACATCGAGTTCGTCTCCCTGGTACAGGAGCATTTCGTCCTGGCCTGCCGCAGGGACCACAAGCTGGCGAACCGTGAAGCCGTCACCTGGACAGAACTGGCCGACTACCGCCTGATCGGCGTAGGCCGGCTCAGTGGCAACCGGATGTTGCTGGACCATGCCCTGTCCGGGCTCAACCTGCGGCCCAAGTGGTTCTATGAGGTTCAGCACCTGTCCACCTCGCTGGGCATGGTCGAGGCCGGGCTGGGCGTATCGGCCATGCCCAGCCTGGCCATGCCCAACGCCGACCACCCGACGCTGGTCAGCGTGCCGCTGATCGAACCCCAGGTAACCCGTACCCTGGGGTTGGTCTACCGCAGAGGGGCGTCGCTGTCGCCAGCAGCGGAGAAGTTCGTATCGATCCTGCTGGACAAGTGGCCCAATCGCTGAACGCAGCGGCGTGCTTCTGGCTCGACGCGGTGCAGGGGAAATACGAGCTGTGTTCATGGCTCACTCCCCTCCCAGGCCCAGCCGGTTGGGCCGGCGCTTCTCGATTGCAAACTTGAGCAATGCCGCGCTGCGGAACAGCCCATGGGCAAACTTGCCATAGGGCAGCGTGATGAACAGCGCCATCACGGTACCCAGGTGAATCGCCAGCATGATCGCCATCGCGGCGGTATCACGCAGGCCCAGCAAGGCAAGGCCGGTGGCGCTTACCAACAGCAGAAGCACAATGAAGGCCCGGTCCATGGGGCGCTGGGCCACATCACCCTGCTCCGGCGCCCTGCGCAGGTTCAGTGCCAGCAACCCGGCCGGCCCGACAATCAAGCCAATTCCGCCCAGGGTTCCGAGCAACACCGGTGCGCTCAGCAGCGGGTACGGCGCCTGCTGGCCCAGCAGATAGTGATACCCGGTGGCGACCACCGTGGCGGCAAAGCACAGCATGAAGCCGTAGAAGGTGAAGTGATGGAAGCGACGGCGCCAGAGCGTGTAGCGATCATCGGCGTTGTTGCAACCTTGGCCGTGCCCGCCGTCCAGGTATTTCAGGGTCAACGCCGCGCTTGATGCCTCAAGCACTGCCCCTTTTGCCGGTTGCGCCAGCGCCTCGGCAGGCGAGACCGAACGCCAGAAGCGACGTACCGCCACCGTCAGTGCCAAGCCTGCAGCGACAAAGACGCAACCGAACATCAGCGCCAGGGTGTTGTGCGGGAAGATCGCATAGAAATTGCCCGCCAGCCGACCAGGTAGCAGCGTGCCATTGATCCACAACGCCAGCAGCAGGAACAGCGACAAGGCCACTGCCAAGGCACTGGCAACATAGGCGCCGTTGTGCCGGTACAGCCGGCCGAACAGGGCCGGCCATGCGTATTCAGCGTAGGTTTGCCCGCGCACCTTGGCCATCGCCTGGGGTACGTTGACGGCGAATTCGTGAGGCTGCGCGTACTGGCAGGCATGCAAGCAGGCACCGCAGTTGTGGCACAGGTTGGCCAGGTAATGGATGTCGGCCTTGCCGAACTCCAGCCTGCGGGTCATCGCCGGGAAAACGGCGCAGAAGCCCTCGCAGTAGCGACAGGCGTTGCATATCCGCATTTGCCGGTCCACTTCCCGCTCTTCCAGGTTCAATACCGGGATCAGTTCGAGGGCCGACCCGGCGGCATCAGGCTGGCGTGGTTCAGGCAGTTGCGCAGTCATGGCGGTTCTCTTTTTCTGGATGTTCGTAACCTGCCGCCGCAGCGGCGCTGGTCCCGGCGATACGGCCGAAGGCGGTGCCGATGGACATGCCGACACCTGCGGTGTAGCCCTTGCCCAGTACATTGCCCGCCATCATCTCGCCGGCAACGAACAGGTTCGGGCTGGGACGTTTGTCGAAATGAACCGCGGCGTTTTCATCGGTGCGCAGCCCCAGGTAGGTGAAAGTCACGCCAGGGCGCAACGGGTAGCCGTAGTAAGGAGGTGTATCGATCGGGCGAGCCCAGTGGCTTTTCACAGGTTCCAGGCCAACGGTGTGGCAGTCGTCCAGGCGGGTGTGGTCGAAGGTACCCACCTGGCAGGCTCGGTTGTAGGCATGCACGGTTTCGAGGAAGGCCTGCACAGGCAAACCGAGCAGGCCGGCCAACGCCTCCAGGCTATCGGCGGTGGCGCCCGGGAAAACCGGCGGCATGAAGCGACCGAGCGCTTTCTGGTCGATGATCGAGAACCCCACCTGCCCTGGTTGATGCGCCACCAGGCGCCCCCAGATGGCATACCGCTTGGGCCAGAAGTCCTCGCCTTCATCGTAGAAGCGCTGGCCGTCGCGGTTGACCACCACGCCTAGCGACACACAATCGATGCGCGTGCAGATACCGCCATCGTATAGCGGAGCGCGGGCATCGATCGCCACCATGTGCGCCTGCGTCGGGTCGCCAATCGTGTCGGCACCCTGTTCGATCATGCGGCGCAACAGAACACCGTCATTGAAACGCGTGCCACGGATCAGGAAGTTGTCCGAAGGCCACTCCCCTCGCTCGTTCTGCCCCCACGCCTCGCGCAACCATTGGCGGTTGGACTCGAAACCACCGGCAGCAAGCACACAGGTACGCGCCTCGATGCGCTCGGCGGGCAGCTGACGCCCCCGAACCTCGCGCGCAGGCACATGGGCCGCGACGAAGCGTCCGTCCTGCAGTTCTATGTCGGCTACGGGGGTGTCGTAGCGTATCTGTACGCCAAGGTTTTCGGCGCTACGGAAGTAGGCATTGACCAGCGCCTTGCCGCCGCCCATGAAGAAGGCATTGGTCCGTGCGGTGTGCAGCGCACCAGACAATGAGGGCTGGAAATGCACGCCATGCCGGCGCATCCACCCGCGGCAGCTGGAGGATGCGCGAATCACCAGGCGCGCAAGCTTTTCGTTGGTCTGGCCACCGGTGACCTTCAGAAGGTCCTGCCAGAACTCCTCTTCCGGGTACGCCTCGAGCAGTACGTCCTGGGGGCCATCATGCATGCACCGCAGGTTACGCGTGTGTTGTGAGTTGCCACCACGCCAGGCGCGGGGTGCGGCCTCGAGCAGCAGCACGCTGGCTCCGGCCTCTCGCGCCATCAGCGCGGCACAGAGGGCGGCATTGCCCCCTCCGATGACTAGCACATCGATCATTTCGCCTCCAGATCACGAAGAGCCGAATGTTCGGCTGCTCCTCGTGACCGGGGACTTTAATGAGTGCCTTATGGGTGCGAAACGCGATCGTCGGGGGGAGGCATTCAGTTTTTCTAAAGGGGCTGGATGAGCGCACCCAGCGTCTGGGTCAAAGCAGCCGGGCCCCGGGCCATCGGCCCTGTTCCACCAGATCCCGAGCGACCTCCTGCAGTACGATCCGCGTTGCCAGCGCTGCCGGCGAGAGCTCGTCATCGGTCAGGCTGACAATTACATTGCGACGCTGCGCCTGTGCTTCATCGATGGCAAACACGCGCAAGCCTGCCTGATGCGCACGGGCCACCGTCGCGCCGGGCTGGATGGTCGCGGCATGACCCGCATACACGCAATCCATCAACAACGACAAACCATCGACCTCCATGACGATGCTGGCCTCCAGCCCTGCCCGCTCGAAGATCGAGCGCAACGTCGTGCGCAGGCCATGCTGCGTGCTGGGCATCACCAAGGGGAGCGTCGCGATCTGTTGCAATGTGAGCGACTCGCCCCACTCGGCCTTGACCAGCGGGGCGGGAACCAGCACGAACAGCCGCTCCGTGAGAAGCGCCCGCACCTCCAGCCGCGGCCCCGTCTCTGCCTGGAACAGCACCGCCAGGTCAAGGTGCCTGGCATTGAGCTGGTTCATCAGATAACCGGACAGCATTTCCACCAGGTGCAGACGGATGTCGGGATAGCGTTCGCGCATACGGTCAATCAACGCCAGGCCAAGAATCGATGCGGTGGTCGGTGCCAACCCCACGCTGGCGTAGCCGCTCATGCGGCCGCTTTGTGCCGCCAGCACAGCATGCTCCGCCTGGCGAAGCGCCAGCCGCGCATGATATTCGAAGGCCAGGCCCGCCGCCGTCGGCGACACGCCTGTGCTCGAACGTGTCAAAAGCCGGGTACACAGCTCGCTCTCCAGCTTGGACAGCTGTTGGCTCAATGCCGAGGCGCCGACCCCGAGTTCGACCGCAGCCCTGCCAAGGCTGCCGTACTCCAGAACACTCAGGAAATAGCGAAGCTGACGTAACTCCATACAGATCTCTTCAACGATGGGGGCAGGCCTGGCGCATGTTAAACGTATTTGCACAGCGTGGGCGGTCAAGCCCTTGATCGACAGGACGCTACGGTGGAACTGGCCCGCCCTCATGGAACCGCACATGACTCATTGAATTGGCAGGGTAGGCGGACTGCTTGCGAATTCAGTTCGCCAAGCGTCAGCGCAGCCCACAAGCTGGGCGATCTCCTGCAAGGCCTTCTTTCGTCTGCAGGAATCAATCTGGCAGGCCTTGCAATACATGCGAAAATTCGTATATTTGAAAAACCATATATATCAAGCATGAAAAGCAAACACCGAGAACCACCATGACTGACTCGCTGACCCCGACCCAGGTATTCAAATGCCTCGCCGACGAGAACCGCATTCGGATGATGCTGCTGATCGCTCGTGAGGAAGAGCTGTGCGTGTGTGAACTGATCTGCGCCCTGGAAGAAAGCCAACCCAAGGTTTCCCGGCACCTCGCACAACTGCGCACCTGCGGCCTGCTTGAAGATCGCCGGCAGGGGCAATGGGTGTATTACCGCCTGCATCCAGAACTGCCCGCCTGGGTACGCGATGTCCTGGTAACCACGCTGGAAGCCAATCGCGAATGGTTGAGCACCAGCGCCAAACGACTGGACACCATGGGTGACCGCCCTCAGCGCGTCGCTGCCTGCTGCTGACCACTGTCGAAAAAAGGCATTTCTCGCATTGCCTTTCGAACGACTGGATGCCGCCCGGCTCAAGGCCGAGCTGGCGATCATCGAAACGCTCTGACGTTCAGGGAGATACACCATGAGCAAAAGCCGGCTTTCCTTCCTCGACCGCTACCTGACGGTCTGGATCTTCCTGGCCATGGGCCTGGGGATCGCTCTCGGCAGCCTGTTCCAGGGGTTGCCAGCGTGGCTGAACAGCCTGTCGGTGGGCTCGACCAACATCCCCATCGCAATCGGCCTGATCGTGATGATGTACCCGCCATTGGCGAAAGTGAAATACGAGGAGTTGCCGCAGGTCTTCAAGGACAAGCGCATACTCGCCCTGTCGCTGATCCAGAACTGGGTGATCGGCCCGGTGCTGATGTTCGGGCTGGCAGTAGTGTTCCTTTCCGACAAGCCCGAGTACATGACCGGCCTGATACTCATCGGTCTGGCGCGCTGCATCGCCATGGTGCTGGTATGGAACCAGATCGCTGGCGGCAATAACCAGTACGTGGCTGGCCTGGTCGCCTTCAACAGCATTTTCCAGATCCTGTTCTTCAGCGTGTACGCCTGGATCTTCCTGGGCCTGCTGCCGCCACTGTTCGGCCTGGAAGGTAGCGTCATCGAGACTAGTTTCCTCGATATAGCCCAATCGGTGCTGATCTACCTGGGTATCCCGTTCCTTGCCGGTTTCCTGACACGCAAGACCCTGATCGGCCGGAAAGGTGCCACCTGGTACCAGGAGCACTTCATTCCGAAAATCAGCCCGCTGACCCTCGTGGCGTTGCTGCTGACCATCGTTGCCATGTTCAGCCTGAAAGGCGACATGGTGCTGCAACTGCCGCTGGACGTGCTGCGCATCGCCACCCCGCTGACCATCTATTTCGTGGTGATGTTCTTCATCAGCTTCTGGATGGGCAAGCTGCTGGAGGCCGACTACCCCCGCACCACTGCGCTGGCCTTCACTGCGGCAAGCAACAATTTCGAACTGGCCATTGCCGTGGCCATCGCCACCTTCGGCCTCGCCTCGCCGGTCGCGTTTGCCACCGTCATCGGGCCCTTGGTGGAAGTGCCGGTACTGATCTCGCTGGTTGGCGTGGCCTGGTGGCTCAAGCGTCGCTGGTTCGATCAGCCATCTGGCGCCTTGTCTCAGGAGTAAATCATGACCGAACACCACATTCCCAACATCGACAACGATCTGGTCGACCTGCCGACAGCAGACAAGCTGGCAGTCGAGCAAAAGTCCACCCACAAGCCTCGCATCCTGCTGCTGTACGGCTCGACCCGCGAACGCTCCTTCAGCCGCCTGCTGACCGAAGAAGCCGCCCGCCTGCTGGAGCACTTCGGTGCCGAGACGCGAATCTTCAACCCGTCCGGCCTGCCATTGGCAGATGACGCGCCCGATGACCATCCGATGGTCAAGCAGCTGCGCGACCTGGTGCTGTGGTCGGAAGGCATGGTCTGGTGCTCTCCGGAACGTCATGGCGCCATGACTGGTGTGTTCAAGTCGCAGATCGACTGGATCCCCCTGAGCATGGGCGCCGTACGACCGACCCAGGGCAAGACCCTTGCGGTCATGCAGGTATGCGGCGGTTCGCAGTCGTTCAACGTGGTCAACCAGCTGCGTGTGCTTGGCCGCTGGATGCGCATGTTCACCATCCCCAACCAGTCGTCCGTACCCAAGGCCTACCTGGAGTTCGACGAAACGGGCCGCATGAAACCGTCCCCGTACTACGACCGTGTCGTCGATGTCATGGAAGAGCTGGTGAAGTTCACCCTGCTGTTGCGCGACCGCGCCGACTACCTCGTCGACCGCTACTCCGAGCGCAAGGAGTCGGCCGAGGAACTGTCCAGGCGTGTCAATCAACGATCCATCTGAAGTCACAACTCGAGAACAAGACCATGGCAATCAAAGTAGGCATCAATGGGTTTGGCCGTATCGGTCGCCTGGCGCTGCGCGCGTCCTGGGGCTGGCCGGAATTCGAATTCATCCAGATCAATGACCCGGCCGGCGACGCCCAGACCCACGCCCATCTGCTCAACTTCGACTCGGTCCACGGGCGCTGGGATCGTGAAGCCGGGGCAGATGGCGACTCGGTGGTGATCGAGGGCAAGCGCATCAAGGTCAGCGCGAACAAGAACATTGCGGACACCGACTGGTCGGGCTGCGACCTGGTCATCGAGGCCAGCGGCAAGATGAAGTCGGTAGCGGTGCTCCAGGCCTACCTGGATCAGGGCGTCAAACGTGTGGTGGTCTGCGCTCCAGTGAAGGAGAAAGGCGCCCTGAACGTGGTGATGGGGGTCAACCAGCACCTGTTTGACCCGGCGCAGCATCGTATTGTCACCGCCGCCTCCTGCACCACTAACTGCCTGGCCCCGGTGGTCAAGGTGATTCACGAGAGCCTTGGCATCCGCCACGGCTCGATCACCACCATCCACGACCTGACCAATACCCAGAGCATCCTTGATACGCCGCACAAGGACCTGCGTCGCGCCCGTGCCTCGGGCATGAGCCTGATCCCGACCACTACGGGCTCGGCTACCGCAATCGCCGAAATCTTCCCTGAACTGCGCGGCAAGCTGAATGGCCATGCCGTGCGTGTACCGCTGGCCAACGCCTCGCTGACCGACTGCGTTTTCGAGGTGGCGCGTGAGACCACGGCTGAAGAGGTCAATGCGTTGTTGAAGGTTGCTGCCGAAGGCCCGTTGAACGGAATCCTCGGCTACGAAGAACGACCACTGGTGTCCATCGACTACCGAACCGACCCACGGTCTTCGATCATCGATGCGCTGTCGACCCTGGTGGTCAATGGCACCCAGGTAAAAATCTATGCCTGGTACGACAACGAGTGGGGCTACGCCAACCGCGCAGCGGAACTGGCGCGAATGGTCGGCATGGCGGAGTAGACGGCAATCATGAAGGCGTTGTCAGCCCTGTCCATGGAAGTGCGTCAGTACCTGCTGGTTACCGGCAACTACTGGGCCTTCACCCTCACCGACGGCGCGTTGCGCATGTTGGTGGTACTGCACTTCCATTCACTGGGCTACACGCCGTTGCAAATCGCGGCGCTGTTCCTGTTCTACGAAGTGTTCGGCGTGATCACCAACCTGGCAGGCGGCTACCTCGGCGCCCGCCTGGGGCTGAATCGCACCATGAACATAGGCCTGGGCCTGCAGGTCCTGGCCCTGCTGATGCTCACGGTACCGGCAGCCTGGCTCACGGTGGCCTGGGTGATGATGGCCCAGGCGCTTTCCGGCATCGCCAAGGACCTGAACAAGATGAGCGCCAAGAGCTCCATCAAGCTTCTGGTGCCGGACAGCCAGCAAGGCACGCTGTACAAGTGGGTCGCCATCCTGACGGGCTCGAAAAACGCGCTCAAGGGCGTTGGTTTCTTCCTTGGCGGCGCCCTGCTCGCCCTGCTCGGCTTCACCCTGGCGGTGCTGGCCATGGCGGCGGTACTGGCATTGATCTGGATCGGCAGCCTGATCCTGCTGAAGAAGGACCTGGGCAAGGCCAAGGCCAAACCGAAATTCCGCGACATGCTGTCCAAGAGCCAAGCCATCAACATTCTCTCGGCCGCACGGCTGTTTCTCTTTGGTGCCCGTGACGTCTGGTTCGTCGTGGCTTTGCCGGTGTACCTGAGCACGGCTTTCGGCTGGGACTTCTGGCTGGTCGGCGGCTTCCTGGCTGCATGGGTAATCGGCTACGGCATCGTCCAGTCACTTGCGCCCCACATCACTGGCAAGAAACGCGGCCATGTGCCCGACGGTCGCGCGGCCTTCATCTGGGCGATCGTCCTTGCCGGGCTGCCGGCGCTCATCGCCCTGGGCCTGTCGGCAGGCTGGTCGGCGCAGGTGGTGCTAGTGGGCGGGCTGATGCTGTTCGGCGTGCTGTTCGCCGTGAATTCATCGCTGCACAGCTACCTGATCGTCAGCTATGCCAAGGAAGACGGGGTATCGCTGGATGTGGGCTTCTATTACATGTCCAACGCGCTAGGGCGGCTGGTCGGTACGCTGCTTTCCGGTTGGGTATTCCAGGCTTATGGGCTGGGAGCCTGCCTGTGGATCTCCACAGCGTTTGTTCTGCTGGCTGCCCTGATTTCTATCGCATTGCCAAGGCATGCTGCCGGGGTGCTCCAGGCTAGCGAAGATAAAAGGTAAAGGGGTGATCCACAGCTGCCCACAATCGATCCTTGTCTGTCGTAGTCGCGAATGGCGGCTAACGACCCATAGCGGAAATCTGTAACCGGGGCCGCTTCGCGGCCCATCGCCGGCAAGCGCGGCTCCCACAGGTACAGCGCATACCTGAAGGCTGGTGGTATTCCTGTGGGAGCCGGCTTGCCGGCGATGAGGCCGGTACTGACTACAGAGCTTTGGATCAGTGTCCGCCGTGGGCCGGTAGCTGCCTTTCGTGACATACGACCTCCATACGGGGCTCACCCCTGCTCTGTTTCCGGCCCTCCCCCCAATGGGCGTACACATCGCCCGTTTCTCGCCTAACCACCTCCGGTAACTGCACGATCAATTCCCCAGGCATGAGCCATCAGACGGCAACCTGTCTTTGTGCATGGGACAGCGTCGCACACCGTGCTGACGGTGTTCGCCCACAGCATGATGGGCACCGTTCAACCCGCCTACCCTGCCTCCCTGCCAAAGGAGTAATCCTTGAAAACTAACCACCCGATCCCATGGGAGCACTGTACATGCCTATCGACTTCAGGCCCGCTCAAGCCTCGGACGCGCACGATATTGCGCGCTTCTTTCAACTGACATCGGAGGGCATGGCCGATTACATATGGAGCAAGCTTGCCGCTCCTGGAGAAGCATTGCTGAGCGTCGGTGCGTCTCGCTATGCCAGGGAACAAGGCGACTTTTCCTACAAGAACTGCCTGATGGCCACTTTCGAAGGGCGTGTCATCGGCATGATGCATAGCTATGCCTTGCACGAGACCCCTGACAGGTCTGTCGAGGCAGACCCGGTCCTCGCGCCTTATTCCGAAATGGAAATACCCGACACCTTGTACATATCCAGCCTGGCCCTGGATGAAGCCTGGCGCAGCCAGGGGCTGGGCGTCCAGTTTCTTCGCCACGCCCAGCAGCGCGCCGAGGAGTCGGGCCTGAATGGGCTATGCCTGATCGATTATGCAGAAAACCACGGTGCACGCCGCTTCTACGAACGTCACGGTTTTCAAATTGTTAAAACCTGCCAGATCGTTCCGCACCCGATGCTGGGCGTAACCGGTGAAGCCTATTTGATGTATCGCCCTAACCAAAACGTGCTCGAGAAAAAGCCATGAACAAGAAACTGACCGTGTTCCGCGAACTGGATATCCAACCGATACGCGACCTTCCCTTTTTTGAAGAGGTGGTGGAAGGCACCCCTCATACGCTGACGTCCAAGTACTATCACGATGAACAGCAAGGTCGCATTTCCGGAGAATGGGAAGCCAGCACCGGAGCGTGGCGCATCGACTACAAGGTTTGGGAGTTCTGCCATGTCCTGAGTGGATGCTGCGTCATCGAGCTTGAGGGTTGCGCCCCCATCAAACTGGCCGCTGGCGACACGTTCATCATCGAACCGGGCGCCAAGGGCAAATGGACCGTGCTGGAAGACATGAAAAAGAACTTCGTGATCCTCTTGCCAACGAACTAGGCGCGGCAGACCACAACAGCCCTCTACCTCATGGCTGCGCTGTCGCGCATGGAACAGAGCCTTTGCGGGAGCGGCCTTGTGTCGCGAAAGGGCCGCAAAGCGGCCCCAAGCAGGTAAAGAAAACAGCGTAACCGCCTCGGCGAGATCAGTCGTCGTGGCGGTGTTTGTTGCGCCAGCCGTAGTGATGGCCACGGTCGTGGCGGTGACGACGCCAGCCCCGATCGTCGTCATCGTCGTCATAATCACGGTAGCGATGCCCGCTCTCGTCATCGTATTCCCGGCCCATGTGGTTGCCCAAGGCACCACCCACACCGCCACCGGCTGCTGCGCCGATCATGCTGCCAGTGGTGCCGCCCATCTTGCGACCCACCACGTTGCCGCCAGCTGCACCCAGTGCGCCGCCAATGGCCGCCTCTCCACGGCTGTGCTTGTCGGCACCCACCGCACCACCGGCCGCGCCACCCAGGCCGGCGCCGATTGCCGAGCCGGTGCTGCCGCCGATCGACTGGCCGACTACCGAGCCCAATACTCCACCCAATGCGCCACCTATGCCTGCTTCGGTATTGCCGCCTGCCGACGCAACGCCGCTCAGCAGGCCAAGTGACAACAACAGAATCGAGGAGTACTTCATTTGTGAAAGCCTCAAAGGGATACGGAGGCGATCCTGAGGCTCTGGACAGGGGCTTACAATGGAAATCCGACGAGTGACAAGACTTGGAAAAATTCCCCAAGTTATTGTTTTCCCGATGGAAACTTAAGGGATTTTCAACGGTCACAGGCTGATTGCAAAAAGCCTTTCCAGCGATGGAGAGGCCTTTTGTTTCTACCCGTCACCCGTGCTCCCCTCCAAACTCACTACCCTTCTGCCCCAGACCTTGATTGCCCCAAACCGCTGGATCAACAAGGTGACAAGTGCACCGAGCAAAGCCAGGGCCATGTCCTTTTGCGCATCCCAAGGGTCTTGCTGGGTAGCGACAAAGGCTTGTGCCTGATCATCACCCAGGTATTGGCCACCTATCCACTCCAGCAGCTCGTACAGCGCCGATGTGGCGAGGAGGAAGGAAACAGTACACAACGCCAACCAGCCGCCTCGCAACAGGGCCTGGCGCTGGAGCAGCTCCCTGATCGGCAGGACGAACAAAAGGCCGTAACTCAGATGCACCAGACGATCGAACTGGTTGCGCTGCCAGCCCATCCAGGCATTCAGAGAGTGGTCGGTAAGCGCACGCAGCCAAGCGTCATAGGGGACTTTGGCATAGGTAAAATGCGCTCCTAGCTCGTGAATCGCCAGCATCACCACGATTGCCAGGTAAGCATGCCGAGAAAAGCGCCAATAACGGCTGGTCGCAGCCAAGGTGAGCAGGAGTGTCAGCGGCAAAACGTTTTCGAGCCACCAATCCGCACGATCAAGCGGCGCAACCCCCGAGGCAAGCATCAGCAACATGGCCGATGTCAGCAAGCCCGCGACTTGGCGTGGCGTGGCCGAAGGGGCAAAGCTTGTTTGCAATGCTGGATTCTTGTTCATGGTTTTACGCTCGGCTTGAGCACGGTTGAGCCTGGCAGGACAGCTAAAGTTTCCTCCGGTCGCCGGTTTCACCTGATGCCATGTCACCCCAATGACAGTTCTTCATGGTGTTGAACGGGGCCAGTAACACTGAAACTTGCCACTGGACGATTCCACCTGAACTTTCCCTGTCTCCTTGGCTTCCCCTGCATAGACCATCCGGACCCGCCTCTGCAGGAGATGAACCAATGAGAGCACTGACATACCACGGAACCCAGGACGTCAGGGTCGACAATGTCCCCGACCCGCTCATCCAGGACGAAGACGACATCATCCTTCGGGTCACCGCTACCGCCATCTGCGGCTCCGACCTGCACCTCTATCATGGCAAGATTCCACAGACAGAGCCGGGCGATATCTTCGGCCACGAGTTCATGGGCATCGTCGAAGAGACCGGCCGCGGGGTGACCAACCTGCAGGTCGGTGACCGCGTGGTAATTCCCTTCGTGATCGCCTGCGGCAGCTGCTTCTTCTGCCAACTCGACCAGTTCGCCGCTTGCGAAACCACCAACACCGGCCGCGGTGCAATCATCAACAAGAAAAACATCCCACCCGGCGCCGCACTGTTCGGCTATAGCCATCTTTATGGCGGCGTGCCCGGCGGCCAGGCGGATTTCGTGCGGGTGCCCAAGGCCAACGTCGGCCCGTTCAAGGTGCCTACCGCCCTGCCGGACGACAAGGTGCTGTTCCTCTCGGATATCCTGCCCACGGCCTGGCAGGCCGTTACCAATGCGCAGGTCGGCCCAGGCTCGACTGTGGCCATCTATGGCGCCGGGCCGGTCGGCCTGCTGAGCGCAGCCTGCGCGCGCATGCTGGGCGCCCAGACAATCTTCATGGTCGACGACAATGACTACCGCCTGGCGTTCGCTCGCGACGCCTACGGCGTGGTGCCGATCAACTTCGAGCAGGATGATGACCCGGCCGACAGCATCATCCGCCTGACCCCAGGCATGCGCGGTGTGGACGCAGTCATCGATGCGGTCGGTTTCGAGGCCAAGGGCAGTACCACCGAAACAGTATTGACCACACTGAAGATCGAGGGCAGCAGCGGCAAGGCGCTGCGCCAGAGCATCGCCGCGGTGCGCCGGGGCGGCGTGGTCAGCGTGCCTGGGGTCTATGCGGGTTTTATCCACGCCTTCATGTTTGGCGATGCCTTCGACAAGGGGCTGACGTTCAAGATGGGCCAGACCCATGTGCAGAAATTCCTTCCCGAACTGCTCGAACATATCGAGGCCGGGCGCCTGCAACCGGAACTTATCGTCACCCACCGCCTGGCCCTGGAAGAAGCGGCCCTGGGTTACAAGTTGTTCGACCAGAAGCAGGACGACTGCCGCAAGGTCATCCTCGTGCCGGGCGCTGCCGCCGGTACATTGGGGCCTGACCATACATTCGGTGGGATACAGCGATGATCGGCGCTGCAACCGGGGTTACCCGCTCTCCTGGAACGGCCCATAACTCATTGAGTTAGCAGGGACCCTGTGGGAGCGGCTTTAGCCGCGAACACGGCGCAGCCGGTGCCATGCACCGCGTTGGATTCTTCGCGGCTAAAGCCGCTCCCACAGGATACGCGGACCGCTTGCGAATTCATTTCTTAAAGCCGGCCCGCTCAACGCTTGCGTTGCGTTTCATCACGAGCTGCTTTCTGTGCAGTGGAATCATGGGACGTGCCGGTTGACCCATCAGGACGCTGCGCATCATTGTCCCGTTCCTCTTCACCTTGGGTTCCGCTGCGAGGTGCATCCGATTCTTTCTTCATCTCCCCCTCCTACCCCTTGCTGTGTTCAGGCGAAGACGGCCCGGTACCGCGTTTGATTCCACGCGGTCCAAGCACGCCCCAGATAGCCAGGCCGACAATGGGCAGCGCCAACAGCAACAGTGCCCACATCGCTTTCGTCACATCGTTCTTGTCACTGCGGAAAACACTGACGATGGCCCACAGATCGAGCAACACAATGATCGCCGCCACAGCGATCCAGAAATACGTCACAGGCTCGGTCATGATCGCTTCTCCTCTGCTTGTTCCAGCAGCAGCGCGTGGTCC
Organism: Pseudomonas sp. XP1; assembly: GCF_053557675.1. Lineage (NCBI taxonomy): Bacteria > Pseudomonadati > Pseudomonadota > Gammaproteobacteria > Pseudomonadales > Pseudomonadaceae > Pseudomonas > Pseudomonas sp. XP1. The sequence goes on along the minus strand of NZ_JBNRIJ010000001.1, from coordinate 229,300 downwards.
GCGCCACCACCTCCTACCAAGAGGAAGCCAGCAAGCGGAACAAAGTTCAGGAAGCTTTACCCGCCGTTGATGGGTGGTACACACGCAATGAACCAATTCCGCAGGAAACACGTCCACCACAAAACAACGCACGAGTGACCGCCATGGCGACCGACCCCGTACTCGAGGCCCTTGATTACCTCAAGGTCCACAAACTGGTGCTGACCACGGCAGAGTCCTGCACTGCCGGTGCCATGGTTGCGCTGCTGGCAGCAGTGCCGGGAACCGGCGAGGTACTGGAAAGCGGCTACGTGGTGTACTCGCCAAGTGCCAAAAAGCGCCTGCTCGGCGTAAGCCCACAAACCATCGAACGCTACGGCCTGACCAGTGAGGCGGTAGCCTGGGAGATGGCGCTCGGCGCATTGAAAGACAGCGATGCCACCGTTGCCATTGCAAGCACGGGTGTCGCCGGGCCGGAGCCGCAGGATACCATCGCCCCTGGCACCGTGTGCTTTGCCTGGGCGTTCGCCGGCGAGCCCTTGGCGGTGTTCACGCGTAGCCAGCGCTTTTTCGGCGAACGCGCGGAGGTAATCCGCCAGGGCGCGCTCTACGGGTTGTCGCACCTGGCGCATTACCACCAACGCTGGCTGCGTGGTGAGCGCGCCTGAGGGGTTACCTGAGGGGGCTACGGGCATGGACGAAGAGGAGTTGGTTTCAAGGCGCCACCCCGTCGAGGAAGACATGCGGATGCAGCAGCGGGTCTGGCGTTTCGAACGGGTGGGATGGTATGCCCTGGTGCTGGTCGTGCTGCTGGCCCTGGCCGGGGTGTTCGGCAATGGTCCGCTCAGTGACGCGCAGGTCACCAGCGAGGACGGCCGGGTGCATGTGGAGTATCAGCGCCTCAGCCGCACAGGCACCACCGACAATCTGCGCATCACGGTTCGCGGTACTGCCGGGGAGCCTGTGATGCTGCTGCTCGGGGGGACCCTCCTTCGCGAAGCCAGTATCGAAACGCTGCAGCCAGAGCCGCAAGTGTCGCGTTCCCATGGCAGGTCGCTGCTGCTCCAGCTCGGCACCAGCAAAGAGGGTATCGCCACCCTCTACCTGACCCTGCGCAGCGAATACGTCGGTACTCTCGAAGGTGTTGTCAGCGCGGGCCCGGACAGCACAGTGCACTTCTCGACCTTCCTCTACCCGTAGGAGCGCGCCATGGACTCCATTCTTCGTGCGACAGGCATGTACATCGCGCTGATGCTGCTGTTTCGCGTGGCTGGCAGGCGCTCGCTGGCAGACCTCACCACCTTCGACTTCGTCCTGCTGCTGATCATCGGCGAAGCAACCCAGCAGGCATTGCTCGGCGAGGACTTCTCGTTCACCAACGCCATGCTGGTGATCGCCACGCTGATCGTCCTGGATGTCGGCCTGTCGCTGGCCAAGCTCAATTCCAGGCGCCTGGCCCGGCTGGTCGACGGCCACGCGACACTGGTAGTGGAACGAGGTCGCTTTCTCCACCACCGAATGCGGCGGGCGCGGCTGACCGAGGACGACATTCTCGAATCGGCTCGGGACAGCCAGGGAATCGAAAGCGTCGAGCAGATCAAGTTCGCCATCGTCGAGCGCAACGGCAAGATCTCGATCATTGCGCAGGAATGACCCTGCCCGGCCGGTGCAACCTGCGCGGGACCTCGTGCGGCCGGCCTCCCACACACCGGTACGTTGATCATCCGCTTTGAACCTTGGCGCCCGCGCCCTACTCCATCGAAGGCAATCGTGATTTTTCCAACCCCGAAGAGGTGTTGCATGAACGCTATCGAATTGTTGATCCAGGACCATGAACTGGTGAAGAAGTTGCTGGAGGAACTCTCCTCCACCACCGAGCGCGCGGTGAAGAAACGCGCCGAGTTGCTTGAACGCATCAAGCAAGAAGTGACAATCCACACCGCTCTGGAAGAAGAAATCCTGTATCCGGCCATCAAGCAGGCCGGCGGCAAGGAAGAAGCGAAGATGTATTACGAAGCCAAGGAAGAGCACCGCACCGTAGATTCGCTGGTGCTGCCGGACCTGCTGCAAACCGAGACCGGCACCGTCGAGTTTGCCGGGCGGGTCAAGGTGATGAAGGAGCTGCTGGAACACCATATCGAGGAAGAAGAAAGCGAGCTGTTCCCGACTGCCCGCAAGCTGCTGGGCAAGCAGCAGCTGGATGAGCTCGGCCAGGCCATGGAGGCGCAGAAGAAACTGCTCAAAGGCGAACAGCGTGCCGCGTGATGGAGGCCTGGATCGACTTTCTTGAATGGCCCGCCATGGCCCTGACGGTACTTGCCGCCTGGTGCATCGGCTCACGGCGCCCAGGCCGGCGCAAGCTGGGCTTCTGCTGCTTTATTGGCAGCAATGTACTGTGGGCCGTGTGGGGGTGGCAGGCGCAGGCCTGGGCGCTGATCATCCTGCAGGGTTGCCTGTGCGCCATGAACCTGCGGGGCTGGAAGAAAAACACCGCAGTGGAATCCGGCTGAACGCCTGAACACATGCCTGATAGCCCGACAGCGAGGAACCAGACCATGATCGAACCCAACCACCCCGACCCTTACGTGGACGAAGTACCACACAACCCAGGCGAGCCCGTGCCTGAACAGGAGCAGGAGCAGGAAGCACCCGACTGGCCCGAAGGCCAGGTGCCGCCAGAGGAGCAGTCCGACGGCTGAGGCTCACCGATCCAGCGGCATTGCCTGCTTCACCGGAAATGCCGCTCCCCCAGTCACCCGGTTCCACGCAAGGAGGCAAATGTCTCATGAGTGATCGCATCATCGCCTTGTTCACCGATACCACACTGTTTGGAGTTTCCGTTCTCAACCTGTTGCTGGCGCTGACGGTAGCCGTGCTGACATTCCTCGTGGCGCGGGCGGCCATCAGTTTCATGCTGCATCGGGTCAGGCGCTGGTCCGAGCACGACGGCGCGCTCAGCCACGTACTGGCCAAGGTGCTTGCCGGAACCAGCAACTTTCTGCTGTTCCTTGCCTCGCTGCTGGTGGGCCTGAGCATGCTCGACCTGCCCGAGCGCTGGCTGACCCGGGTTGGTAGCCTGTGGTTCGTGGTCGCGGCATTGCAGATAGGGTTATGGGCCAACCGCGCCATCGGCCTGGGCCTGAGTCGCTACTTCGCCCGGCATCGCACCGACGGGTTGAACCAGGGCAGCGCGCTGGCCACGCTGTCGGCATGGGGCGCGCGTGTATTGTTGTGGTCAGTGGTGCTGCTGGCGATGCTCTCCAACCTGGGCGTGAACATCACCGCCTTCGTCGCCAGTCTGGGGGTAGGCGGTATCGCTGTTGCACTGGCCGTGCAGAACATCCTCGGCGACCTGTTCGCCTCGCTATCCATCGCCGTGGACAAGCCGTTCGAGGTGGGCGACTTCATCGTCATCGGCCCCCTGGCCGGCACGGTGGAACACGTGGGGCTGAAGACCACACGCATCCGCAGCCTGGGCGGCGAGCAGATCGTCATGGCCAACGCCAGCATGATCAGCAGCACCATCCAGAACTACAAGCGCCTGCAGGAACGACGAATCGTGTTCGAGTTCGGCCTGTCCTACGACACGCCAACCGAGGCCGTGAAGAAAGCACCCGCTATTGTCGAGGAAGCAATCAAGGCTCAGCAGCAGGTGCGCTTCGACCGTGCCCACCTGCGCGGCTTCGGCAAGGAAGCGCTGGAATTCGAGTGCGTGTACATCGTCAAGGACCCCGGCTACAACCTGTACATGGACATCCAGCAAGCGATCAATTTCCACCTGCTCGAGCGCTTCTCGAAGGTTGGTGCCAAGTTCGCCGTACCGGTACGCGCGATCAAGGTCACGGCCTTGCCAGAGGAATCGAAGCGCGGGCCTCAAAGCATTCACGTGGGATAACCCGCCACGGTGCATTTCAGTGCCCCATGCATTCCGTCGAATAAACGGCACGGCCGCGGACGATGCTGGCCGAACAGAAGGTGACCAATCTGCAAAGGAGCATCGCCATGAAGATATTGAAGCCTCATTCGTTACTGCTCGCACTGTGCCTGGGGGCCAGCGCACCTGTGGTGCTTGCAGCCACCGACCTGAACGATCAGCGTGCCCCTGGCACGCAACCGCATGACAGCGGGCATATGAACGGCCAAGGTGGAGCGACTGGTTCCGGCACGCCTGCGGATGCCATGGGCACGGGCTCTGGCGGCACCGATAGCAATGATACTGACAATACCGGTGGCGATGGCACTACCGACCGATCGGGTAGTGACAGCAATGGATCGGAACGCGACAACGGGACCGGAGGCTCCGGTGGTGCGGGCTCCAGCGGTAGTTCCGGTAGTTGAAGGTTCGCTCGAACTGCCCTACGGCCGACGACGCGTGCTCAGCTCGATCCAGACTGGTGCATGGTCGCTGGCCTTGGGTTCGTTACGCACCCAGGCATCGACGCCTGCTCGCTTCAGGTAAGGCGCGAGTTCGGGGTTGAGCAGCAGGTGGTCGATACGTAACCCGGCATTGCGGGCCCAGTGGTTGCGGAAGTAATCCCAAAAGGTATAGATGCGTTCGTCCGGATACAGATGGCGGATGGCGTCGACCCAACCTTGCTGGAGCAGTTTCTGGTAGCACGCGCGTGATTCGGGCTGCAGCAGCGCGTCCTTCATCCAGGAGCGCGTGTTGTAGATATCCATGTCGATAGGCACCACATTGAAATCACCCGCCAGCAGCGCGGGATGGTCACTGTCATGCAGCCCTTTCACATGGGCGATCAGGCTTTCGAACCAGCGGAGCTTGTAATCGAATTTCGGCCCCGGTTGCGGGTTGCCGTTCGGCAGATACAGGCATGCAACCAGCACTCCCTGCACCGCTGCCTCGAGGTAGCGGCTCTGGTTGTCGTCCTCCATGCCAGGCAGGCCACGACGTACTTCCAGCGGTTCGCTGCCCCGCGCCAGAATGGCCACGCCGTTCCACGAAGGCTGCCCTTGGTAGAGGCAACCATAACCCGCCGCTTCGAGCGCCTGGCGAGGAAACTGCTGATCCGCCGCCTTGAGCTCCTGCAGGCAGGCAATGTCGGGCTTCTCCCGCTCCAGCCAGGCCAGCAGTGCCGGCAGCCGGCTACGAATGCCGTTGATGTTGAACGTGGCAATCTTCAGCGCTTTCATGCGTCGGGGTCGCTGACATGGGCCTGCACGGCATCTTCCAGGGCGCGCACATGGGCGTCATCAGCCAATGCCTTGAGTGCCAGCCAGTCGTCCCAATCGATCGCGCCATCGTCACGCAGGGCCTCGGCGGTGCGCAGCAGTTCATGGTGGTAGGCATCCGGCGACTCACGGCGGTAACTGATGTCGTCGTACTGGGCGTACCAGGCCTCGAGCTCGGGGATGCTGCGTTCAATGCTCATAAGGGAGCCCTCACAATGTCCTTTGCATTTAAGAGCCCTCCCCAGGCGCGACGTTCAAATTCAACGACACGGGCCTGCCATGTATGGCCATTGTTGAACTCCTGAAATTTCTCGACTGCCTGTTCCGGCCCTTTCGCGGGTAAGCCCGCTCCCACAGGGCTTGTGCAAGTCTTGCGCACTGTGAAGATTTCGGGTGGGTGTACTACTGTCGCGCAGAGCAACAGATATCGCTCGTTTGGCGCGTCCTGGAGATCACCCAGCCCTTCCTCACTGCGCTGTCGAGCAGTGAACTCCGCCCGCAAGCCCGCCGCATTCGGTGTGTGAGCCGCCAGGCGAACCGCCCGGACGCTGCGCATGAAACGAGCTCGCCGCGAACCACGCTCCCCGGTTCGCGGCGCAATTGAAGCGTAATTCAGGCAATCAGGTAGGAATGCCTGCCAGTCGCCAGACAGGCGCCGGGACCGGTTCGGCCTGGCTACGGTTGCGTGCCCACTGGGTCAGGGCAGCCATCATGACAAAGCCAAGCAGGATCAGTACCGGATAGGCCAGCAGCAACTCGGTCAGCGAGTATTTCCAGGCCAGTGGCCGGCCAACGCCCAGCATCGCCGCATACAGCCAGGACACACCCGACAGTGCGCCGGAGAAAAGCGCGAACATCCGCACGCCAAAATTAAGGTCCAGCAAGTTGCCCGCCTTGAGCAAGGCAGGCAATACATAACGATGCAACAACATGCCGTTGAAGGTCAGCAGCATGACAATAATGACCTTCGCTTGAAGTTTCGGATTGGCAAAATAGTTCATACCTTTATCAAGGTAGTCAATTCCAATCACTGCGGCGCCCGTGAGCCACAAGAATATCAGGGCATTGGCCACGGACTTCTGCAAGCTCGTCATATGCTTACTGTCATGCCCGGCCTCTTTATGACCTTTCAACAAGTTCCTGACCATCTCGGCATCACTGGCGAACACCAGGCCGATGGCAATGCAACAGGCCAGCAAATGAACGTAAATCACCGACAACCGCACCAGCTCCATGGATTCTTTCTGCCCGAACAGGCTAATAATTGTATTAATCTCCACGACGTTTTCTCCACGTAATGCGTTAGCGCTAGATGACTTTGCAATAGGCGTGCGAACGATTTAATCGCAGCGGCAAAGCCAAATTCGAATCGTTAAATGAAAAAGCAGATTGTTATTCAATACACACAGTGGCTCACCCGAAGAGCCTCGGTTGGTCATGGCATTGCTCCACTATTCGAAAAAAAAAGCCCCATGAGCATCCCTGCGATGCCGATGAGGTTGAACGTCCATAAGTTCTGGGGGAAAGGCGCGAGGTGCAATCACATTGAAGGCACCTGCTGGCAAATAGGAGTCAGCGTCGCCCAAATCGTTCATTTCTCGAGCAAAACGACCGACAGGCGGTACACTAAATCAAGTTAGTTAGTTTGCTAAGTTATCGCAACTTGACCGAATGGAAAGTTTTACCAACAACTGGATCCAAACTTGGTAGATGTCTTTGAATGCTCTATCCCGCTGTTTCGCAGTTATCGCGTTGCAGGGCACCACGCGCTCCGGCCGGCGCCTCCTCATCGATCTGCGCCATGCTCAACCGCGATGTCTCGCGCAGCATGAGCGAACACACCGCAACCAGTGCCAGGGCTCCCGCGCCATACAGCGCCACGCCCAGTGGGTCCTGGTTGGTGAGGATCAGGATTGCCGTAGCGATGCTCGACGCGGTACCGCCGCCCAGCGCGGCGCCGATCTGGTAGCTGGCCGAGATACCCGAATAGCGCATGCTGCGCGGGAACTGCTCGCCGAGGAAGGCTGGGATAGGCCCTTGGGTCGCGCCCATCAGCAGGCCAGTCAGGCTGTAGGCGCACAAGGCGATGGCAAAGCTCTTCATGCCCACCAGAGAAAAGAACACGAACAGCCCCAGAGCCATGGCCACTGCGCCGAAACCCATTACGGTACGCCGCCCCAAACGGTCCGACAGGTCGCCGAACAACGGCGCCGACAGCACGATAGCGACCGAAAGTGCCAAATCGAACATCAACGCCTCGGTACTGCCGAAGCCCACCTGCGTGGCGTAAGTCAGGAAGAAGGTGCTGCCGATGTAGGCGATGGTGCAGTAACCGAAGGCGATCCCGGTGCACAGCATCAGCTGCCGCGGACGTTGGCGCAGGGCCGCGGCCAACGGCGCATGTACAGATTTGGTCACGGGCGTGGTGGCCGCTGCCGGTGCCTTCAGGCGCGCGTACAGGCCGATCAGTACCAGGGTGCCGCCCAGCCAGAACGGGATGCGCCAGGCGAAATCGACCAGGTTGTCATCGAAGGCCGCGCTGACGATGGCGAACACCCCAGCCCCGAGGATGCCACCCACGCCGATGCCCATGCTTGTGAAACTACCCCACAGCCCGCGCCGCCCCGGTGGCGCAGACTCGATGCCGAACAGCGCGGCGCCGCCCCACTCCCCGCCTGCCGCAAAGCCCTGGACCAGGCGCAGCAGCACCAGCAGGATCGGCGCGGCCACGCCGACGCTGGCATGCCCGGGCAGGCAGCCGATGAGGAAGGTGCTCATGCCCATCAGCAGCAAGGTGGCGACCAGTACCTTCTGCCGGCCGATGCGGTCGCCGAAGTGGCCGAACACCAGGCCGCCCAACGGTCGGGCAAGAAAGCCCGCGCCGAAAGCGCTGAAGGCCACCAGCGTGGCTGTCAGGTGGTCCATCTGCGGGAAGAACACCTGGGGAAACACCAGTGCGGCGGCAGTGCCGTAGATGATGAAGTCGTAGAATTCCAGCGCCGTCCCCAGTCCGGAGACGCAGAAGGTTCGCAAGGCGGAACGGGATGACGCAGGGCGGAAATGTTGCGCATGCATTGTTGTTGTTCTCGTTCAGCGGTGCCGCCTTGAGCTGGCAGCACCGGGTTGGCTCAGAAAGTGTCGAAGCCGGCCTTGGCCAGTTGCACGGGCGTGCCGGCCACGTACTGCAGGGCACAGCGTTCGGTGTCGATGCCGACGCTGAGCAAGGTTTCCCAGCGTTCGGTATCGGGCATGGCCATGTCCGGGTGGAAGCAGATCGGCGCCTTGTCGCCCTCGGCGCCGCACATGGCCTCGGCCCGGGCACGCAGGTCAGGGCTGGCCATCTGGCCGACCACCTGCTCGAGGTGGCCCAGGCGGCATTGGGTATCGGCATGGTCGGCGACCTGCTCGCCCAGGCTCAGCTGTGGGTCGAGGAAGTGATTGGTGTGCAGCAGCCAGCCGTCTTCCCGTGGCAGGACCAAGGCAGTGCGCGCGGGGCTCAATTCGATGCTGGCCGCACGCGGGCTGCGGTCCTGGCGGGAGAACACTGTCAACACGGTAGAGGCACTGACCCGCGCCGAACGGGCAAGCTCGATGGCCTCTTCGACACTGCTGGCCTCCTCCAGCAGGCGCCGGGCGATGGCGTGCACCGGCACACCACCACTGTCGTTGTCACTGGCGTGGTGGAGGATATTGAAGTGCAAGCCGAGGCCCGCGCTGTTCACACCAAGCTTGGCGAGCATGCCGAACTCGCAGAACAGCTTGACGTTCATGCCGCGCTCGGTGTGCAGCGCCAACATCAGGCCATGGGGGCACAGGCTGTCATGCCAATCCCAGGTCTGCAGGGTCTGCGGCGCACGCGCGCCACGGGGTGCATGCACGGTGGTCGAGCATTCGCTGTGGCGGGTTCGGGCCGCCAGTACTTCAGTGCGGGCGTTCAGGCTCGCCAGCTGCCACAGCGGCAGCTCGGCACCGCTGGCCATGCCGGCCACTTCAGCGGCCAGGCCCGGGCTCCAGGCTTCCAGGGCTGCCAAGCTGTTTTCGCCGATACGCTGCGCCTCACTCAAGGGCACGCCAACCCGCGGGAAAAAGCCCAGATACAGTGCAGTTGTGGTACGGATCTGCTCGGCGAAGCGCGCACCAATCTGATGGCCACGCTCGAGGGGGTTGCGGATGTCGCTGACATGGGTGTGGATCTTCAAGGCGGGGAACTCCTGGTACAGGCCGCGGTGGTAGGCAAGCACCGCTAGCCTAACGAGGCATCCCCCAATCGATCATCGCCACAACCCGCACAACTTTTGTGCCCCGATGGAAAAACTCAGCCCCGTGCCAGCCTCTGCGCGCCCTGCCCGTGCAGGTGCTCATGCAGCAAGGCAATGAACGCCTGCACCTTGCGGGTATTGCGCCGGTGCGGCAAGTACAGCACGTGCACCCAGGGGCCGAACGCGCTCAGCGCCCGCCAGTAGCCGGGCATCACCTCCACCAGTTGCCCGCTGGCCAGGTAGGGGGCGGCACACCAGGTGGGTACGAATTGCAAGCCCTGCCCATCGAGCAGGCAGGCCAGCAGGAAGTCGAAGTTGTCGCTCACCAGCCGAGGGGTGGGCTGACGCACTCGCAGCGTCTGGCCGCCTTGTTCGATCCACCAGAAACTGCGGTTGAGCAGCGGGTGGCGCAACAGCAGCCAGTCGTGCCGGGCATAGTTCTCCAGAGTGATCGCCTCGCCGTGACGGGCCAGGTAGGCAGGGCTGGCGCAAAGGATCACGCGGTTCTCGATCAGCGGCTGGGCGATCAGCTCCGGCTGGTCGGTGGGGCCGTCGCGCAGCGACAGGTCGTAGCCGCCATCGATCAGGTCTTCGTTGGCATCGTTGAGGTTGACCTCCAGGCGCACTTGCGGGTGCTCGCGCATGAAACGGCAACATACCTGGTTGAGAAACGCGGGGCCGAACGACGGCGGCGCGGTGATACGCAGGGTACCGCGCAGCGCGTGCTGCAACTGCTCCACCTCTTCGGTCACCCGCTGCAGGTGCATCAACGCCTGGCGCGCGCCTTCCAGGTACAAGGTGCCGGCCTCGGTCAGCGCCATGCGCCGGGTGGTACGTTCGAACAGGCGCACGCCCAGTTCGCTCTCCAGGTGCGCAACAGCCTTGGTGATGGCAGACGGCGTCTTGCCCAGTTGCTCGGCCGCACGGCTGAAGCTGCCGTGTTCGGCTGCAGCGACGAAGATGGTCAGGGCCATCATCTTGTCCATGGTTTCTTCCTGTTCGGCACAAACGGTGTGGGTGATGCGAGGGTGGCGAGTATCTGCCCCTCCTATCAAACCCGCAAATGCCGGCGACTTGAATAGGCACGGCAAGGTCCGCTGCTTGCATTCTGGCAAATACGGGCGCTGGATTCTTTCCCCATCACGAAAGAAGTTGTGCCTGCCCTCACCTTTATCCGCACTTGCCCCCTGGCTAGTCTGCGGCGTCATCACGACAAGAACGAGGCACAGCATGAAGCAGCTCCTGAAGATGGCAATCAGCGCCGGCCTGGCCTGCACCTGCATGCCAGGTTTCGCGGCCGTGGACCTGATCCTGCACAACGCAAAGGTCTACACCGCCGAGCCCGGCCAACCCTTGCAGCAGGCCGTGGCCGTCGAAGGCGAGAAAATCGTCGCGGTAGGCTCCAACCAGGCCGTGCTACGCCTGAAGGCCGAAGGCACCCGGGTCATCGACCTGGGCGGCAAGGTACTGATGCCAGGCATGCTCGACGCCCACTCGCATGCCATCAAGGGTGGCCTGCAACTGGTGCTGGCCGACCTCGCTGGTGAGCAGGTTGCCCTGGACGAACTGGAACGGCGCCTGCGCCAGTGGCGCAGCGACGGCAAGGCCGTGCGCGGCGAGTTCCTTGTCGTAGGTGGTGTACCGGGCACCTACTGGAACGACATTCCGGCGCTGGAACAGCGCTTCAACCACGGCCAATGGGCCGCACAACCGATCCTGTTCGCCGCCAACGACATGCACACCGGCTGGGCCAACCAGGCCATGCTCAAGCGTGCCGCAATCGATGCCGATACCATCGCAGCCCTGCCTGCCGAGGCGCGCAACACCATCGGCCAACACCCGGACGGGACACCGAACGGTTTCCTCGCCGATGCCAGCTACTACCCGGTGACCGACCTGCTGCCCGCGCTGCCCCATGCCACCCTGCTGAGCGCGGGGCGCATGGCCCTTGACCATTACAAGCAGCTGGGCATCACCGGCTGGATGGACCCGCTGGCCAACGAGCTACCGGGGGCCGATGTGAACAACCATTCGCTGGGCGTGTTGCCGGTATACAAGGACCTCTCCGCGCGCGGCGAGCTGACCGCCCACGTCGCCGCCCTGCTGATGGCCGATTCCAGGGCCCGCCCGGCCGACCTGGACGAACTGGACAAGGTACGTCGGCAATTTCTCGGCGTGCACAACCTAACCCTGCCAGGCATAAAGGTGTTTGCCGACGGCGTTGCCGAAGCGCCAGCGCAAACGGCGGCGATGCTCGAGCCCTACAGCAACTCCGGCAAGCACGGCGAACTGCTGCTGGACCCGAAGCATTTTGGCGAGCTGGTCAGTGCCGCCGACGCCCGTGGCTGGCTGGTGCACGTGCACGCCATCGGCGACCGCGCCGTGCGCGAGGCGCTCAACGGCATCGAGCAGGCACGGCGTGATCGCCACAGCGGCATCCCCCACTCCATCACCCACTTGCAGATGGTCAACCCCACGGAATACGCCCGTTTCAAGCAGCTCGACGTGATTGCAGCAATGCAGCTGTACTGGGCCAGCGCCGACCAATCGAACATGGAGCTGGTCAAGCCGTACGTGAACGCCATGGCCTTCATGCACACCTTCCCGGCCCGTTCGCTGCTCAAGCATGGCGCCACCCTTGCTGGCGCCAGCGACTGGCCGATCACCACACCGGACCCTTGGCAGGCGATCTACCAGGCCATCAGCCGCAAGGGGCCCAAAGGTGTGCTCAACGCTGCTGAAGCCATCGACCGCCAGGTAATGTTCCAGGCCTATACCCTCAACGCCGCCCGCGCCATGCGCCTGGAGCAGCAGATCGGTTCGCTCAAGGTTGGCAAGCAAGCCGACATGATCGTGGTTGACCGCGACGTGCTTGACGTCGATGCCGAAACGCTGCGCGATACCCAAGTGCTGCAGACCTGGTTTGCCGGGAAGCTGATCTACGCGCGCTGACCTGCGGGCCTCATCGACGCGGTCTATCAGCTCATCCATTCCATCGATTTGACCGCGTCAAATTGCCTCATGTAGCTTGCCGCCCTCTTCGCCGCTGGCCCGAAGGTGGGTGTCGCACCTTTTGCGCCAGCGGCGCAGCCTACCCCGTACTGATCAAGCCCCACCACGGCGTGCATGCCAGTTGCATCGCCGTCACTGTGTTCGAGTTTCCGAAATGTCCGTCAACAGCCCCACCCGTATCACCGAGCTCGTCATCGAGAGCGGCGTCAAAAAAGCCCATCTATCCACCCATGCGACGCTGGTCCTGGGGTTTCTCGCAGGTGCATTCATTTCGCTGGGGTTTCTCCTGGCTATCCACGTCAGCACCATGATCCCGGTACAGTGGGCCTCGTTCGGCACACTGCTGGGCGCCGCGGTATTTCCCATCGGCCTGATCCTGGTGATCCTGGCCGGTGGCGAACTGCTCACCGGCAACATGATGAGCTTGCCCCTGGCGATGTTCGCCCGGCGCATCGGCCCAGGCGCCGTGGCGCGCAACTGGCTGCTGGTGACCGTCGCCAACCTGTTCGGTGCACTGTTCGTTGCCGGGTGCTTCGGTCACCTGCTGGGCCTGACCGAGGGGGCCTACCTGAACAAGATGTTGGCGGCTGCGACCAGCAAGACCAACGCCGACTTCCTCCACGCTTTCGTGTCCGGAATCGGCTGCAACTGGCTGGTGTGCCTGGCAGTGTGGCTGTCTTATGCCAGCCGTGAAATGAGCGGCAAGATTCTCGGCATCTGGTTCCCGATCATGGCGTTCGTCGCCATCGGTTTCCAGCACGTGGTGGCCAACATGTTCCTGATTCCGGCAGCGATCTTTGCCGGGTACTTGAGCTGGGGGCAGTTGGTGGAGAACCTGGTGGCCGTGTTCCTTGGGAATGCGGTGGGTGGGGCGATCTTCGTGGGGTTGGCGTATTACGTGTCCTACGGTGTGCCATCGCAGGAAGCGTGC
>NZ_JBNRIJ010000001.1:212240-215780 GCF_053557675.1 Pseudomonas sp. XP1 | reverse complement strand
GTACCGGCCTCTTCGCAGCACAAGGCTGCTCCTACGAAGGCCCGTGCAAGACCATGGGATCAAGCTTCAGCCCAGCAACTGGCTCAATACCGCACGCAACTTCCCCGGTTTGACCGGCTTGTTCAGCAACGGCGCACCGAGCTTGTTCAAGGAGCGTCGGCACTGATCGCTGCGGTCGGCGGTGATGATCACCGCGGGTATGGCGGCGCCGAAATGTTCACGCAAGTGCCTGACCACCTCGCAGCCGACAACACCGTGGTCCAGGTGAAAGTCCGCCAGGATCAATTCCGGTGCCCGCCCCTGCAATGCCAGCAGGGCGCCAACCTCGTCGGTCGCGGTAACCACTTCGCAGCCCCACTGCCCGAGCAGAGCGCCCATGCTCTCGAGGATGCTCACTTCGTTGTCCAGTACCAGCAGGCGGCGGCCTGGCAACGGGTTGCCTGCGCCAGGCTGCGGCGCGGCCTGATGGATAGGCAGCGGCATGGCTTCGCCGATCGGCACATCGATGCTGAACATCGAGCCACGCCCCGGCCACGAACGCACCCCGACGCGGTAGCCTAGAATCTTGGCTATCCGCTCGACGATCGCCAGCCCCAGGCCCACACCCTTGCGGTCGGCGGCGCGGCCTACGTCCAGTTGGTTGAACTCGAGAAATATGGCCTGCAGCCGATCCGCCGCGATGCCCCGCCCGGTATCCCACACCTCCAGGCGCAAGTGATCGCCGCGGCGCCGGGCCCCCAGCAGGATCCTGCCCTCGTCGGTATAACGGCAGGCGTTGCTGAGAAAGTTGCGCAGGATACGCGTCATCAGCCGCAGGTCGGTACTGATGGCGTAGTCGCCAATGCGCGCGCGCAGCTTCAGGCCTGCAGCATCGGCCACCGTGCGAAACTCCGAGACCAGCGGCCCGAACAGTTCGTCGAGGCGGTACAGCGCCACGTCCGGCTTGACCGCCGCCTGGTCGAGCCGGGAAATGTCCAGCAGGTCGGTCAGCAGGTCTTCGGCGCCCTCCAGGGCCTGGTGGGTACGCTCCACCAGCACCTTTTCCGCTTCTGGCAGTGGCCTTTCGCGCAAGGTCGAGATCAGCAGCCGCGCGGCATTCAGCGGTTGCAGCAGGTCATGGCTGGCGGCAGCGAGGTACTTGTCCTTGCTGCGGTTGGCGGTTTCCGCGGCGTCGCGGGCATCGCGCAGGGCGCGGGCGATCTGTTTGCGCTCGGCGATCTGCTGTTGCAGGTTGCGGTTGGCCTCCAGCAGTTCATCGGTGCGGGCGGCCACCCGTTGCTCGAGTTCGTCATTCAGTTGCTGCAGGCGCTGCTGGGCCAGCTTGCGTTCGGTGATGTCGGCGACAAACCCTTCCACCAGCCCTTCCTGGCCGGGCTTGAGCAACAGGTTCATCAGCACATCGAGGTGGCTGCCATCCTTGCGCCGCAAGCGGGTTTCATAGCCGTGCAGGCTGCGTTCACGGGCGAGGGTCGCGGTGATGGCGTGCAGCTCCTCGGCCCCGCCGACAAACAGGTTGGCGGCAAGGTCCGTCAGCGGAAACAGCAATGCTTGCGGGTTGTCGTAACCCAGCATGCGTGCCAACGCCGGGTTGGCGGCACGCATGCCGTCTTGCAGGCTGGCCTGGAAAATCCCGTGCACGGCGTTTTCGAACAGCCATTTGTAGCGGTTGCGTTCGGCCTCCAGTTCGTCCAGGCGTGCCGCCAGCTCCGGGTAATGGCTCTTGCGTGCCGAGTGGTCGCCCAGCCCCAGTAACCCGGCCAGCGCCCGTTGCTGCTCGTCAGAGGGCCTCGCCATAGACCACCTCGACATCACGCTGGCTCGACGCACGCGGGTTGGTGAGGATGCACGGGTCATCCATCGCATGTTGCGACAGGAACGGGATATCGGCCGTGCGTACCCCGTGCAGGCCGAGGGTTTCGTGAAAGCCGATGGCATGCTTCAGGGCGATCAGGTGCTCCACCAGGCGCGCGCAGATCTGCTTGTGGTTGAGGCCACGGCAGTCGATACCCAGCACTTCGGCAATCACCTTGAAACGCTCCGGTGCCGAGCTGTAGTTGAACGCCACCACGTGCTCCACCAGCACCGCATTGCACAAACCATGCGGCAGGTCGAGGAACCCGCCCAGGCTGTGCGACATGGCGTGGACCGCCCCCAGGATCGCATTGGAAAACGCCAGCCCCGCCTGCATGCTGCCCAGCATGATCTTCTCGCGCAGGGCGATATCGGTGGGGTTGGCGATCATTTCCACCAGGTTGCCGTTGATCAGGCGCATGGCCTCCAGCGCATGGGGGTCGGTCAGCGGGCCGTGGCCGGTGGAAACGAAGGCTTCGATGGCATGCACCAGCGCATCGATACCGGTGCAGGCCGACAGGAACGGATCCATGCTCAGGGTGGTTTGCGGGTCGATCAGCGACACGTCCGGCACCACCGCCTTGCTGACGATGGAGAATTTCATGCGCTCCTGCTGGTTGGAAATGATCACGAACTGCGACACGTCCGCCGAGGTGCCGGCCGTGGTCGGGATGAGGATCAGCGGCGGGCTGGGCACGCGGATCATGTCCACGCCTTCGAATTCGAGGATGCTGCGCCCGTGGGCGACCACGATGCCGATGGCCTTGCCGCAATCCATCGGGCTGCCGCCGCCGACTGCGACAATCACATCACAGTGGTTCTGCCGGTAGATCTCGGCACCGAGCATCACCTCTTCGACCCGCGGGTTGGGCGATACGGCGCTGTACAGACAGTAGTCGATACCCTGGGCCTGCAGGCTGGCCTCCACGTCCCCTACCCAACCGGCGGCGATCACACCGGGGTCGCTGACCACCAGCACCTTGCGCGCACCGAAGGTCTTGGCGTAATTGGCGACATTGTGCCGGCAGCCGGCACCAAAGATGATCTCGGGCGAAACGAACTTGCGAAGCGGGCTGAAACTCTGGCTCATCGGGAAGCCTGTTCTTATTGTTCTGGAAGGTAACCGCCAGCGTAAAGCATCCCGTAGCGAAAGCAACCAGACCAAAGCGTGACCACGGCTCATTCGATCCAGTACTTGGCACGGGCCACCTCCAGGAACGCCAGGATGTCCTCGTCGAGCCCCGGCACACCGGGGAAACGCTGTGCCAGGCGGTCGATGACAGCCGCCACGCTGCGCTGGCCGTCCAGCAACTCGAGCACCCAACCGGCACTGGCGTTGAGCTCGATGATGCCCTCGGGGTACAGCAGCACATGGCACGCCTGGCGCGACTCCCAGCGCAGGCGAAAGCCCTTGCGCAAGGCCAGGGCTTGTTCGCGATCGATCAGGTTCACAACGGGCTTGCGCAATGAAGACCCGGCCATCGCGATGATGGCCGGACAGGCATCAACGATTGGCGAAGTACATCGTCACTTCGAAGCCGATGCGCAGGTCGGTAAAGGCGGGTTTAGTCCACATGGGGCATTCCTCTTCTTGGTGCCGGGCGATTCCGGTAGAGGCATTAATGCACGAGGGGCGACGGGGCCGAATGCTACTTTGGGACAGGTTTGCGGGGTGCGTTGGTAGGAAGG
>NZ_JBNRIJ010000001.1:191457-212118 GCF_053557675.1 Pseudomonas sp. XP1 | reverse complement strand
TGCAGTACCTGTGGGAGCTGGCTTGCCTGCGATGGGCTGCAAGGCAGCCCCCGAGGCCCTCCCAGGCTTTAGAAGAAGCCCAGCGGGTTGATGTCGTAGCTCACCAGCAGGTTCTTGGTCTGCTGGTAGTGATCGAGCATCATCTTGTGCGTCTCGCGGCCCACACCGGACTTCTTGTAGCCACCGAACGCGGCATGCGCCGGGTACAGATGGTAGCAGTTGGTCCACACGCGCCCGGCCTTGATCCCACGCCCCATGCGATAGGCACGGTTGATGTCACGGGTCCACAGCCCCGCGCCCAGGCCAAACTCGCTGTCGTTGGCGATCGCCAGGGCTTCGGCTTCGTCCTTGAAGGTGGTCACGCCCACCACCGGGCCGAAGATCTCCTCCTGGAACACACGCATCTTGTTGTTGCCCTTGAGCAAGGTCGGCTGGATGTAGTAACCGCTGGCCAGGTCGCCATCGAGCCGCTCGGCAGCGCCACCGGTGAGCAGCTGCGCGCCCTCCTCCCGGGCAACCTGCAGGTAGGAAAGGATCTTGTCGTATTGCTGCTCCGAGGCCTGGGCACCGACCATGGTCGCGGTGTCCAGCGGGTTGCCACGGGTAATCCTGGCGATCTTTTTCATCACCTCGGCCATGAACGGCTCGTAGATCGACTCCTGGATCAGCGCCCGCGACGGGCAGGTGCACACTTCGCCCTGGTTGAAGAACGCCAGCACCAGGCCTTCGGCTGCCTTTTCGATGAACGCGGGCTCGGCCTGCATGATGTCTTCGAAGAAGATGTTCGGCGACTTGCCGCCCAGTTCGACGGTGGACGGGATGATGTTCTCGGCCGCGCACTTCATGATGTGCGAGCCCACCGGGGTGGAACCGGTGAAGGCGATCTTGGCGATGCGCTTGCTGGTGGCCAGGGCCTCGCCGGCTTCGCGGCCAAAGCCCTGGACGATGTTCAGCACGCCAGCCGGAAGCAGGTCGGCGATCAGCTCGGCGAAAATGGTGATCGACAGTGGCGTCTGCTCTGCCGGCTTGAGCACCACGCAGTTGCCAGCGGCCAGGGCCGGGGCGAGTTTCCAGGCGGCCATCAGCAGCGGGAAGTTCCACGGGATGATCTGCCCGACCACGCCCAGCGGCTCGTGGATATGGTAGGCCACGGTGCCTTCGTTGATCTCGGCAGCGCCGCCTTCCTGGGCACGGATGCAGCCGGCGAAGTAACGGAAGTGGTCCGCCGCCAATGGCACGTCGGCGTTGAGGGTTTCGCGCACGGCCTTGCCGTTGTCCCAGCTTTCGGTAACGGCCAGTACTTCGAGGTTCTGTTCGATGCGGTCGGCAATCTTCAGCAGCACCAGGGCACGGTCCTGCACCGAAGTCTTGCCCCAGGCCTCGGCAGCAGCATGCGCGGCGTCCAGGGCCTGCTCGACGTCCTGGGCGCCGGAGCGCGGGAATTCGGCAATCGGCTGGCCGTTGACCGGCGAGCTGTTGGTGAAGTACTGGCCGCCCAGCGGCGGCACGAATTCACCGTTGATGAAGTTGCCGTAGCGTGGCTTGAAGGACACGATGGCGCCTGGGGTTCCGGGTTGTGCGTAGATCATGCTGAGCCTCTGCGGGTCGATGCCTGTCCGGCGACAGGCGATGGGCCGATGGTAAAAAGCCCCGCCTGCCGGGCGAATGCATCGTTGGCAGCGGGGCTCTCGTCATTTGGTAGTAGGGCCGCTTGCCGCAGGGTCTCCTGCAGCAAGCGGCAGGTTGTCGGCTTAGCGACTGGCGCTTGCCGTTTGCAGCTGCTTGGGCAGCTTGAAGGTCCAGAGCATGCCGCCCTGGTTGAAGTCCTTGACCCGCTTGGCCACTTCGCCGCCCCACAGCGGCACCGCGCCGCCCCAGCCGGAAACCACCGAAACGTACTGTTCGCCGTCCATTTCCCAGGTTACTGGCGAGCCGAGCACGCCGGAGCCGGTCTGGAACTCCCAGACCTTGTCGCCGGTCTTGGCGTTGAACGCCTGCAGGAAGCCCTCCGGCGTGCCAGTGAATACCAGGTTGCCCTTGGTGGTCAGCACCCCGCCCCACAGCGGCGCGAAGTTCTTGTGGCGCCATACTTCCTTGCCACTGACCGGGTCGATGGCGCGCAGCACGCCGATGTAGTCTTCGTTGAGCGGCTTGATGGTGAAGCCGGCACCAAGGAACGCCGCGCCCTTCTTGTAGGCGATGCCTTCGTTCCAGATGTCCATGCCCCACTCGTTGGACGGCACGTAGAACAGCCCGGTGTCCTGGTTGTAGGCCATCGGCATCCAGTTCTTGGCACCGAGGAATGCCGGCGCCACGAACACCGAGCTGCCCTTGGCCTCGCTACCCGGCGCCCCCGGCCGGCTGGCCTCGTTGTAGATCGGCCGGCCGTCCTTGTCCAGGCCGGTGGCCCAGGTGATCTTGTCGACGAAGGGGAAGCCACGGATGAACTTGCCGTTGGTGCGGTCCAGTACGTAGAAGAAGCCGTTGCGGTCAGCGGTGGCGGCGGCCTTGACCTCCTTGCCGCCGTCCTTGTAGTTGAACGAGATCAGCTCGTTGACGCCGTCGAAGTCCCAGCCGTCATGCGGCGTGCTCTGGAAGTGCCACTTGATGGTGCCATCGTCGGGGTTCAGGGCCAGGCGCGACGAGGAATACAGGTTGTCGCCCGGGCGCAGGTGCGAGTTCCACGGTGCCGGGTTGCCGGTGCCGAACAGGATCAGGTTGGTTTCCGGGTCGTAGTAGCCGCCCAGCCAAGGCGCCGCACCACCGGTCTTCCACAGGTCGCCGGGCCAGGTCTTGCCCGCCTCGCCGCCGGAAATGCCGTTTTCGATCGCCTTGCCGTCCTTGTACACGTAGCCCATGTGCCCTTCCACGGTCGGGCGCATCCACAGCAGCTCGCCGTTTTCCGGGTTGTAGGCCTGGATCTTGCCCACCACGCCAAACTCGCCGCCGGCAACGCCGGTGATCAGCTTGCCGTTGACGATCATCGGCGCGGCGCTGATGGAGTAGCCCTCCTTGTGGTCGGCCACCTTCTTGCTCCATACCACCTTGCCAGTGTCCTTGTTCAATGCCACCAGCTTGGCATCGAGGGTGCCGAAGAACACCAGATTGCCGTACAGCGCAACGCCACGGTTGATCACGTCGCAGCACGGGCGAATGTCATCGGGCAGGCGCGCATCGTATTGCCACAGCTTCTTGCCGGTACGGGCGTCCACGGCGAACACCCGCGAGTAGGAGCCGGTCAGGTACATCACGCCGTCCTTGACCAGCGGCTGGGCCTGCTGGCCACGCTGCTTTTCACCGCCGAAGGAAAACGCCCAGACCGGCCGCAGGTCCTTGACGTTGTCGGTATTGAGCAGGTTCAGCGGGCTGTAGCGCTGGCCCTGCACGCCCAGGCCATTGGTCACGATCTGCTGCGGGTTCTTCGGGTCCTGGAGAATTTCTTCATTGCTGACAGCGGCGTGGGCTGCACCGGCAAGCAGCATGGCGCTGAGCACCAGGCTCAAGGCGAACACGGGACGACGTGTGGATCGGGTCATGACGGCTACCTTTGGTTTTTTTGTTGTATCCGGGAAAACTTCCCGGTGTGTCGGGAATTCTTGGTCCCGACCTGCTTGCCAACAATTGCCCGCAGTGCTGAGTTTTCTAGTTCCTTGGTATCAGTGAACCTGCGCGCCCCCCCCCTGTGGGAGCGGCCTTGTGTCGCGAAAGGGCTGCAAGGCAGCCCCGGCGATTTCAGCCATCGGCACAAATTCTGGGGCCGCTTCGCGCCCCTTTCGCGACACAAGGCCGCTCCCACAGGGAACCGCGTTACACCCTCAGATTGGGGGCTTGGCGTCCACGCGCCGCAGCTGCTGGCGTTCGTAGCGGGGGTACAGGTGGCTGACACTGCGAATCAGCTCGTATCGAGTCAGGCTGATACCAGCAAACCGCTCGGGTATCGGGCTGCGGATCATCTCGGCCATGTCATCGCCGCGCGCCGCGCCGTCACGCATCAACCCATCCAGCCAGCCCAGGTAATCACGCATCTGCGCAAACGGTCGGGCATCGCTGGCCAGCGGCCCGTGACCAGGTACCAGCTGCTTCCAGGGCAGCGCTTGCAAGGTGTCCAGGTCCTTCAGCCACACCTCCAGCCCCGGGGTGTTGGGCGTGGTCAGCGCGCGCTCGTGAAACACCAGGTCGCCGGCGAACAGCACACCGGTGCTTTCATCCAGAATCGCCAGGTCGGCACCGGTATGCCCGCCCAGCGCCAGCAGCCGCAGGCGGTGCCCACCCACCTCGTGAATACCCGGCTCCAGCACCCGGGTCGGCAGCACCACCTCGGTACCGCGCATCCAGTCGCCGACCAGGCGGTACATGTTCTCGGCCATGGCCTCGCCCTGCTGGCGCAACAGCTCGCCGGTACCGGCCAGGGCGCCGATGGGCACATCGGCAAAGGCCTGGTTGCCCAGCACATGGTCGGGGTGATGATGGGTCAGCAGCACTTCGACCACCGGCTTGTCGGTGGTGGCGGCAATGGCCTGGCGCAAGGCATCGCCGTAGCGTTTCGACGGCCCGCTGTCGATCACCACCACCCCGCTGTCGGTGACGATGAACGCGGTGTTGACGATATTGCCGCCGTTGTCCTTGGCAAAATTGTCGGTGCTGCCCTCCAGCAGCCAGGTGCCCTCGGCGATCTGCCGAGGCTTCAGGCGATAGTCCAGGTCTGCCCAGGCCGGCAGGCCCAGGCACAGCAGCAACAGCAGAATGCAACGCATGACGGGCGCCTCTGGTCAGGGATGGAGTCGGGCAACGCGTTCAGGGCACTGCCGCCTCGAACTGGTTGCCGCTGTTGTCCTGCAACACCAACCGGGTCGGCCCGGGGCCCTGGATGTCGAAGCCCAGGTTGGGGTTTTCGCTAACCGCCGGGTACAGTTCCAGGCTGGCCAGGCGCTGGCCGTCCGCGCCTTGCAGCTCGGCATGGTTGAGGAAAAATTCGGGAATGCCGCTGACTAGGCCGTTGTCCATCGGGTGGGCCACCTGCAGGCGCAAGCGGCTGCTCTCGCCGCGCGAGTAGCGCCCGCCCAGGACTTCACCGAGGTGCTCCTCCCAACCGGGCTGGGTGCGTACCACGCTGGGCGCGGTACAACCGCCGCCAGCGGCGTCGATCAAGGCCGAGCCGACATGCCACAGGCCGTCACGCGTCAGCACCGCAGCGCGCAGCGGTGTGGCCTGCTCGATGCGGATACGGATCGACAACCAGGGCAGCACGCGCTCGCCGGGCTGGAAGTCGACAATGCGCGGCAGCGGGTTGAGTTCGGCCCAGGCGAGAATCCGCACCACCTCGCCGCTGAACGCCCGGGCGTCGATCTCCAGCGGCACCTGGCGGGCGTCTTCGGCAAACGGCGGCGCCAGCAGCTTGACCCGGTCATCGAACACGAACGCGGCCTGGCCCAGCAACTGCTTGTGGTAGAAGTCCCACATCACCGACGGCACCGGGTCCTTTTGGTTACTCGGCTCGCTGGCCAGGGCCTGTGCGGCCCAGGGCATCCAGCAGGCCAGCAGGAAAGTTGCTCGCCAGTTCATCGCCCACTCCTTGATGAAACAGTTGTCCATTGAGCCAGCGCCGCCCCTGTGGGAGCGGGCGTGCCCGCGAACACGGGCGAAGCCCGTGCCATCCTCCGCGGAGCCTGCTTCGCGGGCATGCACGCTCCCACAGGGATACGCATGCGCTACTGATACATTTCCGGGACTTGATAGCGCAGGCCGTAATGGGCATAAATCGCCTTCATCCGCCCATCACGAATCAACGCCTCAAGCGCCTCCTCCACCGCATAGGCCAGCTGCCGGTTGCTTTCATGCACCGCCATGCCGATCTCCCAGGCCTGCTTGCCAAGGTTCGGGTAGGCGTTTTCCGCCAGTGCCAGTTGCGGGTCGGCGGCCTGGTGCAGTTGCCAGTCAACCTCGCCGCGCATCGCCATCACCGCGTCTACCTGGCCGGCCTGCATGGCACCGAAGGCCTGCTGCACATTGGGGTAATGATGGGTCCTGGCGCTGAGCATGCCGTTGAACACGGAAGTCAGGTAGAACGACGGCACGCTGTCCACCTCGACCCCGATCGGGTGCTGCCGGAACACCGCGACACTGGCCACCGAGGCCAGGCGGCGGCGATCGTAGGCGACCTGCCAGCGCTCCTCCTGATAGGGGCCGAACATCACCACCTGGGCGTTTTCCAGCTCGCCCACCTCGTTGCGCCGCTGCGCGTAGGCATGGTCGTACGGTACCCGCATCATCAGGTCGGCCAGTTGCTGGTGACGCAGCGGGCTGCCACGCCAGATGTAGTCGCGCAGATCGTCGTCGAGCTTTTCTCCGGGTGGCGCCCAGATCAGTTGCAAGCGCACTCCCAACGCCGTGGCCAGGGCCTGCGCCAGTTCCACGTCGACACCACGCGGCTGGCCGTGGTCCTCGAAGCTGTAGGGCGCAAAGTCCTTGTACACCGCCACCTTCAGTTCGCCGGCGGCGATGATCGCGTCGTAGCTGCGCACCTGCGCCTGCGCCGCTGCGCAACATAGCAGCAGGCCGCTCAACAGCACCGCCAACAGGCGCATGGCCGTCATTCCTCGACGTGCACGCTGTCCAGGTAGGTGCGCACCGCCCACAGGGCCTCCTGGCTCAGGTAGTCGGCCATTTTCGGCATGTACACCCGGCCGTCGCGGACCGCACCATGGCGTACACGCTCGACGAACCATTCATCCCCGGCCTCGCCGGCATCGAGCATGCGCAAATCCGGGGCGATGCCCCCCGACTTGGCCTCCAGGCCATGGCAGGCGGCGCAGTTCTGGTTGTAGGCCGAGGCACCGATTTCCACGGCCTTGTCGTGCTCGGGAGAGCTGCGGTACGGGTTGACCACCGCCCAGCCATCGCCGTCCAGGGTCACGCCAGCGTCCTTGATCGGGGTCAGGCCTTGGGTTTCCACGGCCTGCGGCACCACATTGCCATGTGCCCAGGCCGTGCCGGTCAGCACTGCACTGGCAAGCAGCCCGGCAGCCAGCAAGACGTTGCGTTTTGTTGTCATTTTTATGCCCTCACGATTGCACGCAAGGCCTCAACCACAGAGGCCGTGTCGCCATCTTAGAAACAGCCCGCAAGCGGCCGAATGCTGCTTTGGTGGCCGCGCCTTACTCCCTTGGTAGTAGGGCTTGTGGCGAAGGGCCAAATGAGGTGCCCTGCGGGAACTATTCCCGGCAAGGGCGGGACATTTTCCGTATCCGGCGACGCCCGTGCCGTCCCACCCTGTGCAGGCCAAAACCTCCACTGGGAACTGCAACCATGACAACAAGAACGCTACCCGCCCTTTCCCCTCTGGCCCTGAGCGTGCGGGCCTTGCTGCTGGCCGGTAGCCTGGCCCTGAGCAACGCGGCCATAGCCGCCACCGCCCCAGCCGCACCTGCCGGCAGGAACGTGACCTGGGAAGACATCGCCAACGACCACCTGACCACCCAGGACGTGCTGCAGTACGGCATGGGCACCAACGCCCAGCGCTGGAGCCCGCTGGCCCAGGTCAATGACCAGAACGTGTTCAAGCTGACCCCGGCCTGGTCCTACTCCTTCGGCGACGAGAAGCAGCGCGGCCAGGAATCCCAGGCCATCGTCAGTGACGGCGTGGTCTACGTCACCGGCTCCTATTCGCGGGTGTTCGCCCTCGATGCCAAGACCGGCAAGCGCCTGTGGACCTACAACCACCGCCTGCCGGACAACATTCGCCCCTGCTGCGATGTGGTCAACCGCGGCGCGGCGATCTATGGCGACAAGATCTACTTCGGCACCCTCGACGCGCGGGTCATCGCCCTCGACAAGCGCACCGGCAAAGTGGTGTGGAACAAGAAGTTCGGCGACCACGCCGCCGGCTACACCATGACCGGCGCCCCGGTGCTGATCAAGGACAAGACCAGCGGCAAGGTACTGCTGATCCACGGCAGCTCCGGCGATGAATTCGGCGTGGTCGGCCAACTGTTCGCCCGCGATCCGGACACCGGCGAAGAGGTGTGGATGCGGCCCTTCGTCGAGGGCCACATGGGCCGCCTGAACGGCAAGGACAGCACGCCGACCGGTGACGTCAAGGCACCGTCCTGGCCGGACGACCCCACCACCGAAACCGGCAAGGTCGAAGCCTGGAGCCACGGCGGTGGCGCGCCTTGGCAAAGCGCCAGCTTCGACCCCGAGACCAACACCATCATCGTCGGTGCTGGCAACCCCGGCCCCTGGAATACCTGGGCGCGCACCTCGAAGGATGGCAACCCGCAAGACTTCGACAGCCTGTATACCTCAGGGCAGGTCGGCGTCGACCCCAGTACCGGTGAGGTGAAGTGGTTCTACCAGCACACACCCAACGATGCCTGGGATTTCTCCGGCAACAACGAACTGGTGCTGTTCGATTACAAAGGCAAGGACGGCAAGCTGGTCAAGGCCACTGGCCACGCCGACCGCAACGGTTTCTTCTATGTGGTGGACCGCAACAACGGCAAACTGCAGAACGCCTTCCCCTTCGTGGACAACATCACCTGGGCCAGCCACATCGACCTCAAGACCGGGCGCCCGGTGGAAAACCCAGGGCAGCGCCCGGCCAAGCCGCTGCCGGGCGAAACCAAGGGCAAGCCGGTGGAGGTCTCGCCACCCTTCCTTGGCGGCAAGAACTGGAACCCCATGGCCTACAGCCAGGACACCGGCCTGTTCTACATCCCCGGCAACCAGTGGAAGGAGGAGTACTGGACCGAGGAAGTGAACTACAAGAAGGGCTCGGCCTACCTGGGCATGGGTTTCCGCATCAAGCGCATGTACGACGACCACGTCGGCACCCTGCGCGCCATGGACCCGACCACCGGCAAGCTGGTCTGGGAGCACAAGGAGCACCTGCCGCTGTGGGCTGGCGTGCTGGCGACCAAGGGCAACCTGGTGTTCACCGGCACCGGCGACGGCTTCTTCAAGGCCTTCGACGCCAAGACGGGCAAGGAGCTGTGGAAGTTCCAGACCGGCAGCGGCATCGTCTCGCCGCCGATCACCTGGGAACAGGACGGCGAGCAGTACATCGGCGTGACCGTGGGCTACGGCGGCGCGGTGCCGCTATGGGGCGGCGATATGGCCGAACTGACCAAGCCGGTGGCCCAGGGTGGTTCGTTCTGGGTGTTCAAGATCCCCAGCTGGGACAACAAGACTGCACAGCGTTGACTGCATGAGTTGACGCATCACTGGGGCTGCGATGGGCCGCAAAGCGGCCCCAGGGTGCATACCCGACTTCACATTGAGAGCCTTTCGCCATGAACTACCTGCCACTTGCCTTGCTGATCGTGCTGTCCCCTGCAATGGCCGAGAATGCCGACGACGCTGGCAACGATCCCCCCCTGACCATCAACGGCTGCGTGATTGCCGAAGCCAGCCAGTGCCCGGGGGCCGACCTGCGGGGCGCCAACCTGGCCAACCAGGACCTGCGCAAGATGAACCTGGCCGGCGCCGACCTGCGCGATGCCGACCTGCGCCATGCCCGGCTGGACCTGGCCAACCTGGAAAGGGCCAGCCTGCAAGGCGCCAACCTGACTCGCGCCAGCCTGCAGCAGAGCAACCTGCGCCTGGCCAACCTGAGCCATGGCCGGCTCGTGGCCGTTCAGGGTTGGGGCCTGTTTGCCCAGGGCGCGCAATTTGCCAAGGCCGACCTCAGCGCTGCGTACCTGCAGTTCGCCAGGTTGTCAGGGGCAAAGATGCAGCAGGCCAACCTGCGGGCGGCGGACCTGGAAATGGCCTGGCTGAGCAAGGCTGACCTGCAAGAGGCCGACCTTGGCGATGCCAACCTGCAGGAGGCCAAGTTTGGCCAGAGCAACCTGGCCCGCGCCGACTTGCGCGGGGCGCGCCAGCATTACGGGAATTTTCAGGAGGCCAACATGGAGGGGTGCAAGGGGTGCCCCGAGACCTGGGACAATTGAGCCCGATATTCCTGCGTTACGCAGGCCCCCCCTGTAGGAGCGGCCTTGTGTCGCGATGGGCTGCAAAGCAGCCCCGGCGATTGCTGCGTTGACGCTGAAGCCCCTGGGGGCCGCTTTGCGGCCCATCGCGACACAAGGCCGCTCCTACAAGGCTCTGCGCAAAGTCCAGATAGCAGAATGCCTCACCCCGCCACCCGCACCACCCCCAGATCAATCCCCAGATGCACCAGCTCGGCATGGGAGCTGACCTGCAACTTGCTCTTGAGCAAAGTCAGGTGGTTGGACACGGTCTTGGCGCTGATGCACAGCTGCTCGGCAATCCCCCGCACCGGTGTGCCCTTGGCCAACATCACGAAAATCTCCAGCTCACGCTGGGTCATGCGCTGCAGGCGCGGGTCGCTGGCATTGTACTGTGAGGTGCAGGCCAGCTGGGTGGCCAGGGGCTGTTCGATATAGGCATGCCCGGCCAACACCCGTTGCACCGCCTCGATCAGCACTTCGGGCGCCGAGTTCTTGGTCAGGTATCCCGAAGCCCCGGCATCCAGCGCCTGGCGTACCAACGGCAGTTCGTCATGCATGCTGAAGAACAGCACCCGCAGTTGCGGCAGGCGCTGACGCAGGCGCCGGGTGGTTTCCAGGCCGCTGATACCTGGCAGGCCGAAATCCATGATCACCAGGTTGGGCACTTGCTCCTGAACCCGGGCCAGCGCCTCTTCGCCACTGGCAGCCTCACGCACCTGTACTGTCGGCAGCACCGCACGCAACAGGCTGGCATAGCCCTGGCGGACCACGGCGTGGTCATCGACCAACACGATATTCATCACACCTCCATGGGAATGTTCAGGTCCAGCGCCCAGCCGGCACCCGGGCGGCTGAGAATGCGCAGTTCGCCGCCAAGGCTGCGGGCGCGCTCGGCCATCGAATGCAGGCCTACACCGGGGCGCTGAGGCTGGCTCGCACCGCAACCGTTGTCGCGAACCAACAGGCGCAAGCCCTTGGCGCTGCGTTGCAGGCGCACCCGTACCTGGCTGGCGCCAGCGTGCCGGGCGACGTTGGTCAATGCCTCCTGCAGCAAGCGATACAGATGCGTGCGGCTCGGCCCGGGCAACGCCGGCAGCCGCTCGCCGACCCTCAGGCGGCAATCGATACCCTGGCTGGCCTGCCATTGGCTAACCAGCAGGCCAAAGGCTTCGGCCAGTGGCATGTGCTGCAGCGCCAGCGGGTACAGGTTGTGTACCAGGGCGCGGAAACCTTGCTGCAGGCGTTCGCAATCGAGCTCCAGGGTGCGGGTCGTCTGCGCCACCGCGGTTGGCTGGTCGGCCACCATGCGCAGCAGGCAGAGCTGGGCCCGAATACCCGCCAGGTATTGTCCAAGGTCGTCGTGCAGGGTCTGCGCCAGCTGGGTGCGCTCCTGCTCCTGCACCGCCAGCAGGGCCTGGGTAAGTTGGGTATTGTCGCAGCGGGCCTGCTCCAGAGACGCGGTCATGCGGTTGAAGTGCTCCGCCAGTTGGCGCGCCTCTGGCAGGCCGGCCTCGCGCAGGCGTGTGGTCAATTGCCCACCCGAGACCTGGCGCAAGGCCTGCAGCAGATCGTCCAGCAAGCCCATGCCCCGCCGCACCGCCCAACGGATGGTCAACAAGCTCAGCAGCAACGCCAGACCGCACAGGATCAACAACTGCTGCAGGGAATCACGCACCTCGTCTATCTCATCCCGTGCATCCACGGTGATCATTACCCGGCGGCCATCCCCCAGCTCCAGCAGCCGGCTGCTGTCGTGGCGCTGGCCAAGCAGTTGGCGGCCCAGCCAGGCATCCAGGCCGGTTTCTTGCGGCAGCCGCGCAGGTTCATCCGCCGCCAGCCAGTGCACCCGCACATGGCGCAGGCTTTGCGTCAGCCGTGGTTGCAGGCTCTGCGGGTCGCGCTCGGCAGTGTCGCCGAGGTATGCCACCACGGCTTGCGCCGACTGCAACTCCCGCTCCACATCAGCCACCGCCTGGTGCAACAGCACCCCGGCACAGGCCAGCGTCAACATCGCGAAGCAACAAGTGACCCAGAGGTTGATCCGCCACAGGGCCGAAAGGTTGACAAGGCGCATGGGCAGTTCTCCTCGGGGTTGCTGCGGCCATCGTAAAACCCGCGCCCATGTGGTGAATTACTACCTTGGTACCGGGCGAGCGCTACTTTCTGCATATTTCCCGCTCCCGGCGGGCTTCCTATGCTGGCGCCATCTGCCGTGGAGTTGCCTTATGCGCCTGCCTGCCCACCTTGCCATGACCTGCCTGCTGGCCCTGGCCGCGACGCTTGCTGCAAGCCCGGCTCCCGCCGCGCAGGCCCAAGGCGGGGAACCGTTGCAGGTGCGCATCGGCTATCTCGGCTATCGCCCCGATCCCGGCCCGCTGCTGTCCAACATCATTCCCGAACCCACCGATGCCGGGCTGCAGGGCGCCGAACTGGCGATTGTCGACAGCAACAGCAGCGGGCGTTTTCTCAAACAGGAATTCCACCTGGCCAATGCCACCGTCGAAAGCCCCGAAGCCCTGCTGCAAGCTGCCAAGGCCCAGCATGACCAGGGCCTGCGGCTGTTCGTGGTAAATGCCCCCGCCGCCAGCTTGCGCGCGCTGTCTGCCGCCCTGCCCGACAGCCTGCTGTTCAACGCCGGCAGCCCGGACGACAGCCTGCGCAGCAACCAGTGCCTGGGCAATGTGCTGCACAGCCTGCCAAGCCGCGCCATGCTGGCCGATGCCCTGGCGCAATTCCTGGTGCTGCGCAAATGGCAGCGGGCGCTGTTGGTCGTCGGCCAGACCGACGACGACCGCGCCTATGCGGCAGCCCTGCGCCGCGCCATGAAGCGCTTCGGCATGCAGCTGGTCGCGGAGAAAGCCTGGACATTCGACAACGACCAGCGCCGCAGCGCCCAGGCCGACATGCCGCTATTCACCCAAACCGCCGAGTACGACGTGGTGCTGGTGGCCGACGAGCGCGGCGACTTCGGCGAGTACCTGCCCTACCAGACCTGGTACCCGCGCCCGGTGGCCGGCACCCAGGGCCTGACCCCTACCGGCTGGCACAGGACCGTGGAAACCTTCGGCGCGGCGCAGTTGCAAAAGCGCTTCGAAGCCCAGGCCGGGCGCTGGATGAACGACCGCGACTTCGCCGCCTGGATGGCCGTGCGCAGCATCGCCAGCGCAGCAAGCAAACTGCGCCAGGCCGAGCCCCGCGCCCTGCAGCAACTGCTGCTCAGCGAGCAGTTGCCGCTGGACGGTTTCAAGGGCCGCAAGCTCAGCTACCGCCCGTGGAACGGCGAGCTGCGCCAGCCGATCCCGCTGGTGCAGCCGCGGGCCCTGGTCAGCACTTCGCCGCAGGAGGGCTTCCTGCACCCGTTCAACGAAATGGACAGCCTGGGCTACGACAAGCCCGAAGTGACCTGCGGCTACCCCTGACCCGATAACCACAACAAAAAGGATTTCGCCATGCGTCGCTCCCCGTTTCACCGGGCACTGCTTTACCCCAGCCTGCTGTCGGGCGCCCTGGCGCTTGCCGGCGGGCATGCGGTGGCCGCCACCGCCTGGGTGTCGAACGAGAAGGACAACAGCCTCAGCCTGATCGACATGCAGACCCTGCAAGTCACCGAGACCCTGCCGGTGGGCCAGCGTCCGCGCGGCCTGCTGCTGTCCCACGACAACAGGCTGCTGTACATCTGCGCCAGCGATTCGGACCGGGTGCAGGTGATGGACGTGGCCACCCGCAAGATCATCAAGGAACTGCCCTCCGGCAAGGACCCGGAGCAGTTCGCCCTGCACCCCAACGACCGCTGGTTGTACGTGTCCAACGAAGACGACGCACTGGTGACAGTGATCGACACCCAGACCGACAAGGTGCTCGGGCAGATCGACGTCGGCATCGAGCCCGAAGGCATGGCGGTGAGCCCGGATGGCAAGTGGGCGGTCAATACCAGCGAAACCACCAACATGCTGCACTGGATCGATACCAGCACCCAGACCCTGGCGGACAGTACCCCGGTGGACCAGCGGCCACGCTTCGTCGAGTTCACCCAGGACGGCTCGCGGCTGTGGGCCTCGGCGGAAATCGGCGGCACGGTGACCATCCTCGACGTGGCCAGCCGCCAGGTGCTGAAAACCCTGAACTTCCAGATCAAGGGCGTGCACCCGGACAAAGTCCAGCCAGTGGGCATCAAGCTCAGCGCCGACGGCAAGTACGCGTTCGTCGCCCTGGGCCCGGCCAACCATGTGGCGGTAGTCGATGCCAAGACCTATGAAGTACTCGACTACCTGCTGGTGGGCCGGCGGGTCTGGCAGCTGGCGTTCACCCCGGACCAGAGCCAGTTGCTGGCCACCAACGGGGTCAGCGGTGACGTTTCGGTGATCGATGCCAAAAACCTCAAGGTGCTCAAGTCGGTGAAGGTCGGGCGCTACCCCTGGGGCGTGGTGGTGACGCCATGAATACCCTCGATGTCAGTGACGTGAGCTTTGCCTACGGCCAGCGCGAGGCGCTCAGGCAGGTCGGCTTCAGCCTGGCCCCCGGGCGCTTCGCCGCCTTGCTGGGCCCCAATGGTGCCGGCAAGTCGACCTTGATCGCCCTGCTCACCCGGCTGTACGACCTGCAGCAGGGCGACATCCGCGTGTGCGGCTGCTCGCTGCGAAACACGGCGCGCCCGGCCTTGCGCCAGCTGGGTGTGGTGTTCCAGCAAAGCACCCTGGACCTGGACCTGAGCGTGGAGCAGAACCTGCGTTACCACGCCTCGCTGCATGGCCTGTCGCGGCGCCAGGGCAGTCTTCGAGTCGATGCCGAGCTGGCCCGCCAAGGCCTCGATGAACGGCGGCGCGAGCCGGTTCGGGCGCTGAACATCGGCCATCGGCGCCGGGTGGAGATTGCCCGCGCGCTGCTGCATGAACCGCGCTTGCTGTTGCTCGACGAGGCCAGTGTCGGCCTTGACCCGGCCAGCCGCCTGGCGCTCAACCAGCACCTGCGGCTGCTGTGCCGCGAGCAGCGCCTCAGTGTGCTGTGGACCACCCATTTGCTGGACGAAGTGCAGCCCAGCGACGACCTGCTGATTCTGCATCAGGGGCGCCTGGTGGCCAGTGGCACGGCCGATGCCCTGAGCCTGCAGCACGGCGGTGACCTCGACCATGCCTTTGCCCACCTGACCAGCGCCCCCACAGGAGTCAATGCCCGATGAATGCTTACTGGCAGTGCTTCAACGGCATTCTCCTGCGCGAATGCCTGCGTTTCGTCCTGCAGCGCACCCGTTTTCTCAGCGCCCTGGTACGTCCGTTGCTGTGGTTGCTGGTGTTCGCCGCCGGTTTCCGCGCGGCCCTGGGTATCGCGATCATCGAGCCCTACGACACCTACATTCCCTACGAGGTGTACATCATTCCGGGCCTTGCCTGCATGATCCTGCTGTTCAATGGCATGCAAGGCTCGCTGTCGATGGTCTATGACCGGGAGATGGGCAGCATGCGTGTGCTGCTGACCAGCCCGTTGCCGCGGCCCTTCCTGCTCGGCAGCAAGCTGCTGGCAACCTCGTTCATTTCCCTGCTGCAGGTGTACGCCTTCCTTGCCATCGCCTGGTTGTATGGCGTGCAGCCACCGGCTGCGGGCCTGTTGCTGGCGCTGCCGGCGTTGTTGCTGGTGGCGCTGATGCTCAGCGCCCTGGGGCTGTTGCTGTCGAATGCGATCCGCCAGCTGGAGAACTTTGCCGGGGTGATGAACTTCGTGATATTCCCGCTGTTCTTCCTGTCCTCGGCGTTGTACCCGTTGTGGAAAATGCGCGAGGCCAGCCAGTGGCTGTACTGGCTGTGTGCAGTGAACCCGTTCACCCATGCCGTGGAGCTGGTGCGCTTTGCCTTGTATGAGCGCTTCAACCCGCTGGCGCTGGCGGTATGCGTGGGGCTGACCGTGCTGTTCACCCTGCTGGCGATCCTTACCTTCAACCCCCAGCATGCGGCGCTGCGCAAGCCGCGCTGATTGGCAACGATCTCCTCCGGACCTCTCGCCGACCCCGTTGTGCACATGGTCCGTGTGGGAGCGGCTTTTAGCCGCGAACACCGGCGCAGCCGGTGCCATGTAACGCGTTGGATTCTTCGCGGCTAAAGCCGCTCCCACAGGGTACGAGGATCGCTTGCGAATTCAGTTATCTGTGTGATTTTGGGCAGGATCAGGCCAGGGGCGCCCGGCTTTCTACTACTTTGGTACTGCCTTTGCTGTCTGATCGTCGCATTCACAATGCACCGCCACTGGCATGTAATGGGTCCATAACAAAAAGGATAAGCCCCATGCCACGTGCCCTGCCCCGGCTGCCACGCCCATTGCTGGCGGCGCTTTCCCTGAGCCTGACGCTGGGCATCGCCCAGGCCGACACCACGCCGCTATTCTCCGCCGACGGCTATCGCACCACCCTCTACCGCAGCCCGACCCCACAACAGGTCGAGGGCGGCCAGGTCATCGACACTGCCACCCTGCAAGCCCTGCTGGGGCACACCCCAAGGCCGGTACTGATCGACGTCTATCGCCGCCAATGGCTGCAAGGCCGCTTCATCGAAGATGAGCCCCACGCCAACATTCCCGGCAGCCGCTGGCTGGCCAACACCGGCGACGGCGAGCTGAGCCCGGCGTGGCACGATTACTTCGTGCGCAACCTGCAACAAGCCACCGCCGGGCGCCCGGAGCAACCGCTGGTCTTTTACTGCCGCTCCGATTGCTGGTTAAGCTGGAACGCGGTAAAACGCGCGAAAGCCCTGGGCTATAAGAACCTGTATTGGTACCGCGATGGCCTGGACGCCTGGCAGCAGGCCAACCTGCCGCTGCAGCCAGCGCAGCCAGAACCCTTCCCCTGAATTCATCGCCTGCAAACGCGTGCCCGCTCCATCCAATAAAAACGAGGTGAAAAGGCCATGTACAAAATTCTGATTGCCGACGATCACCCCCTGTTTCGCGAAGCCATCCACAACGTTATCAGCGATGGCTTCCAGGGCAGCGAAGTCATGGAAACCGCTGACCTGGACAGCGCCTTGGCGCTGACCCACGAGCACGACGACCTCGACCTGATCCTGCTCGACCTGAACATGCCCGGCATGCATGGCCTCAATGGCCTGATCACCCTGCGCAACGAGGCACCGACCACACCGGTGGTGATCGTCTCGGCCGAGCAGGAAAAGCAGATCGTGCTGCAGGCCATCACTTATGGTGCGGTGGGCTTCATCACCAAGTCCTCGCCACGCTCACAGATGATCGAAGCGATCGAGCAGATCCTCAACGGCAACGTCTACCTGCCGCCCGACATCATCCGAGCCCAGAAAAGCAGCACCAGCCGGCGCCTGAACGATGCCCCGAGCTTCCCGCCGGAGATGCTCCAGGCCTTGACCCGCAAGCAGCTGCTGGTACTCGAGCGCATGACCAAGGGCGAGTCGAACAAACAGATCGCCTACACCCTGGATATCGCCGAGACAACGGTCAAGGCCCACGTTTCGGCGATCCTGCGCAAACTCAACGTGCACAACCGGGTGCAGGCCATCCTCAGTGCCGGTGATATCGATTTCGGTGATTACCTGCGGCGTTGACCTGTTCCGGCCTCTTCGCGGGCTTGCCCGCGAAGAGGCCAGCGGCTATGCCACGCTGCTGCCCAGCAAATGGCTCATCGCCGCCTTCAGCTTCATCGGCCGCACCGGCTTGTGCATCAGGGTGTGGCCCAGCTCGCGGATCTGTTGCTTGAGCTCGTTGCTGTAGTTGGCGGTGATCATCATCGCCGGTAGTGGCTGGGCGCGGCGGGCATTTATCCGCGCCACGGCGTCGACGCCATTGCAGTCGTTGTCCAGGTGGTAGTCGGCGATCAGCAGGTCGGCCTCGGCATGGTAGTTGTCCACCTGGCGCGCCAGGTCCTCCTCTGACAACGCGGTGACCACCCGGCAGCCCCAACCCTCCAGCAGGGTGCGCATGCCGGCGCAAATAGCCGCGTCGTTATCCAGCACCCACACCCGCGCCCCGCGCAGGCGCTCGAGCATCGGCTCGCTGATCGCCAGGCTGGGCTGGGCCTTCGGCGCGGTGGCGCTCAGCGGCACTTCGACCGCGAATACCGAGCCTTTGCCAAGCCATGAACGCACCCGAATCCGGTGGCCGAGGATGCCGGCGATCTTTTCCACGATCGCCAGGCCCAGGCCCAAGCCGCGGTCCTGGTCCGGGCGCTGCACATCACCGCGCCTGAACTCCTGGAACATTTCTTCCAGGTGCTCCTCGGCAATACCGATTCCACTGTCCCACACTTCGATCCGCAAGCCGCCACGCAGGCGCCGGCAGCCCAGCACCACACGGCCGCTGCGGGTGTAGCGGATGGCATTGCTGAGCAGGTTGCGCAGGATCCGCGCCAGCAGCTGGATATCGCTGCGCACCACGGCGGAACAGCCCACGAAATGCAGCTCAAGCCCTTCGCTGCGTGCCACCTGGGCGTATTCGGCAGCGAGGTTGTCCATCAGTTCGCGCAGGGCGAACGGGGCGACATCGGCCTTGATCACGCCGGCATCGAGCTTGGAAATATCCACCAGTGTACCTAGCAGGTTCTCCACATCCTCCAGCGAATTGCTGACATTACGCACCAGGTGAGCACTGTTGTGCGGCTCGCGGTGTTCGAGCAAGGCACTGGTGAACAGCCGCGCCGCGTTCAGTGGCTGCAGCAGGTCATGGCTGACGGCGGCCAGGAACTTGGTTTTCGACAGGTTGGCCTGTTCGGCCTCGCGCTTGGCCTCGCGCAGGCGCGATTCCACCCGGCTGCGCTCCTCGATTTCGCGCAGCAGCTGCTCGTTGAGGCTGGTCAGCTCGGCAGTGCGCTCGCGTACCCGTTGCTCAAGGTGCTGATACGCCTGGTGCAGCGCCTGCGCGGTATTGCGCCGCTCGGTGATGTCGCGGATCAACACGAAGATGCCCACCACTTCGCCATTGGCCAGGCGGTTCGGCACGTAGGAGCGCAGCATGTAGCGTTCCTGGCCGTTGATGTTGGTTTCGGCAAACTCGAAGGTTACGCTCTCCCCCGCCAGCGCCCGCGCCACGTAGGCCTCCAGGCGCTGGTAATGCTGTTCGCTGTGGGCATCGCGCAGGCTCTGGCCCAGCATCACGCCGCGAGGCCAGCAGTACCATTCTTCATAGACCTTGTTGGTGAATTCGTAGACCAGGTCGGCATTCAGGTAGGCGATCAGCGCCGGCACATGGTCGGTGATCAGGCGAATCTGGTGCTGGTGTGCCGTCTCGGCCCGCTGCCGGGCCTCGCTGAGCAGGTGGTTGACGGCCTTGAGCTCGGCCATGGCCTGGTTCAGCGCTTCTGTGCGTTCGCGCACCTGCTCGGCCAGCACCACCGAATGCTGGAATGCGGCATAAGGGTCGTTGCCACGCGTTACGCCAGACTCGATACGCTCGATCAGCGCGCCGTTGATACGCTGCAGCTTGTGGTTCTGGTGCTGCAGCCGGGCGACCTCGGCCTGCAGTTCAGCGACCGACAGGAGGCCGGTTGCGGGCAATGGCGACCCCGGTGAAGGTCTGGTTGATGTGCATGCCATTGAACTGTTCTCCGTAGGTGTTGAAGCCGATCACCCGCTGCTCGCGCAGGAACGCGCCAATCGGTTCCAGGCCGTGCCGGGCTTCCAGCTCCAGCCGCCGCAGGAAGCAATCGCAACCGATGGTCAGCAGCAGCTGGCCGAGGCGCTGCTGCAAGCCGTCGAACAACTGGTGCAGGTTCGGCAACAGCGGGCCTGGGGTCATCGCGGTGAGCACGATGCCGTTTTCCACGGCGCAGTAGAAACTCAGGCTCAGGTCCGGGTGCACTTGCTGGATTGCCCGCACGTAATACTGGTCATGGATACGCACGGCCAGCGGATGGGCGGCGAACACTTGATGATCGAGCTCGGCCACCGGTACGCCGATGTGCCGGGCGTATTCCTCGGCAGCAGGCTCGGCATTCAGTTCGTATACCCGGCGCTGGGCACTGTCGGCGCCGGTAACCACCAGCTTTTCCTGGCGCGGCAGGATGTGGTGGGTGGTGAACACTTCGAAGTCGAGCCAGGTGTTGACCAGCACCACCACGGCCGCGCCGTGGTGGAACGCGCCACCGAAATACACGTGGGTGCGGGTCAGGTAGTTGTCGTCGCCAGCCGAACCGCCGAAATGCGGGATGTCGCCCAAGGCCGCACTGAGGGCGGCGAGCACCATCTCCTCGCGGCTGGACAAGCCGTCAAGCAAGGTCAGGGCGAAGCTGTGGCCCTTGATCGGCGCCAGGGTATTGCTGCGGCAGGTGCCGACCAGGCGCTCGACCATCTGCTGGGCGTCGATCAGGCTGAAGCGCTCCATTTCATCGATCAGCTCGGTGGCGATGGAAAAGTGCCGATGATCGAACCCGACTGCCGTTATGCAATTGCGGCCGTAGCCCAGCGGGGTGATTTCGCCGGCGCTGGTGCAACCGACCAGGCGGATGCCGCCAAAACCCTGCTCCAAGGCTTCGCCCAAGGCTTGCAGGTCGTATTCGGCGGAGCAGAAGAACAGCACGAAACCCAGGTGCGGGTGCAGCAACTGCGCCGCCAGCTCCTCGGCTGCCTGCCGGGCGTCGGTTGCCTGGGACATGGCGCTGACCACACCGTCGTTGTGAGCCTGCTGCATCGTGGTCTCCGGCGCGGGGTGGCTGAGTGATGAGTGTACGAAGGCGATCATCGAGGAC
>NZ_JBNRIJ010000001.1:165991-191339 GCF_053557675.1 Pseudomonas sp. XP1 | reverse complement strand
CGACGCAAGGCCGCTCCCACATCGACCGCGCAAGCCCAATTCACGAACCCTGCGCGGTCTTTGTGGGAGCGGCCTTGCGTCGCGAAAGGGCTGCACAGCAGCCCCAGCAATCTTGAGCCGAGGCCGAGGGCTACCAGGTGAGCACCGCCCCCACCGCAAAGGTATCGGTGTCTTCGTTCTGGTCACTGGTTTCATGCCCATCGATGGAGAACTGGTTGTACTCGGCAACCAGCTTGAGGTTGTCGTTGACGTCATGGAACAGCGCCACGCCACGAGTCTCGTAATCCGCACCGCTGCCCACCGCGCCGTTGCCATCGTCCTTGGTCTTGCCATAGGACAGCGCCACCCGGTTCTTGCCGACCTTGTAGGAGCCCTGCAGCAAGTAGCCATCGCTGTCGACATTGCGCAAGGTCGGTTCGCCAGCATTGTTGGTGAAGAACGGGTTGATACCCTTGGCCTGGAACCC
This sequence comes from Pseudomonas sp. XP1, assembly GCF_053557675.1. Lineage (NCBI taxonomy): Bacteria > Pseudomonadati > Pseudomonadota > Gammaproteobacteria > Pseudomonadales > Pseudomonadaceae > Pseudomonas > Pseudomonas sp. XP1. The sequence continues at coordinate 190,873 of NZ_JBNRIJ010000001.1, read as the reverse complement.
CGAGCCGGTCAGCGACAGCCCTCCCATCTTCGCCTGCACACCGTAGCCGACCCCTTTGGAGGTGACCGACTGCACCGCCGGGTCGGTGTTGTCGGAGGTCTGGTAGCTGCCGTTGACCCAACTGTAGATCTGCGCCCCACCCAGGTCGAACTGGTAGGTGATCTCGCTCTCGGTACGCGGGTTTTCCTGGTAGGCCTTGCCGGTCGGGCTGCTGTCGTTGGTGTCCACCGGGTCCATGATGCCCACCGCCACCCGCAGGCCGTCCATCACTGGCGTGCGGTAGGTGATCTGCGATGTGGGGAACGGGTACGGGTAGCCGCTACCGATGTTGCCGAACGATACCCCGCCGCCGTCCACCAGCCCCAGGGTGTCGCTGACCTGGCCATAACCGGCCAGCAGTTCGTCGAGCAGGATATTGGAACGAGCGAACAATCCGAAGTCCTTGCCGATCAGCACCTCGCCCCATTCGGGGTTGGCCACGGTACCGTAGAACTGGCGCACATCGATGGCGGTGTCGGTACCGTTGGTTTCGCTGTCGTTGATGGTCACCCAGAACGAGGCACGCGCGCCGAGCTTCAGGTCATCCACCTGCTTGCCCATGTTGAAGCCAAGGTAGTTGGGCAGAAAGCCCATTTTCACCCGAGACTGGCGGCGATCGAACTGCTCGCCCTGCCGGTCGACATCGCTGTTGACGTAGAAGGCGTTGATATAGCCGTCGGTGGAAAACGTCGTCTGGTCCTTGTCGTACAGCATGATCTCGGCCTTGGCTAAGCTGCTCAGGCAAAGGGTCGACAGGCTGACGGTAACAGCCGCCAGCAAGCGTGGGGACAGTTTCTTATTGTTGTACATGGCGCGCTCCGAAACGGGGACGGGATGTCGGAGGCGATTATCAGAAGCAGGCAAACAGCCAGAAACGCTGCCTTGGAATGGGCTGCCAGGTGCTTTGGGCCAGCGCATGGGGCGTGATGATTCCGGCCCAGGACCGGGTTACACCCAGAGGCAAGACTTCTGGCGTAACCCACAGGAGCAGGCGAGGATCAATACGGCAGACTGGAGCGGGCCCCGGTCAAAGGTCCAGGGCACCACTGAGCAACGCGCCTAGCGTGCTTGAGGCATCAGCCCGTTGCTCGTCCAGCAGACACAACGGCAGGCCTTGCCAGGCGGGTGGCGAATCGGCCAGCCCCTCGCCAATCAAGGCCAGCGGACAAGCGATCTGCATTTGCAGCGAACGCAGGCGCCTGGCCAAGACAGGGTCCACCGGCACCTGAACCTTGATCACCAGTGCCGCAGGCTGCATCGCCGCACATAGCATGGGGATTTCTTCCAGCGGCTGCCCGCACCCGAGTACTTCGATGCGTTGCTGCTCGCCGCTCAACAACAGCCCGGTACACAATACCTGCAGTTCGGCTTGCCCCTCGGTGCCTCCCAGCAGCACGCGCGGCGCATCGGCCTGGTTCATCTGCAGACGCAGCAGCAGGCGGGCGCGCAGGAACATGTCCAGAAACAGCCATTGGCTACGCTGGCCCGGCGCAATGCCTGAAGCCAGGCCATGCCAGACCGGCATCAGCACTTCGCGCAGCACGCTGGCCTTGGGCAGGATGGTGAACAACTGCCCGTGGATGGCTTCCAGCGCTTGTGTATCGAATGCCTTGGTGGCGCGCTCCACGGCGACGCGCCAGTCGTCGAAGCCCGAGTGCTGCTGCACCGGCGCATCTGGCTGACCTGCGAGGATGTCGCCTACCTTGCTGATGGGCACGCCATTGCCGGTCCAGTGCAAGATGTCGCGTATGCGCTGGACATCCCGGGCCGTGTACAGGCGATGGCCACCCTCGGTGCGCTGCGGGCTTATCAACCCATGGCGCCGCTCCCAGGCCCGCAAGGTCACCGGATTGATGCCGGTCAGGCTGACCACATCGCGCATGGGTAACAAATCGGCTGGGGTGGCGTCAGTCATGATGAGGGTTTATCTGGGGGGTGGCACATTCTAAACCCATATGCACCTTCTGCGGCGAGCCTCGTTGGTTCATCATGCAACAAACGGCGCCGAGGCCTTCTGCACGCAGGCCAGGCTGCGCACTTCGCATACAAATGCCTGTAGGTGGGCCCCATGATCAACGCGAAACTCCTGCAACTGATGGTCGAGCATTCCAACGATGGCATCGTCGTCGCAGAGCAAGAAGGCGACGACAGCATCCTTATCTACGTCAACCCCGCCTTCGAGCGCCTGACCGGCTATCGCGCCGAGGAAATCCTGTATCAGGACTGCCGTTTTCTGCAGGGCGAAGATCATGACCAGGCGGGCCTCGACAGCATCCGCGAGGCAATCCGTGGAGGCCTCCCGTGCTGCCAGGTGCTGCGCAATTACCGCAAGGACGGGAGCCTGTTCTGGAACGAGTTGTCCATCACGCCCGTGCACAACGAAGCGGACCAGTTGACGTACTACATCGGCATCCAGCGCGACGTTACAGCGCAGGTTTTCGCCGAGGAAAAGCTGCGCGAGCTGGAGGCCGAGGTAGCTGAATTGCGCCGGCAACTGGGCCAGGCGGAGCGCTGACCAAAACCTATACAAGGTCGTTGACTTGTATAGATTTACGCTTAGACTTCAGCTATACCTGTACAGCAAGCCATTTCTGTACAGGATTTCCTGGAGCCCAGCATGTCAGCGTATCTGCAGCAATTCGCCGAGCATTTCACCCGCCTCGACGGGGGCAACCTCGGCACCCTTGAAAAGCTGTACAGCGACGATGTCACCTTTCGCGATCCGTTGCATCAGATCCAGGGGCTGCCGGCTCTGCGGGCCTATTTCGCGCAGTTGTACGCCAACGCTCACGATATCCGCTATGCCTTTTCCAGCATCGACGAAGTGACGCCCGGGCAAGGTTACCTGCGCTGGACCCTGCAGTTCCGCCATCCACGCCTGGCCGGTGGTGAGCAGATCACCTTGCAGGGATGCAGCTACCTGCAATGGCATGAACGGGTCCATTTCCACCAGGACTATTTCGACGCAGCAGCCCTGCTCTACGAACACGTTCCGGTCATGGGCAGTGCGATTCGATGGCTCAAAGGCAGGGTCGCATGAGCCGTTGCTGGCTGACTGGCGCAAGCAGCGGTATCGGTGCCGCACTTGCACGATGCCTGCTGGAGCAAGGCCACCAGGTTGCCTTGGGCGGACGCAATGCGGATCGTCTCGCGCCGTTGGCTGAACACTTTCCCGGGCAGGTGCTGCTGGCCATTGGCGACCTCGACGACCCTGTACAGGTATCCGGGATCGCAACCCGTATCGAGCAGGCCTGGGGAGCGCTGGACCGGGTGATCCTCAATGCCGGCACCTGCGAGTACCTGGAGCCGGGCCATTTCGACCCAGCCCTTGTCGAGCGCGTGGTGCGTACCAATTTCCTTGCCGTCAGCTACTGCCTGGCTGCGGCCCTGCCCTTGCTTCGCGCCGGTCAGCACCCTCACCTGGTAGTGATGGGCAGTTCGGTAACCTGGCTGGCCCTGCCCCGCGCCGGTGCCTATGGCGCGTCCAAGGCAGCCGTGCGCTATCTGGTGGAATCGCAGCGCATCGACCTGGCCCGCGAAGGCATCGCCGTCACCCTCGTCAGCCCTGGCTTTGTAGATACGCCATTGACCCGTCGCAACGATTTCCCCATGCCCCAGCTATGGTCGGCACAGCGCGCAGCCAGCCATATCGCCAGACGCCTTCCCGAGCGCCCGCTGGAAATCAACTTCCCCCTGCTTTTCACCCTGGTATTGCGACTGCTCGGCGCACTGCCCGCACGCCTGCGCCTGGCGCTAGGGCAACACCTTGCCCGTCATGAACAGGAATGATGATCCATGCGTATAGCAATCATCGGCAGCGGCATCGCAGGGCTATCCTGCGCTCATCTGCTGTCACGCAGGCATGAGGTTACGGTTTTCGAAGCCGAGCAATGGATCGGGGGCCACACGCATACCCTCGATGTGATCTGGCAGGGTGAACGCCATGCAATAGATACCGGCTTCATCGTATTCAATGACTGGACCTATCCGCACTTCATCCGCTTGCTCGATCACCTGAAAGTCGCCTCGCAGCCGACCGAAATGAGTTTCTCCGTGCATGATCCGGCCACCGGCCTGGAATACAACGGGCACGACCTGAACACCTTGTTTGCCCAACGCCGCAACCTGGTGTCCCCGGGGTTCTGGGGGATGCTGAGGGACATTCTGCGTTTCAACCGTCAGGCGCTCGCCGACCTGGATAACCAGCGTATCGATGCCAACGCTACCCTGGGCGCCTACCTCCAAATGCAGCGGTATGGGCAGCGCTTCATCGATCATTACATCGTACCGATGGGCTCGGCGATATGGTCGATGTCCCGCGCGGACATGCTCGGCTTCCCGCTTGCGTTCTTTGTGCGGTTCTGTCGCAACCACGGCTTGTTGTCGGTCAACCAACGCCCACAGTGGCGCGTGATCGAAGGGGGCTCGCGCAGCTATGTCGGTCCGCTGTGCCGACCGTTTGCCGGGCGCATCCGCCTCGGCTGCAAGGTTTACCGGGTCAGCCGCGACGAAGGTGGCGTCACCTTGATGAGCGCTGCCGGTACCGAACGTTACGACAATGTGGTGTTTGCCTGCCACAGCGACCAGGCCCTGGCGCTGCTGGAAGCGCCGAGCGTGCAGGAGCGGGAAGTGCTCGGCGCCATCGGCTATGCCAGCAACGATGTGGTGCTGCACACCGATACCCGTCTGCTACCCCGCCGCAAACGCGCCTGGGCCAGCTGGAACTACCGGCTCGGCGGGCCACAGCAGGCGCCTGCCGCGCTGACTTACAACATGAACATTCTGCAAGGCATCCAGGCACCGACGACGTTCTGCGTGAGCCTCAACCAGACCGCGCTGGTGGATCCGGCGCAGATCATTGCCCGCTTCCAGTACGACCATCCGCAGTACAGCCTTGCGGCGTGCGCCGCGCAGGCGCGCCAGGAACAGCTGCAGGGCTATCGCCACAGTTACTTCTGCGGCGCCTACTGGGGCAACGGTTTTCACGAGGATGGCGTGGTCAGTGCGTTGAAGGTGGCCGCGCTTTTCGGAGAGCACCTGTGAACAGCAGCCTTTGCGTGGGTTGGGTCAGCCACCGGCGCCTGGCGCCGCGCCCCCACGCCTTCCGCTACAGGATCGGCATGTTCTACCTGGACCTGGACGAGCAAGCCTGGCTGACAGGCCTGTCACGTTGGCTGTGGCGCTGGCGTCTGGCGCCGCTCAGCTGGCACCCGGCAGATTACCTGCCAGCTCGGACCCGCCGCGGCGAGACGCTGGCCCAGGCTGCACGTTCGCTGGTGCACAACGCGACGGGAGAGATGCCTGAGGGGCCGGTGCACCTGCTCACGCAATTGCGTTGCTGGGGGCTGTCGTTCAACCCGGTCAGTTTCTATTTCTGCCATGACCGCGACGGACGACTGACGGCAATCCTGCTGGAAGTGCGAAACACGCCATGGCGCGAACGCTTCCATTACGTGCTGCCGGTCAGGGAAAACCTTGCCAGGCCCTTCACTGTCACCAAGGCCTTTCATGTGTCGCCTTTCATGCCACTGCACATGGACTATCGCTTGCACTTTGCCCTGGACCCAGAGCGTGTGCGCATCCACATGGAGAACTGGCAAGCCGATCGCAAGGTCTTCGAGGCCGACCTGGCCCTGCAGCGCCAGCCGCTGGATAAAGCCGCCGTGCACCGATACGTACTGGCCTTCCCCTGGATGAGCCTGCGCACCGTCGCGGCCATCTACTGGCAGGCACTGCGCCTGTTGTTCAAACGCACGCCCATCCATGACCACACGCCCAGCCAGAGTGACCTGGCGCTCGGCCATTCCTGCGAGGACCCTGATGATGTCGAACCCCACCCTGAGCGTTAGCAAGTTCGCCGGCCTCGGGCCGTTGTTCGGTGGCCTGGCACGAAACGCCGTGCTCGCCCGCCTGGGCAGTCTGCGCCATGGCCATTTGCGCCTGCTCAGCCACGGGCAGCAATGGAGCTTCGGTGACGCCGACAGCCCGCTGCAGGCCGAGGTGGAAATCCTTGATGACATCACCTGGAGCCTGATAGCCGGCAATGGCTCGATCGGTGCTGGCGAAGCCTACATCCACGGCTATTGGCGAAGTCCCGACCTGGCGCTGGTGACTCGCCTGTTTGTCGCAAACCTTGAGGTACTTGACACCCTCGAGGGCGGCCTGGCCCGCTTCGGCCGCCCTGCCCTGCGGTTGCAGCACAAACTCAACCGCAACAGCCGGCGCGGTGCCCGCCGCAATATCCTGGCGCACTACGATCTGGGCAATGCCCTGTTCGAGCGGCTGCTGGACCCCACCATGATGTATTCGGCAGCCCAGTTCGAACACCCTGAACAAACGCTGGAACAAGCTCAGTTGCACAAGCTGGAGCGCATCTGCCAGAAGCTGGAACTGTGCCCTGACGACCACCTGCTGGAAATCGGCTGCGGGTGGGGCAGCCTGGCGATCCACGCCGCCACCCGATATGGCTGCAAGGTGACCACGACGACGCTCTCCGAGGCGCAATACAGCCACACCCTGCAGCGCGTTCAGGCGCTGGGGCTGGAGCAGCGCGTGAAAGTGCTTCGCGAAGACTACCGCGACCTTCAAGGCACCTTCGACAAACTGGTCTCCATCGAAATGATCGAAGCCGTGGGCCATCGTTACCTGCCGGTGTATTTCCGCCAGTGTGCCTCGCTACTCAAGCCCGACGGGCTGATGCTGTTGCAGGCGATCACCATCCGCGATCAGCGCTATGCACAGGCGCGGCGGTCGGTCGATTTCATCCAGCGCTACATCTTCCCCGGTGGCGCACTGCCTTCGTTGAGCGTGTTGCTGGATACTGCCAGCCGGCACACCGCACTCAACCTCTTGCACATGGAAGACTTCGGTCAGGACTATGCCCGCACCCTGCGGCACTGGCGAGAAAACCTGCGCCAGGCACGCGCTGCGTTGACGGACCTGGGCTATGACGACATGTTTCAGCGCCTGTGGGAATTCTACCTGTGTTACTGCCAAGGCGGTTTCGAGGAGCGCGCCATCGGTGTCGCGCATCTGCTCTGGGCAGCGCCCCAGGCACGGCGCGCGCCCTTGCCTGGCAGTGCCTGATGAGCCGTCGCTGGCTGCTCGCCAATGCCTTGTGGCTACAGGCTGGCTGGTGGCTGTGCGTATTGGGGGCCGAAAAACCCTTCCTGTCATTGCTTGTGATTCCTGGCCTGGCCGTGCACCTGAGCCTGTGTCCGGACGTCCACGCAGAGGTCAAGGCGCTGTTGCGCGTAACGCCGGTGGGATGTGTGCTGGACAGCGTGCTGGGCGCGCTGGGCGTGTTCGGTTTCGACACCTGGCCACTGCCGCTGTGGCTTGCGCTGCTGTGGCTGGTGCTGGCCAGCGGCATGCGCCACAGCCTGGCATGGGCCGACAGGCACTGGCGGCTCGGTGCGCTGGTGGGTGCAGTTGGCGGCCCTCTGGCCTATCTGAGCGGTGCGAGGTTGGCAAATGTCGACTTGCCCATGGGCACGCTGGAAACCGGCCTGTTACTGGTGCCGATATGGGCCGCTACCCTGCCCCTGCTCGCGCGCCTCGCGGTGCGGTGCTGATTTGCGGCATCGTTCGGAGCAGTAGCGCACCTGCGCCCAGCAACGCGCCCAGCGCTTGCGCCAGTTGAACGGCCGCCCACACACCACGCAGATCTTGCTGGGCAAAAGACCCTTTTTCATATCGGCTGCGCCGCATCGAGTTGTGCCAGCAGTGACTGGCCACGCTGCCACACGGCATCGCGACGGTCAGCCGCCATGCCATCCAGGCTTCGATAGACCAGCGCCAGACGCGGGTTAGCCGAAAGTTCGGAGCGATGGCGAATCAGAAAATGCCAATACAAGGCATTGAACGGGCAGCCATCCTCCTCGGTCACGTGGTCAACCCTGTAACTGCACGCCTTGCAATGGTCGGACATGCGCTGGATATAACGACCACTGGCGCAGTAAGGCTTGGACCCCAGGTAGCCGCCGTCGGCGTACATCACCATACCAAGCGTGTTGGGCAGCTCGACCCAGTCGAAGGCATCCATGTAGACCGCCAGGTACCACTCACAAATCGCGGCTGGGGCGATACCGGCCAGCAAGGCGAAGTTGCCGGTGACCATGAGCCGCTGGATATGGTGAGCGTAGCCCAGGCGAAGGGTCTGGCCGATGGCCTGCTGCATGCAGCGCATGCGGGTGCGCCCGGTCCAGTAGAATTCCGGCAACGCTCGCTCGTTGCCCAGGTAGTTGAGCGCCGCATACTCCGGCATGCGCAGCCAGTAGATGCCGCGCACGTACTCGCGCCAGCCGATCAACTGGCGGATGAAGCCCTCTGCTGCATTGAGCGGTACTCGCCCCTCGCGCCAGGCCTTGTCGACCTCGTCGCACAGGCAACGTACGTCCAGAAGCCCGATGTTCAGCGCCGCACTGATGCGCGCATGGAACAGGTACGGCTCGCCCTCGGCCATTGCGTCCTGGTAGTCACCGAACGCCGCCAGGCCGAACTCCAGAAAGTGTTGCCAGAGCTGCAGCGCCTCGGCATGGGTCACGGGGTAGTCGAAACCGTCGATGGCTCCGTAGTGGTCGCTGAAGCGTTGGCGTACCAGGGCTATTACCGCGGCCGTGATCTGGTCCTGCTCGAAATGCGCGGCGAAGGGGCCACGCAGCTGTCGGGGCAAGGCCTTGCGATTGTCGCCATCGAGATTCCAGGTTCCACCTGCCGGGCTACCGTCAGGCTCCAGCAGCAGGCCGGTACGCTTGCGCATGCCACGGTAGAAGTGCTCCATGCGCAGTTGGCCGCGCTCCCGCGCCCAGCGCGCGAAGGCTTCGCGAGAACAGAAAAATCGCGTGTCGCGATGCCACACAAGTGGCAGTGCGGCATCGCGCAACGCCTGCTCCAGGCGCCACTCACCGCATTCGGTCAGGTGAATGTGCGTGGCTCCCAGGGCTTGCTGCCAGCGCCGCAACTCGCCAACGATGCTACCGCTGTTGCCGTCATCGTCGAGTTGCACATAATGCACTTGCCAACCGCGCTCACGCAGCGCCTGGGCGAAGTGCCGCATGGCGCTGAAGATCAGGACGATCTTCAATGGATGATGCGGCACATACCTGGCTTCCCCTTCCACTTCTGCCATCAGCACAGCATCGCGGTCAGGATCGAGGGCTTTCAGGCTTGCCAGGTCGAACGAAAGCTGGTCACCCAGTACCAGGCCCAGGCGCATCGTTCAGGTTACCCCAGGCTGGTGAACGTTACCGCTACGCAGATTCATGGCACCCCCTCCAGCAGACGCTGACGCAGTTGTTGATCCCTGGCCCGTGGATCGAGCCAGATGGCGAAGAACGCCCGGGCAAAGTCCGGGTCGGCGATCACCCGGCTGAGTTTGCCATCGACGTAGAAACGGCAGCCCTGCCCCGGCATGTACAAGCCGGTGATACGCATCCCAGGGCGTACATCCACGAACGCCTGCTGCATGGCCTGGGACCACGCCGCGCGCCGCTGCGGCGTCAGGCTATCAGGATCCAGGCGGTACATTTCCTCGAGGCTGGCCTTCACCAGCACGTCTCTGGACAGCCTTCGGTGATAGGCGAGTTCAAGGGCAAAAGGCCGGTTCCAGTCCTGAACCGGCCCTGCTGCCCATAGCTGTGCGGTGTAAAGACGCAGGCCAAACCAGGTGAACTCACCGGAGCCCAGCCGTTGCGCCGCCGGGAGCTCCGCTCGCCAGTCCGCCGCCTCGGACAGGCCTGTCAGTAGCAGGCAAAGCCAGGTCCAACGAGCAGTGCGCCCCATGGTGACCTCGAGCACTCCAAAATACCTGTACAATATTGGCAATTATGTACAGCTTTTACCCGTATTGTACAATTTTACGTGCCGACCCCGTAGCGACATGTCGGCGCAAGTTGTGAACAGGCGGACATACGGTGGTGCCAGGAAAAGGAGGCAGTTCAGTGAGCCTTGTCAATGACCTTCACTCTCCCGCCAACGTACTGGTCTGCGGAGCCAGCCAGGGGATTGGCCTTGCACTGTGCACGCAGTTGCTGGGGCGCGCCGACATCGGGCGGGTGTTTGCCGTCTCGCGACATGCCACCAGCAGCCCCGCGCTGGCAGCCTTGTTCGCCGAGCACCCGCGACAGTTGGTTCGCATCGATTGCGACGCCTGTTCCGAAGCGGAACTGCAAACGCTGGCGGCGCGGGTGGGCGCCTGCTGCGACCAGCTGAACCTTGTACTGTGCACGCTTGGCGTGCTGCAAGAGGCACCCGCACGGGCCGAAAAAGCGCTGACACAGGTGGACATGGCTGGGCTGCTGGCCAGCTTCACGACCAACTGTTTCGCCCCTGTCCTGCTGCTCAGGCACTTGCTGCCCTTGTTGCGACAGCAACCGATGACCTATGTGACACTGTCGGCGCGGGTCGGGTCGATCAGCGACAACCATCTTGGCGGGTGGTACAGCTATCGCGCCAGCAAGGCCGCGCTCAACCAGCTTCTGCACACTGCGAGCATCGAACTCAAGCGACTGAACCCTGCTTCCACGGTACTATTGCTGCATCCCGGGACCACCGACACCCGCCTTTCCCAGCCCTTTCAGGGCAATGTACCGCCGGGAAAACTGTTCTCACCGGCATTTGCAGCGACATGCATCCTGGCGCTGGTGAGCCGACACGGTCCCGACCAGAGCGGTACATTCTGGGCGTGGGACGGCACACCGATTGCCTGGTGACGCCAGAGCCAGCATGGCTTGGCTTCTCTTGTCAGCTGAACACCCAGAGCACGCGGGTGGGCTTGTCGGTGAGGTTGGCGTAACGAAAGCTTGCGTGGGGTTGCAGCTGAAAACTGTCACTGGCGTGCAGCGTTACAGGCTCGCCGCCATCCAGCCAGACGGTCAGTTCGCCTTCGAGCACGAAGCAGCCCTGCTCCGAGCTGTCATCCAGGTACTCCTCGCCACTGCTGGCCCCCGGCTCCAGGTGGCTGTCGAGCATGGAGAACGCGCCCGTTATGGTCGGGGATGCCAGCACATCGGTGATGCCACCGGCCAGGTGAAGGGTACGGCGCTCGTGAGGGCGGGTGACCCAGTCGAGCTCGCGTGGCTTGTCCAGCTTGTAGAAATAGGCCGTGGAAACACCGAGCTCTTCGCTGATTGCCGTGAGGTCGGCCACGGTTGGGCGGGATACGCCCCGTTCGACCTGGGAAAGAAAGCCCACCGAACGGCCGATGCGCTGGGCCAGTTCGCCCAGTGTCAGGCCTTTGAACTTGCGCAGGTCGCGAATCAGTACGGCCAGGCTTTCGATCTCTTCGTGCACTTTCATGGTTGAATCGCGACTTTCGGATGGGAAAATTGATGCCCTGAAAAGTACATGATTCAACTCACAAAGCAAGATTCTTCATCGCGATATTGGGGCTGCTTTGCAGCCCTTCGCGGGCACGCCCGCTCCCACAGGGATCTCGCTTCTCCTGAGCCCGGCGCCGTACCTGTGGGAGCGGGCATGCCCGCGAAGGGTCGCAAAGCGACCCAAAACCATTCAACTGACTGGCACCAGCCACAGGGCTCTTCCCTTACCGAACAGCCTCGTACGTCAGGTCCAGGCACTTGCGGGCCTTTGCCACCAGTTCGTCGATCTCCTCGATGCTGATCACCAGCGGCGGCGCGATGATCATGGTGTCGCCCACGGCACGCATGATCAGCCCGTTGTCGAAGCAGTACTGGCGACAGATCATGCCGACACCTTTGCCTTCATGACGCGCGCGGGTGGCCTTGTCCTTCACCAGTTCGATCGCGCCGAGCATGCCCAGGCCACGTACCTCACCTACCAGCGGGTGGTCGGCCAGCTCGCGCAGGCGTTGTTGCAGGTAAGGAGCGGTCTTGTCGTGTACCTGCTCGATGACCTGTTCGTCACGCAGGATCCGCAGGTTCTCCAGGCCCACCGCAGCCGCCACCGGGTGGCCGGAATAGGTGAAACCGTGGTTGAAGTCACCGCCTTCGCTGATGACCTTGGCCACTTCATCTCGCACGATCACGCCGCCCATGGGGATATAGCCGGAGGTAAGGCCCTTGGCGATGGTCATCAGGTCGGGCTTGAGGTCGTAGTAGTCGCTACCGAACCACTCACCGGTACGGCCGAAACCGCAGATCACTTCGTCGGCGACGAAGAGGATGTCGTACCTGGCCAGGATCTCCTTCACCTTCGGCCAGTAGGTCTGCGGTGGAATGATCACCCCGCCAGCGCCCTGGATCGGTTCGGCGATGAAAGCGGCAACGTTGTCCACGCCGACTTCGAGGATCTTCTTCTCCAGCTGTTCGGCCGCCCACACGCCGAAGTCGGCCTCGGTCATGTCGCCGCCTTCGCCATACCAGTATGGCTGCGGAATGTGCACGATATCCGGGATCAGCCCGCCCTGCTGGTGCATGCCGCTCATGCCGCCCAGGCCCGCGCCGGCCACGGTTGAGCCGTGGTAGCCGTTGATGCGGCCGATGATGACCTTCTTGTTCTTCTGGCCCTTGAGCGCCCAGTAATGGCGGACCATGCGCAGCACGGTGTCGTTGCCTTCGGAACCGGAGCCGGTGAAGAACACATGGTTCATGCCTTGCGGGGCCACATCGGCGATCGCCTTGGCCAGTTCCAGCGCGGGCGGGTGCGCGGTCTGGAAGAACAGGTTGTAGTACGGCAACTGCTTCATCTGCTGGCTGGCGACGTCGGCCAGCTCATCGCGGCCATAGCCCACCGCCACGCACCACAGGCCTGCCATGCCATCGAGAATCTTGTGGCCTTCGCTGTCCCAGAGGTACACGCCCTTGGCCGAGGTGATGATGCGCGGGCCTTTCTCGGCCAGTTGCCGAACATCGCTGAACGGGGCCAGGTGGTGGTCGCGGCTCATGGTTTGCCAGGCAAGGGTCTGCGAATTCTGCTCACTCATTGACTTCACTCCATCAGGTTGCGCAGCCGTGCTGCGCAGGTACTTTTTTGTAATTGGTAAAGATGCTGTCAGGCGGACTTCAAGAGCATCTGGCGCAATACCGAGCGATGCCGGCAAGCCTTGCCAAAGGACTGGAAGATGGTCAGGTAGTGCGGGTTGTCCATGACCTGGTATTCGGGGTGCCATTGCACGGCCAGGGCAAAACCTTTGCTGTTCTCGACCGAAATCGCTTCCACCAGGCCATCGGGTGCCAGCGCCTCCACCCTCAACCCGGGGGCCAGTACATCGATGCCCTGGCCGTGGATGGAATTGACATCGATGACCGCCGGCAAGCCCATGCGGTCGAGCATGCCGCCGGGCTCTATATGCAGGGCGTGACGCGGGCCATATTGCTTTTCGATGGGCTCACCCTTGCTTTCGCGGTGGTCCATGAACCTGCCGGTCTCATGCACCTTCTGGTGCAGGGTGCCGCCCAGCGCCACGTTCATTTCCTGGAAACCACGGCAGATGCCGAGCACCGGCACACCGGCGGCGATGGCCGCACGCATCAGCGGCAAGGTAGTGGCATCACGCAGCGGGTCGTGATGGGTGCCCGCTGCACTGGCCGGGCCGTTGTAGTGCAACGGTTCGATGTTGGACGGCGAACCGGTGAAGATCAGCCCATCCACCACGTCGAGAATATCGGCGCTGTCCATCAGGTCTGCGAGGCTGGGTATCACGATGGGCAGCCCACACGCTGCCTGGGCCGCCGCGCGCGCGTACTTCTCGCTGATGGTCTGGGTTGCATGCAGCTCGATCATGCTGGTGCATGCGGTAATGCCGATAACGGGCACACGTGGCATATCTTCCTCCGGCAAATCCATATTGCGCGTTGTATTGAAACGGTAGAAAGGCAGGGGGCAGCGGGGCTGCCCCAACCTCGCACCTACAGGAACCAGCGGTATTCGCGGGCATCGATGTGGCGCATGAAGTCCAGTTGCTCCTGGTATTTGTTTTCGCAGTAGACCATCACGAATTCACTGCCCAGGCCCTCGTTCACCACCGGGTGGTGACGCATGGCGGCCAGGGCACTGAAGGCATCCTTGGGGAACTCGATGCCGCTCTGGCGGTTGTCGTTCAGCGGGGCGATGGGCTCGACGCCACGTTCCAGGCCATGCTCCATCCCGGTCAGGATGGCCGCCAGCACCAGGTACGGGTTGGCGTCGGCACCGGCGAGGCGGTGTTCGATGCGCAGGTTGCGCGGGTCGGACTCGGGGATGCGAATACACGCATCGCGGTCTTCGAAACCCCAGCTGGCCTTGCTCGCCGCGTTGACCATGGCGCCGTAACGGCGGTAGGCATTGTGGTTGGGGGCGAAGATCGGCATGCAGTGCGGCAGCAGCTCCAGGCACCCTGCCACCGCATGGCGCAGCTTGCGCTGGTCATCGCCGGCCAGGATGTTGTTGCCGGCGTTGTCGTACAGGCTGACGTGCACATGCATGCCGCTGCCCGGCGCGTCGAGGTACGGCTTGCTCATGAAGCTGGCTCGGTAGCCGTGCTTCATCGCGATACCGCGGGTACTGCGGCAGAACAGCGCCGACCAGTCCGCCGCGCTCATGGCATCGTCGCTGTGCGAGAAGTTGATCTCGAACTGGCCCGGGCCCAGCTCCGCGGTGATCACGTTCGCCGGCACGCCCTGCTCGTTGGCGCCATCGACCATCTCGTGCAGTACCGGTGCGAAGCGCGACAGCCGCTCGATGTGCATGTTCGGCTGGTCGTCGTGGTCGTCGGTCGCCTTGTCGCGAGGGTACTGTGGCAGGCCGTTATCGAGCTTGCGGTCGAACAGGTAGAACTCCAGCTCGAAGGCCACCACCGGGCGAATGCCGCGCCTGGCCAGGCGCTGGATCACCCGGGCCAGCACTTCACGGGGCTCGAACTCGATGGGCTTGGCGGTGCCGTCAGAGGTGATGAGCATCTGCGCGATCGGTTCCTTTTCCCAGCGCACCGGCTTGAGGGTACCCGGCACCAGGCGGCGGCCGGCATCCGGGTCGCCATCGGCGAAGCAGTAGTCACCGATTGGGTAGAGGCCACCTTGGGTGCCGAGCAGCACGCAGTTCTGCGGCAACTTCAGTGGCGCGCCGGCTGCGACTTTTTCCAGCATGTCCATGGGGTAGCGCTTGCCGTAGAAGTGCCCGGGGATATCCAGCGCAATCAGGTCGACATAGCGTATTTCTGGGTGCTGCGCTCGGAACGAGCGCACTTCAGTCAGCAGATCCGGAAAGACGACACTCATCTTCTTGTCCTTGTGAGGTGAACGAATTCAGTTGAAGACCCAGAGCACGCGGGTGGCTTTTTCCGTCAGGTTGGCGTAACGGAACTGCGCGTGGGGGTGCAGCTGGAAGCAGTCATTGGCCTGCAGGGTCACGGCGTCACCGTGGTCCAGCCAGACCGTGAGTTCGCCTTCGAGCACGAAACAACCCTGCTCGGAACGGTCAGTCAGGTACAGCTCGCCACTGCTGGCGCCTGGTTCGAGATGGCTGTCGAGCATGGAGAACGCGCCGCCGATGGTGGGCGAAGCCAGCACATCGGTGATACCCGACTCGAGGTACAGCGTGCGCCGCTCGTGGGGGCGCGTGACCCAACTGACGCTGCGTGGCTTGCTCAGGTTGTAGAAGTACGCGGTGGAAACGCCGAGCGCTTCGCTGATGGCGGTAAGGTCCGCCACGGTAGGGCGCGATACACCGCGCTCGACCTGGGACAGGAAGCCTACCGAGCGGTTGATGCGCTCGGCGAGTTCGCCCAGGGTCAGGTTCTTGAATTTGCGCAGGTCGTGAATAAGGATCGCGAGGGCTTCAACCTCTTCGTGCATCTTCATCGCTTGAGACTGCCGTGAAATTTTTAGATTTATTTTTCATGAAAAATTACATGAAAAATTTCACGAGTCAAGCCGAAGCTGAAAATGGGAAGCCGCGAATGGAGATGTGGGGGGCAACTAGCAGCGAAGAGGCGTAACGAGAAAAGTACCTTGAAGCCCTCAGGAAGCGAGGGCCTGCGAACGCGGCCGTACCGGCATTTCATAGCGGTGCGGTTGCTGCCAGGCCAGCTGTGCCTGGACATCGACCGCCGCATCCATCACTTTCTGCGCCCAGTTCTCATCCTTGGGGCACACCACCACCACGCGAAAACCGTGGTCGACGCCTTCCAGCCGCACGCCTTCGGAATCATCGACATGCAGGTCGATATCGAAGGCCGACGGCAACTTCGAGGGCGCATTCTCAAGCCCGTTCACGGCAAGGATATGCTGGTGCCGGTCACTGTTGACCACGCCATCGACACGGATGCCGTAGAGCATCAGCCAACGGCGGATATAGGCCGGGGTGCGCCCCGACGAGGTGTAGATCCAGATGCTGCAGCCCTGGCGGCGCAGGTCGCGGATCAGCGCACGCGTGCCACTGCGCAGGGGTTCACCCAACCAGCGGTGGACGAACGCCGGCAGCTTGCTGTCCTCGGCGGCGGCGTGGTCGGCCTGGCAGGCGAGCGTGTCGTCGATATCGAACGAAATGCGTACCTGCGGGCGATTGAACGCGCGCTCGAAGGCTTGCCGCCCGCGCTGGAACAGAGAAGGGCTTTGCATCAGCGGCACCTCTCGCGCGCAGGCATGGATGTGCCGCCGAGGAAGAACTTGCCGGGCTCGGGCGCGTGCGCTTCAAGGAAAGCTGCATACTTTTTCTTGATCTTGGGTAGTTCGTACAAAGCCTTGACACCATGCTTGGCGGAGTTGCGTATGACCGAGGACGGGTTGAAGTAACCCTCGGCGTTGTCCAGCGACAGCACGAATGGCGGTAGCCCCGCGCGCATCAGCAAGTAGCTGACAATGAGCGACCCGGTGCGGTTGTTGCCTTCGATGAACAGCTGCGGCTTGCTCAGAATTCGAACGTAGACACCCGCCGCGCGCTTCCAGATCGAGTCGCTGCCATACGAGCAATACCAGTTGTAGAGGTCCTTGATGCCGCCCTCCACATTATTGAAAAAGTGCGCCTCGGTCGCCGCCAGGTGCGGGGCAAACTCCAGCCGGCGTGCCGGGTCGCTGCCGCACAGCACGGTGGCATTGATCTCCAGCATCAGGTTCAGTTGCTGAAGGTCGAAAAGGTCGACACCCCGGGCGACATAGTCGTCAATCAGGGCATAGCCTTCAACCACATTCAGCAGCACCTCGTCGGTGAATGGATCCCGCGGTTCGGTGAAATGCTGGCTGAGTTCGGCGAAGCGGGCCTGCACCTCACGCAGTGCGCGCTCTACCGCTGGCAGATCAAGACGACGCGTCGCTGGCATTGGAAATCCCTGGTAACACTTGACGGAAGGTAACGCGGCCGGGTGTTGCAGCCTCCCTGACTGCAACACCCGGCCACCTTGGCAGGTACGGCCTCAGCTGAACTTGCCGCTGATGTAGTCGGCGGTCAGCTGCTCACGCGGGTTCTGGAAAATCTGCGTGGTCGGGCCCATTTCGACCAGGTAACCGGTACGGGTGCCCCTGGAGATGTCGACCGAGAAGAACGCGGTGGTGTCGGCCACACGAATCGCCTGCTGCATGTTGTGGGTCACCAGGGCGATGGTGTAGTCCTTTTTCAACTCGACCATCAGCTCCTCCACCCGGCGGGTGGCAATCGGGTCGAGTGCCGAGCAGGGTTCGTCCAGCAACAACACTTCCGGCTCGGTGGCGATGGCGCGGGCGATGCACAGACGCTGTTGCTGGCCGCCGGACAGGGCCAGGCCGCTGACCTTGAGCTTGTCCTTCACCTCGTCCCACAGCGCGGCGCCCTGCAGCGCGTGCTTGACGCGGTCGCCGATGTCGCCCTTGTAGCGGTTCAGGCGCAGACCGAAGGCGACGTTGTCGAAGATGCTCATGGAGAACGGGTTGGGCTGCTGGAACACCATGCCGATGTAGCGGCGCACCACCACAGGGTCGACGCCCTTGCCGTAGACATCCTGGCCCAGGAAGTGCACATGGCCTTCGAAGCGGAAGCCCTTCACCAGGTCGTTCATGCGGTTGAGGCTACGCAGCACGGTGCTCTTGCCGCAGCCGGACGGCCCGATGAAACCGGTGATCTCGTTCTTGCGGATCGGCACATGGCTGTCGCGAACGGCCATGAAATTGCCGTAGAAGATCTTGTCCAGCTTGCAGTCCATGACGATGGGGGCTTCGCTGACCACGGGAGCGGCTTTTGGCGCAGTGGATACGTTCAAGGTCGGATGCTCCCTTTCTCAATACTTGGGCTTGCCGAATACTCGGCTCAGAATGTTGATTACCAGCACGATCATCACCAGTACCAGCGAGGCCGCCCAGGCGAGCTCGAGCTGGTTGTCGAATGGCATGCCGGAGAAGTTGTAGATCAGTACGGCCAGTGAAGCCGTCGGGTTCATGACCGCCAGGTCGCCGTCATGCAGGATCCAGTAGTTGCTGAACAGCGCGGTGAACAGCAGCGGCGCGGTCTCGCCGGCAGCACGGGCCACGGCCAGCATGACACCGGTGAGGATGGCCGGCAGGCCGGTGGGCAGAACGATTTTCCAGATCACCTGGGCACGGGTGCAGCCCATGCCGTAGGCGGCATCCTTCATGATCTTGGGCACCATCTTCATCGACTCTTCAGCGGTCAGCACGACGATGGGCAGCATCAGCACCGCCAGGGCCACTCCACCTGCCGGCGCGGAGTAGGTGCCGGTGGTCATCACCACCAGGGCGTAGGCGAACACGCCGGCCAGGATCGACGGCAGGCCGGTTAGCATCTTGGCGGCGAAGCGCGCGGCGTTGGCCAGCTTGCTGTCCGGGCCGAGTTCGGCCAGGAACACCGCGGCAAGGATACCGACCGGCACGGCGATGGCGGCAGCGATGCCGACCATGACGAAAGTACCGGCCATGGCGTTGCCAAAGCCCCCGCCCATCTCGAAGCCGGTGGGTGGCAGCTCGGTGAACACCTCCAGGTTGAGGCGTGCGCCGCCGCGAGTGATCAGCATGTACAGCACGGAAATCAGCGGCACGCTGGCCACCAGTGCCGCGAACCATGCCAGCGTGGTCAACAACAGGCTGCGCAGGGAACGGCCTTCAAGCTTGCGCTGCAGGCTGGGCAACGCGTTTGCAGGGGTGGTGAGGTTGGTCATCATTTGTTACCCCGCTGGGCGTAGAGCATGATCATCGAGCCGAGCACGTTCACCAGCAGGGTGATGAACATCAGTACCAGTGCGGCGTACATCAGCACCTCGACCTCGTTCGGGCCGGCCTCCGGGAAGTTCAGGGCCAGCAAGGCCGCCAGCGTGTTGGCCGGAGCGAACAAGGACAGGGAAATGTTGTTGGCATTGCCCACCAGCATGGCCAGCGCCATGGTTTCACCCAGCGCACGGCCCAGGCCGAGCACCAGCGAACCGAAGATGCCGGTGGCTGCCGATGGCACCATTACCTTGAGGATGGCCTCCCAATGGGTGGCGCCCAGGCCGTAGGCGGCCTGCTTGGTCTTCATCGGCACGCTGGTCAGGGCGTCCTGCGAAACGGCGGCGATGGTCGGCAGGATCATGATCGCCAGCACCAGCGCGGCAGGCAGCAGCCCGGGGCCGCTCAGGGAAGTGCCGAAAAAGGGAATCCAGCCCAGCTCGCTGTTCAGCCAGGTGGTCAGCGGGCGAATGGCCGGGATGACCACATAGATCCCCCACAGGCCGTAGACGACGCTGGGGATGGCTGCGAGCAGCTCGACGATGGTGCGGAACACCGCCGCCAGCCTGGCCGGGAGGAAGTCCTGGGTCAGGAAGATGGCCATGCTGACGCCGAAGAAACCGGCGATCAACAGGGCGATCAGGGCGCTGTAGAGCGTGCCCCAGATCGCTGGCAAAATTCCGTACTTACCTTGGTTGACGTCCCAGACACTACCGAACAGCACGTCAAAGCCGTGCTTCTCGATGCCAGGCAGTGCCTTGCGGCCCACTTCGTAGACCAGCGCGAAGACCAGCGCCAGCACCAGCACCACACCGATGCGTGCAAGCGCACGGAAGGTGCGATCAACCAGGAAGTCTTTCGCAGACGGTGGCTGGCACGCGGAGTCGGGATTGGCCGGGATGGCGAAAGGAGTGTTCATTGGCAAGTTCCGGGACAGAGGGCAAACACACCCGGTATGGCCACCAGACCACACCGGGAGCGCCTGGGCGTGTTACTGGATGTTTGCGGACGCTTTGCGTACCTGATCGACAACCGACGGTGGCAGCGGGATGTAGCCCATCGAGTCGGCGATCTTCTGGCCTTCGGTCAGGCTGTATTCGACCATTTCGCGCATGGCCTTGGCCTTGGCCGGGTTACCGTTGTCCTTGCGGAAGATCATCCAGGTGTAGGAGGTGATCGGGTAGGACTTGGCACCGTCCGGGTCAGGCAGCCAGGCCACCAGGTTTTCCGGCATCTTCACCGCCGCCAGAGCCTCGGCACCGCTCTCGGCGTTCGGCACGACGTATTGGCCGGCCTTGTTCTGCAGCTGGGCGAAGTCGACCTTGGCCAGCTTGGCGAAGCCGTATTCGATGTAGCCGATGGCACCTGGGGTCTGGCGGACGGTGGCGGTTACACCGTCGTTTTTCGGCGACTTGATGAACTTGTCGCTGGCCGGCCAGTTGACGGTATTGCCTTCACCCAGCGCTTGCTTGAAGTCAGCGTTGATGGCCGACAGGTGCTTGGTGAATACCGCAGTGGTACCGCTGGAGTCGGCACGCACGACCACGGTGATCGGGGTAGCTGGCAGTTTCAGCTCAGGGTTGGCCGCGACGATCTGCGGGTCGTTCCACTGGGTGATCTTGCCGAGGAAGATGTTGGAGTACACATCACGTGGCAGCTTCAACCCTTTAGGGTTGCCTGGCAGGTTGTAAGCCAGGACGATTTCACCGGCGGTCATCGGCAGCAACTGCACGCCCTCGCCGACCTTGGCGATTTCTTCGGCTTTCATGGCCGAGTCGCTGGCGGCGAAGTCGACGGTCTTGTTCAGAAAGTCCTGGACACCCGCCCCGCTCCCCTTGGACTGGTAGTCAACGGTGACACCGTCGGTTTCCTTGCTGAAGGCCTTGAACCAGGTCAGGTAGATCGGTGCCGGGAAGCTGGCGCCGGAACCGGTCAGGCGGACGTTCTCTGCGGCGAAGGATGCCGAGGTGGCGCAAACAGAAACGGCAACGGCGAGTGCAGCAGACTTCATCAGGCGTATCATCGAAAAGTGCTCCGTGTGATGGCCGGCACACTTTGCAGCAGCAATGTTACAGCTTTGTGACCATTGAATGGCAGGCCGCACGGTAGAGCCGTCTGGCGGCGCCATCACGGCAACATCAGTAACCAGAGCCCTGGACGGGTTCCTGTCTCAACCCTAAGGCCTCGATGTGTCGGTTGAATGACTGTTTGCAGTGGGCAACCGGTTTCCGGGCACCGCTGGTCGGATACCGGGCACTCGGGCGTCGCTGCGGCATTCAACCGCTCATGCAAACCAGACGGGAGCGAATGCCATGCCACGCGGCGACAAGGACAAATACACCGACAAGCAGAAGCGCAAAGCCGAACATATCGAAGAAAGCTACGAGCACAAAGGCGTACCGAAAGACCAGGCTGAAGCGCGCGCCTGGGCCACCGTAAACAAACAGTCCGGGGGTGGTGAGAAGAAAGGCGGCTCGGGCAAGGCCACCTCTTCCAGCGAGAAGAAGACTGCCCGCTCGGACTCGGCCAAACGGGCGGCGAAGTCACGTCAAGGTCATTCCCGTACATCGGACAGTTCCCTGGAAACCCAGAGCAAGCAAAGCCTGATGAAGGAAGCGCGCAGCAAAGACATCAAGGGGCGCTCCACCATGACCAAGGCACAATTGGTGGAAGCGCTCAAGCACGCATGACGCAAGCCTTTGGCCACCCGCGCAATAGCGCCGCCTGGGCCAAGCGCGACCTTGTGGGAGCGGGCGTGCCCGCGAGAATGCAACGCGGTGCATGGCACCGGCTTCGCCGGTGTTCGCGGGTGAACCCGCTCCCACAGGGACCGAGCACGCCTGAAAAAATCGACTCATGCAGACAGGTAGATGCCACTACGAGCCCGGCAGCGGTACTGCCTCAGAGGGCAAAAAAACTCACTACCCTTGCTGTGACAACCACGCAAAAACCCAGCAAGCAGATCACCCCGATGCCATAAAGCACGGTACGCAACGGCTGCACCCTCGCCAGGTAGGCCCACGTATGCAAGAGCCTGGCCGCAGTGAACACGATGCTCAACCAGACGTTGGGCCCCGCCGCTGTCTCGAGGGCAATGGCGAGCCCGCAGAGCGCGAAGAATACCGGGATATTTTCCATGTCGTTAGCCCACACCCTGGCGGCCTGGGGGACCATTTGGCCAATGCAGAGGAGAATGCTGGTGGCGAGTGGTGAGCTCGAGATCGGTGCCACACTCCATTGATGCAAATCAAGCCGCCGGCCCCGGTTCGCGCGACGATGGCTGTCAGCAAGGAACGAATCGACAACCGCCATGCGCATCGTGCTCAAGGTCATCGCCATCGATCACCGCGCGCGGCTTTGGACAAGGAGCCCCCACATGAGCCCGCTGGACCACATACTGGTAGCCACCGACCTGTCTACCTCCGCCCGCAACGCGGCAGAGCGCGCTGCGCACCTGAGCAAGGAGCAGCAGGCAGCGCTGGACCTGCTGTACGTTGCCAATCCGGCCCCCTTCGAGCGCCTGAAGCAGTTGGTGGCACCGGGTGACGATCTGCTGAAGCGCGTACTGGATACCGCTGGCGAAAAAATTCGCGCGCTGGCTGCAATGCTGTTCCAGCGCCATGACATCGCCGCTGGCGTGCAGGTCGCGCATGGTTCGGTGACCACAGAGATCACCCGTGTAGTGCAGGACAAGCGCAGCGACCTGCTGGTGTGTGGGGCGAAGGGCCAGAGCGTGGCGCGGCGCCTGCTGCTGGGCTCCACTGTACAGAAGATGCTGAACTGCATGCCCTGCCCTTTGCTGGTGGTCAAGCAGGCGCCTCGCGATACCTACCGGACCTTGCTGGTTGCAGTTGATTTTTCGCCTTCGTCACTGCGCTCCATCGAACTGGCAAGGGCCGTTGCCCCACAGGCCGAGATCATTCTGTTGCATGTGTACGAGGCACCGTTCGAAGGCAGCATGCGCTTCGCCCACATCGACCATGACACGCTTACGCACTATCGCAATGTCATCCGCAAGGATGCGCTGAAGCAGCTCGCGGCCTTGAGCGAAACCGCCGGAGTGGCAGATGCTCGGCAAATCGTGGTGCATGGCGACCCAGGCTGGCGGATTGCCGAGCAGGAACAACAGCTGGAATGCGACCTGATCGTGGTCGGCAAGCAAGGGGAAAGCACGCTTGAAGAGCTGCTGATAGGCAGCGTCACCAAGCATGTGCTGAACGAATCCCAGTGCGATGTGCTGGTGTCGCCATAGGATGCAGGTGATGTGGAGGACGCTTGCGTGTCCTTCGCGGACAACACATGACTCATTGGTTCAGTGAGGTTTTGCAGGAGTAGCCTTGTACTGCTCCTGCAAGAAGCTTCGAGCGGCGATGGGCGCTCTGCACAAGGCGTTTCATCGATTGCGCTGATGATTACTATCGAGCGACCCGCATGTTGGCCAGGCGAAAGCGCCCCCTATAATCGCCAGCAAATTTCCCCCGCTCCTTGCGCCTGCTTCAGGCGACATCCCTCTCTTGGAATCCAATACCATGCCAAGTGCCAACCAGGCCCCTAGCGGCCTCCCCGAACATGATCAACAAAGCGTCAGCCAGCAGTGGCTGGCAATCCTTTCGGTCGCCGTCGGCGCCTTCGCCCTGGTGACCAGCGAGTTCCTGCCGGTTGGCGTACTCAACGATGTCGCCAGCGACCTGGGCATCAGTGCAGGCCACGCCGGCCTGATGGTCACCCTGCCCGGCATCATGGCCGCCCTCGCCGCCCCACTGCTGTCAGTGGGGATTGGCGCTCTGGACCGTCGCTATCTGCTGATCGGACTGACACTGATCATGATCATCGCCAACGCGGTAGTGGCGTACGCCAGTGACTTCAACCTGCTGCTGTTCGGCCGCGTGCTGCTGGGCGTGAGTATCGGCGGTTTCTGGGCGACAGCCATTGCCCTCAGCGGTCGCCTGGCGCCCAGGGGCGTGGGCGTAGCCCAGGCCACCTCCATCATCATGGTCGGCGTAACCCTGGCCACCGTGCTGGGCGTGCCGGTAGGCACCTGGTTGAGCGGCCTGCTGGGCTGGCGCATGACCTTCCTGGTAACCGCGCTACTGGGCGTACCGGTGCTGCTGGCGCAGATCCTGTTGCTACCGCGGCTCAACCCGGACAAGGCCATTCGCATCAGCGACCTGCCAGCCCTGTTCATCAACCCACAGGCGCGGGTTGGCCTGATCGCCGTGTTGCTGATCGGTCTGGCGCACTTTGCCGCGTACACCTATGTCGCCCCTTTCTTCAAACAAAGCTCCGGCTTCGATGGGCCGACCATTGGCTCGTTGCTGCTGCTTTATGGCATGGCCGGGGTATTCGGCAATATCTTCGCCGGTTTCGCCGCCAACCGCAGCGTACGTCACACCCTGCTGCTGGTAGCGTTGATGATTGGCAGCAGCACCGCCCTGTTCCCTCACTTCGCTACCGGCATGACCGGTGCGGCGATGCTGATCGGATTGTGGGGCTTCGCCTTCGGCGCATTCCCGGCCTGCGCCAGTATCTGGATGTTCGTCGTCGCGCCCAAGGATGTCGAACGTGGCATGCCGCTGTTCGTTGCAATGTTCCAGGTGATCATTGCGCTGGGCTCGTTCTTCGGCGGGCGGATCGTCGACCAGCTGGGCAGCTCGGTGCTGTTGAGCCTGGCCACGGCCCTGGTGGGCTGCGGTTTCGCTACGGTGCTGGTGTTGGGCCGTAATGTCAGCAACAGCCTGGCGGCGCAACCTGGCTGAGT
>NZ_JBNRIJ010000001.1:163604-165880 GCF_053557675.1 Pseudomonas sp. XP1 | reverse complement strand
CCGACGATGGGCGGCAAAGCGGTCCCGAATTGCTTGACTGACAGGTATTGGGGCGCTGGCTGATTTTTTTACGCTCTTTTTACGGCTGAGCCAACACGCAGAAGGAATACTGGGCGCGCGATGCTCAGGGATGGCATGCATTTTCTACCCGCCAGTCCAGAGAAGCCCTTCGTGAGCCAGTCCACCGTCATCGCAAATCAGTCTCTTCCCGGCAAGTCCAACCCCATCGGCATGCTCGTCGCCGCTGTCGGCGTAGTGTATGGCGACATCGGCACCAGCCCGCTGTACACCCTCAAGGAAGTGTTCGCCGGGCACTACGGTGTGCAGGCCAACACTGCCGGTGTACTCGGCGTACTGTCACTGGTGTTCTGGTCGTTGCTCTGGGTGGTATCGCTCAAGTACGTACTGTTCATCCTGCGCGCCGACAACCAGGGCGAAGGTGGCATCATGGCCCTGACTGCCCTGGCGCATCGCGCAGCGGCTCCCTACCAGCGACTGGGCAGGATACTGGTGCTGCTCGGCCTGTTCGGCGCTGCGCTGTTCTACGGTGACAGCATGATCACGCCGGCGATTTCCGTGCTATCGGCCGTGGAGGGGCTGCAATTGGCCTTCGACGGTATCGAACATTGGGTCGTTCCTCTGTCGGTGCTGGTGCTGGTGGCGCTGTTCCTGATCCAGAAGCACGGCACCGCGCGCATCGGCATTCTCTTCGGGCCGATCATGGTGCTGTGGTTCGTCGTGCTGGGTGCGCTTGGCCTGCACGGCATCGTCCAGCGGCCGGAGGTGCTGCAGGCACTCAACCCGCTCTGGGCGGTAAAGTTCTTCGTGCTGCACCCAGGCATGGGGGTGGCGATTCTGGGCGCGGTGGTGCTGGCGTTGACCGGCGCCGAAGCACTCTATGCAGACATGGGTCACTTCGGCCGCAAACCCATCGCCCGGGCCTGGTTCCTGCTGGTGCTGCCCGGCTTGGTGCTGAACTACTTCGGCCAGGGCGCGCTGATCCTCGGCGACCCGCAGGCAGTGCGCAACCCGTTTTACCTGCTGGCGCCCGAATGGGCCCTGCTGCCCATGGTCGGGCTGGCCACGCTGGCCACCATCATCGCCTCCCAGGCCGTGATCTCCGGTGCGTTCTCGTTGACGCGCCAAGCCATCCAGCTGGGTTACGTACCGCGCATGTTCATCCAGCACACCTCCAGCGAGGAACAAGGGCAGATCTACATCGGCATGGTGAACTGGGCGCTGATGGTTGGCGTGGTGCTGCTGGTGGTCGGCTTCGAGTCGTCCGGGGCGCTTGCGGCAGCCTACGGCGTAGCCGTGACCGGGACGATGCTGATCACCACGCTGCTGGCCTCGGCAGTGGTGCTGTTGCTGTGGAAGGCACCACGCTGGCTGGCGGTGCCGATGCTGCTGGCGTTCCTGCTGGTCGACAGCCTGTATTTCGCCGCCAATGCGCCGAAGATTCTACAGGGCGGCGCATTTCCGGTGATCGCGGGCCTGGCGCTGTTCACCCTGATGACTACCTGGAAGCGCGGGCGGCGGATGATCGTCGAACGGCTGGACGAAAGCTCGCTACCGCTGGAGCTGTTCATTACCAGCCTCAAAGCCCAGCCGCCTCACCGCGTGGGCGGCACTGCCGTGTTCCTGTCCGCCAGGCCCGAGGCGGTGCCTCACGCCTTGCTGCATAACCTGCTGCATAACCAGGTACTGCATGAACAAGTGGTGCTGTTGACTGTCGTGTTCGAGGACGAGCCACGGGTCAGCGCTGGCAAGCGCTTTGAGGTCGAGGCTTTTGGGGACGGTTTCTTCCGCGTGAACCTGCATTTCGGTTTCATGGAGGAGCCCGATGTGCCGTTGGCGTTAAGCCGCTGCCAACGTGCCGACCTTGAGTTCGGCCCCATGCGCACCACTTATTTCCTCAGCCGCGAAACGGTCATTGCAGGCAGGCAGATGGGCATGGCTCGCTGGCGGGAGCACTTGTTTGCCTTCTTGCTGAAGAATGCCAACAGCAACCTGAAGTACTTCAAGCTGCCACTGAACCGGGTGATCGAGCTTGGCACGCAGGTCGAGATATGAGCAGTCAGGAGCCACGATCCTTCTGTCAGGGCGACAGAACTTGCAAGGCCGCCGCATGTCTTACCAGCACCTGAGCTCTACCCGCGCCGTTGGAGGCGAAACAACATGAGAAAAACCCTGGTGGCCGTCTTTGCGTGTGCTCTGGCATTCGGCGCAACGGCATTGTTACCTGCCGATATCTCGCCGATGGGGTCTGCGTATGC
>NZ_JBNRIJ010000001.1:110885-163494 GCF_053557675.1 Pseudomonas sp. XP1 | reverse complement strand
GGTGGTGGTGGCCACGGCGGCGGCAATGGCGGTGGACATGGCGCCGGCATGGGTGGGCACAATGGCACTGGCAATGGTGCGGGCCTCGCGGGTGACCACGCCGGCAAGGCTACGCGCGATCATGGTGTGAGCGGCAATCATTATGGGAGCTCACGTAACCAGGACAACGGCCATGGGACTACCACCTCAGGTATTGCCCAGTCCAAGGATACTCGCGGCTTGACGAAATCTACCGCTATCTCGGGGACTACGCCCGGTGACCATAATGCCAAGGGGCTGAGCGGCGCGG
This sequence comes from Pseudomonas sp. XP1, assembly GCF_053557675.1. NCBI lineage: Bacteria > Pseudomonadati > Pseudomonadota > Gammaproteobacteria > Pseudomonadales > Pseudomonadaceae > Pseudomonas > Pseudomonas sp. XP1. Next base: position 163,205 of record NZ_JBNRIJ010000001.1, on the reverse strand, counting down.
TACAAAACTCCTCCAAGAATGATCGATGAACTGAAGGCTGCCAGGTACTGAATGGGCCTGGCAGCCGCTTCGTCGAACGGCTGCGCACCGCGGAACTTAAAAGGCAACCTTATGTCGTATCCGCACTCAAGCTCCCCCCTGCGCCTTCTGGAGGCGAAACAAACATGAAAAAAACCCTGGTAGCCGTCTTTACTTGTGCCCTGGCGCTCGGCGCAACTGCATTGTTGCCTGCCGATGTCTCGCCGATTGGTTCCGCATATGCCAAAGGTAATGGCAATGGCGGCGGCAAAGGTGGGTTCAATGGTAATGGCGCCGGCTACGAGAGTGATCATGCCGGCAAGGCCACCCGCAACCATGGCGAGAGCGGCAATCACTATGGCAGCCTGCGCAATGATGACAACGGCCGTGGCACTACCCGGTCCGGTATTGCCCATTCCAAGGAACACAACAAGGCCGGGCGCTCCTCTTCGAAGCATGATCGATAACTGAAAGCGCACATGGCGTGCCCGCGAACCGGACGATGCGGTTGGTGGATGGCACCGGCTGCGCCGGTGTTCGGGGGCTCGCCCGCGCCTGCAGTCTGGTGCCCGCCAGACCTCAGACCCTGAACCGCCCTACCAACGCCGTCATCTCCCCCACCAACCCCGACAACGCCTTGCTCGCCTCACTGGTCTGCTGCGCCCCCGCTGCCGAGGATGTCGACAGCTCGCGAATGTTCAGCAGGTTGCGGTCCACCTCTCGCGCCACCTGGGCCTGCTCTTCGGCTGCGCTGGCAATCACCAGGTTACGCTCGTTGATCTCGCCGATCGCACTGTAGATACCCTCCAGCACCTGCCCCGAAGCCAGGGTCACGTCCAGTGTCGACTGGGCGCGGCTGGTACTGGCCTGCATCGAGGCCACGGCCGCTTCGGTACCCGCCTGCACGCGCCCGATCATCTGCTCGATTTCCTGGGTCGACTGTTGCGTGCGGTACGCCAACGTACGCACTTCATCGGCCACCACCGCAAAGCCGCGCCCGGCTTCGCCGGCACGGGCGGCCTCGATGGCGGCATTGAGCGCCAGAAGGTTGGTTTGCTCGGACACCGAGCGAATCACTTCCAGCACCTTGCCGATATCCCGCACCTGCCCGACCAGTTGCTCCAGATGAGCGCTGCTGGCCTGGATTTCCCGAGTCATGGCCTCGGTGCCGTCGATGTTGTCGCTGACTTGCCGCCGGCTTTGCGCTGCCAGCTGGTTGGATTCGCTGGTGGTCTGCGAGGTGGTGATGGCATTGCGCGCGACCTCCTCCACGGCCGTGGTCATTTCGGTGACGGCGGTGGCGGCCTGCTCAAGCTCCTGGCCCTGCTGGCGCAGGTTGTTGGCACTTTCCTCGGTGACGGTATTCAACGCCGCGGCAGCTGCGTCCAGTTGCCTGGCACAGCTGCTGATCTGCCCCAGGGTGTCGCGCTGGCTCTGCTGCATGCGTTCAAGTTCATGGAACAGCTGGCCGATCTCGTTACCGCCCTGCCCCTGCACCGGCACGCTCAGGTCGCCACCGGCAATGCGCTGGAAGTGCCGCCCTGCTTCGCGCAGCGGGTGCAGCACGCGCTGGGCAACAAAGGCCCAGCACAGCACCGCCAACAACAGCGTCACGCCCAACAGCCCCAGGCTCAGCAATTGCGCACGCGCCAGGCGCCGGTCGGATTCCAGCATGATCTGCTGACCGCGCTCACTCAATGCCCCTACCAGTTGCTGGCGCAAAGCCTGCAGCCGGCCCATGGCGTTACCGGCGTCGGTATTGACCTTGAAATACTGCTCGAGCGAACGTTGACGGGTTGCCTCACGCTGCCCCGCGACCGCCTTGGCGTACTCTCCATAGGTGGCCTGCAGGGCGGTTGCCAGCGCGTGCAGCCCAGGCTCGCGGGCGTTTTCGACAAACTCGTCCACCAGCTTCTGGCTCTTGTCGTTCAGCTCGACCGACATCGCCATGCGCTTGCTGGCACTTTCCTCATGGCCACCCAACTGCTCGATGAAGCCTGAAGATACATTGGCGCTGGCGCGAATCGCCATCAGCAACGCATTGTTCAACCGGTCCGACTGGTGCGCGGTCTGGTCCAGTTCGTTGATCTGCTGGTCGCTACCCACCGCAGCCCGCCAGGCACTGACGGTGGAAAACAGCAGGGTCACGCTGAACAGCGACAGCACCCAGAACATTCCGGTGCGGATCTTCAGGTTGGCAAGCATGCGGGCAGTACTCCTTGTTGGCACCACTTCTGGTCGATGATTCGACGGTGGGTGTGCTGCTATCGGAGGTACTGCCCCAGGCTTGAGGCGCCGGAGTGCGGTTTTGGGCGGTAACCGAACAGATGTTGTCGAGGCAAAGACCGGGCTACAGGCAACAAATCGACCAGGCGGGAACTTCAACGCTCGGACTCGGTCGATAACATCCCCTCGCCCTCAAGCCAAGGGCTTGCCCAAGCCCTGCCGAGTCTGCCGCCGATGCCCAGCACACCTGTTCTGTCGACCTTGCTCCTGTTATTCAGCACAATCACGGCACAGGGCGCATTGGCTGGTGAACGCTACGCGCCCGCACGCAGCAACAATGCCTCGACCGTGCTGATCGAAACCGCCTCGCAACAGTATGCCGACGGCCAACTGGACAAGGCGGCGGCCACCCTGGAGCGCGCGCTGCACATTCAGCCGAACAACCCGGCAACGCTGCACTACCTTGGCGTTTTGCGCCTGCAGCAAGGGCAGTATGAACAGGCCGAAACGCTGGCGCTGCGCTCCAACCTGCGGGTGGGCAACAATCACGCCCTGCGCAGCCGCAACCTGCAGTTGATAGAAGCCGCGCACAAGGCCCAAGGCTCCGGCATGCTGCCGACGGCTGCACACTGACGGTGATCAGACGCTGCGCGTCAGCCCACCATCGACCTGCTTTGCACCCACGCGCATTACCCGGTAAAGTCGGCGCCAGGGCGCTGGCTGCGCCTGCGGTCCGCGCCAAGGGGTTTCCCGAGCCATGCGTCATCATATTTCCATACCAGCTCCCGGCTTGTCGGCGGACCGAGCCCCAAAGGAGTTGGCATGCCCGCCATCAATGCATCCCGCCACCACGGCCTGCTCGACCTGCCCGCCTTGCGCAAACGTGCCAAACGCTTGCTCACCGCCCTGAAAAACGACGAGGCCGACGACACCCGCGAGCAGCTGCGCGCGCTCGGCCTGTCCGGCCCTGACTACCGGCTTGCCGATACCCAATGGCTGGTGGCCCGCCAGGCCGGCTTTGCCAGCTGGCCCAAGCTCAAGGCCCATGCCGATGCCGTCGCTTTCGCGGCACGCCACCCTGGCTTCACCGCCGATGACGAAGCAGCCGTGCAGCATTGGCGCTGCGGCAACGACATCGCCCACAGCTTGCGCACGGCCGGTTTTGCCGGTGCGTTCCAGATGTTCGACGACCCCATGGTCATGGGGCCCGTCTGCGCACTGCCCGAGGAACAGTATTGGCAGGTTCGGGCCGCTTACATACAGCAGGCGTTCAACCTGAGCATCCAGGACGTCGAGCAACGCCTAGCGGCGCAACGCACCGCCCTGGCCGGGTTGAACAGCGACAGCAAGATCGTGCTGTGGTGCGAGGGTGACGCTTACGACCAGCTGTTCCTGATCCGCGTACTCGCCAGCCTGCCCAGCCTGCCGCGCCGCTTGGAGCTGATCGAAATCACCCAAGTACCTGGCGTCGAGCGCTTCATCGGTATCGGCCAGCTGGCCCCGGACCTGCTCGCCTGGCTATGGCCACAACGTCGCGCGCTGGGTGAGGACGTGCTGGCCCTGGCCCGGCAGACATGGGCGGCCTATACCGCGCCTGACCCAAGGGCCTGGGCTGCCCTGGCGGACATCCAGCATGCCGCCTTGCCATCGCTGGGCCGGGCCCTTGCGCGGCAACTTCAGGAGCTGCCGGGGGCGAACGACGGTTTGAGCCTCACCGAGCGCCTGCTATTACGCGTTCTGGAGTCACACGGCGAGCTGCCGGCCGGACGTGCGTTTGCCCAGTTGATGATGCAGGATGAACCCCTGCCTTACCTGGGCGACATGATGTTCCATGTTTTGCTGCAGCCCCTGATCCATGCACCGCACCCGCTGCTGCTGGAAGGCCCGGGCGAGTCTTGGGCACAACGGCCGTTGCGGCTGACCGCTCTTGCCGAGCAGCTGCTCGCGGGGCAGGCGCATTGGCTTGACCACAACCCTGCGCAGCGATGGGTGGGTGGAGTGCTTATCAATGCCGCGGACAAGCCCTGGGTGGTCAGCGAACAGGGCGAAGTATGGCAGCGCAAATAGCCCGCTCGAGCCTGATCAGGTAAAGCGGTGGATGGCACCGGCAAGTCAGCTCTCATGGAACTGCCCATCACTCATTGCATTAGCAGGGATCCTGTGGGAGCGGCTTTAGCCGCGAACACCGGCGCAGCCGGTGCCATGCAGCGCGTTGGATTCTTCGCGGCTAAAGCCGCTCCCACAGGGTACGCGGACCGCTTGCGAATTCAGTTCTTTACTCGACAGTGCAGCCCAAAGGGCTGGGCGATCTAGCTTTCAGAGCTTGAGCAACACCGTCGCGCCTACGGGACCGATGTTGCAATCGCCTTCGCCGCTTGCGCCAAACGTTGTGTAGCCAGCCGGATTTCATCCATGTCCAGCGAGGCGAAACCAAGGCGCAAGGCATTTTCCGCATGACCAAACGGCGAAAACTGCCGGCCACTGCGTACCACCAGGTCCAACTCCAACGCCTTGCCAACCAACTGATCCACATCGATTCCGTCAGCAAACCTCACCCACAGCGCCAACCCACCTTCCGGCTCGCGCACGGTTACCTGCTCGCCAAAGGCATCGCGCAAGCAAGCCAGCAGGGTCTCTCGACGTCGGCGATACTCCCGGTTAACCCGACGCAAGTGCTTCTTCAGCTCGCCATCATTGATCAAGTCCGCCAGCATCTGCTGCATCACCGCATCGCCCTGCCCCAGGGTCAGCGTCGCCCTGCGTTCGAGCGCCGCGGCCACCTCCGCCGGCGCCACGATGAAACTGCAACGGAACGTACTGCCCAGGGACTTGGACAATGAGCCAATGTAGATCACGTGCCGCTGCTGACGGTCGCTGGCCAACGGCAGGTAAGGCCGACCGGCGAAGTGGTACTCATGGTCGTAGTCTTCCTCGACCACGCAAAAGGCGTGCTGCCGCGCCAGCTCCAGCAACTGCTGCCGGCGCCCGGCAGGCAGGCTGACCGTGGTCGGGAACTGGTGATGGGGAGTGATGTACAGCATGCGCACCTGGTGCAGCCGGCAAAGTGCATCGATCTGCTCGACCCGGCAGCCCTCGTCATCCAGCTCCACGGTCACCAGCCGGGCGCCCAGCTGGCGGAAGATCTCCCACGCGGGCGGATAGCTCAGGCGTTCGACCAGCACAACGTCACCGGGCTTGAGCAGCACGCTGGCCACCAGGTACAGCGACATCTGCACGCCCTGGGTCAGGCAGATATGCTCGGCGCCAACGTTCAGGCTGCGATTGTTCCGCAGCATGTCGGCCAAGGCGCTGCGCAGGGAGTGGCTGCTGCACGCGCTGCCATGGCGCACGGTGTTGGCGGCAAAGCTGTTGCGCAAGGCATTACGGTAATAACGGTGCAGAACGGTCTGCGGCAGCAGGCGGTGGTCACAGGCGCCGTTGTCGAAGAACAGCGCACCCGGCCGATTCTGCTGCGCGGCAGCCTGTTCGTTGGCCGCGAAGTAGGCAACGGCAGGCTCCTCCTGTAGCACCAGGGCAAAGGGCTGCGCTGCATCGGGCTCGGCCAGCGTACCAGCCGCCAGCTGCCGACTGACGAAGGTGCCACGGCGCTGCACGCTTTCCAGCCAGCCTTTGGTCTCGGCTTCCTCGTAGGCGAGGATCACCGTCTTGCGGTTGACGTTCAGCAGTTGCGCCATTTCCCGCGTGCCGGGCAACGGCGTGCCGGGGCGCAGGCGGCCCTCGGAGATCGCGGCTACCAGACCCTCGACGATCTGCCTGTACGAAGCCTGCGGCTGCGCCCCGTCGAGCTTGAGCAGTGGCTGCCATTTGCGAAGCTGGACCATGTGAATTAACCGAAACTGGAGGTTCTACTGGTCCTGGACTATAGCAACAATCGAACCTCCACTTGCCCCGAGGTGCCCATGCAGAACCGCCACGTGATTGAATTGTCGCCCTCGGGCAAAACCTTCGACGCCAGCCAGGAGCTGCTGCTCGATGCCATGCTCGCCAGCGGCCTGCCGGTGCCCTTCTCCTGCCGCCGCGGCGCCTGCGGGTCTTGCAAGGTCAAGGTGGTGGCAGGGCAGTATCGGCACAAGCAGCGGACGGCAGACATGCCCGCGCCCTGCTACCCCCTCGCCGCCGACGAAATGTTGCTGTGCCAGAGCCATGCCTGCAGCGACATGCGCCTGGAGATCCCCGGCTGGTCCCTGGAAACCCAGGTGCTGGAAATCCACGCGCAGGTTCATGGCAAACGCGAACTGAGCGCCGATATCATCGAACTGGTGCTGCAGCCTGCACAGCCGTTGGCGGCAAGGGCTGGCCAGTACGTACGCTTTCGGCTCGACAACGGTGATAGCCGCTGTTTTTCCATAGCCAACCTCCCTGCCCAGGACCAAGGGCAACTGGTGTTTCACATCCGCAAGGTAAGCGGCGGCCTGTTTACCGAACGCCTGCTGCCAACCCTGCAAGCAGGTGACACCTTGAAACTTGAAGGGCCGGTGGGCGCCTGCACCTGGCAGCACGAGGACCAGCGGCCCCTGGTGCTGTTCGCCACTGGCACAGGTTACGCCGGCATCAAGCCATTGCTGCTGACCGCCCTGGCAGGTGATGCCGAGGTCACGTTGTACTGGGGCGGCAGATCGGACGCCGACTTCTATGACCGTGAGTTTCTCGAGAAGGCCAGCCGTGCACACGCTCACTTTCGCTGGCACCCGGTGCTGTCGGACCAGGCGCGCGTGCAGCAGGTGGCGCTGGCCCAGGCCCATCGCTGGGCCGACACCCAGGTCTATGCCTGCGGCAATGTCACGATGATCAGCCAGGTTCGCGAGCAGTGCCTAGCAGCAGGCCTGCAGCCCCATCGTTTTGTCGCGGAGGCTTTCGTTGCCAGCGGCGCACAGGCGCCCGAGGCGTCAACAGCCAGCCCATTGCACCCGGAGCTGGAAAAAGTCGGCCCGCGCTACTCGCTGGACGGCATGCTCGCTGCCCGCGAGCAGTCGGTACGGGCCGTGACGGCTATCGCCAGCCAGCTGAAAGTCGGCATGACCACCGCCCAGGCGCTGGAGATGGCCGCGCAAACCTTGCAGGCGATGGGCGCATCGCACACCTGGCACCCGACCTACATCCGCTTTGGCGACGACACCGTGCGCACGCCACGCCAAGGCATTGATCTGCAACGTGTATTACGTAACACGGATATCGTCGTGGTCGATGTCGGCCCGGTATGGGATGGCTATGAGGGCGACTATGGCGACACCTTCGTGTTCGGCCAACACGAGCTGCACCACGCCTGCGTCAAGGCACTGCATGAAGTGTTCGACGAAACCCGCCAGGCCTGGGGCCATGGCCTGACCGGGCGCGAGCTGTACGACTTCGCCGAGCGCAGTGCCCAGGCAAAAGGCTGGCAGCTGGAGCGCAATCTGGCCGGGCATCGCATCGCCGACTTCCCGCATGTGCTGTATGGGCAGGACAAACTGGCCGAGGTGGAAATCGTCCCGAGCGAAGTGGTGTGGGTGCTGGAGATCCAGCTGTGCCACCCTAGCGAGCCGGTCGGAGCGTTTTTCGAAGACATCCTGATTGGCGAGGCCAGGCCGCTCTCATAGATTCAGCAAGGCCCTGGCTAGCCCTTTGGGCTGCGCTGTCGAGTAGAGAACGGAATTCGCAAGCGATCCGCATACCCTGTGGGAGCGGCTTTAGCCGCGAAGAATTCAACGCGCTGCATGGCACCGGCTGCGCCGGTGTTCGCGGCTAAAGCCGCTCCCACAGGGGCCCTGCTGATTCAATGAGTCATATGCCCTTCTATCTCAAGCACCGAGCGAATCCAGCACGCCTTGCAGCTTGCCCCGGGTCATCTCGGTGCACGGCTGCATGGGCTCGCGCAGTTCGTCGCTCATCAGCCCCTGTAGCTGCAAGGCCGCCTTGACCACAGCCGGGTTCGGCTCGGCAAAGGCCATCTTCATCCACGGCAGCAACTGGTAGAACGTGCCGCGCGCGGCTAACCAGTCGCCATGGTCGACCTGCTGCAGCATGCGCACGTACAGGGCGGCGCGTACATGCGCCGAAGCCGAAATGGCCCCTGCACCACCCAGGCACAGGTTGTTGAAGATCTGCGCGTCCTCACCGGCCAGCACCTGGGCGTGGCCGTCCTGGATCAGGGCCATGGTGGTCTCGCTGTCGCCGCTGCAGTCCTTCACCGCCGCGATGCGCGGGTGGCGCACGATGCGGCGCAGGGTTTCACGCTCGATGCGTACCCCGGTGCGGTAGGGGATGTCGTAGACGATCACCGGCACGCTGGCGGCATCCGCCACGGTGCTGAAGAACGCCTCGATGCCGGCCTGCGAAGGCCGGATGTAGCACGGTGCAGGGACCAGCAGCCCGCCAATGTCGCGCCGCTGGATTTCAGCCTGGAAGGCCAACAGCTCGCGCAGGTTGTAGCCCGACAGGCCCATCACCACCCTGCCCGGCTCCACCCAGGCCAGCACGGCATCCAGCATGGCCAGTTGCTCGGCCTTGGACAGCGCCGCAGCCTCGCCCGTGGTACCGCATACCACAAAACCGGCCACACCATCTTCGAGCAGCTTCTTCACCAGCTTTTCCAGGGCGGCGAAGTCGATTTCATTGGCGCGCATTGGTGTGACGAGGGCGATCCAGATACCACGGAAATTCGACATGCAAAAACTCCTGATGTTGACCGAAAGTCAGCGTCAGCAGGGCGAAGAGTCGAAGTGGTCTGGCAGGGATACCTGGCGCCTTCTGTCTCGTCAGCCCACCTGACGAGACAGCGCGCCTCGGTCAGATGAGCGGCTGTTTCTTGGATTTCTTGGCAACGGCAACGCACGCGCCTGCCTGGGCGATGAAGCCCGAAGCGAAAATGGCGTGGTTGGAAATGGACATGCCGGCAAGCCCGTTGCGTGGATATGGCTGGATAATGGTGGCGCGGCGTACCCGGTGTCAACACCGAGATCGCCAACCCATTGGGCTGCGCTTTTGCCCAGGGAAGTGAATTCACAAGCGGTGCACGTACCCTGCAGGTCCGATCTTGCACAAGAGGCATTTGATCAATCCAGCAGCCACCCGGCATCGCCCTCGTCCAGCCCCCCCCCGTGATCCGTCCTGTCACCTTTACGCGCCACGGCCGCGCCTTCGATCAGGAAATGCTCAGCCCCACTTTCGATCACGGCGCCGCACGTGGTCCGATCCCCCACCCTGGCAACCGCCCTGCCATTGAAGGTGTACGTGGCACTGCCGCTTTCTACCTGGTTGGTGCCATGTAGCGGGCAGACATGTCGATGACCTACAAGTACGACAGGGTTCATTGAGCTTCTCCTTCTGATGGCCCAGTACGCGATTCACGGTCCATTTCCTGAGGCCAATCAACCTTCGGCGCCAGGCAGTGCATGTGGCTGAGGCCATCGTCATCGTTCCAGTCGCGGGGTGGGTGCACGAATTTCGGCAGGGCTTCGGGGCCTTGCTGCATGAATAGCCGGGCGATAGCCCAGTAGGCTTCTCCGTGGTAGAGGTCGTGGGTGAATAACACGCGGTCGATGACTTCGTCGGTGTCCGGGTTGCGAACCGACAGCATGACGTTTTCGATCAGCCCACCGTAGCCGGGGGCGTAGACTCGGTAGACTTCGGCGGTTACGTCGTCCCAATTGTAGGCGACAGGTTTGACGCCCCAGTGTTTGCGGCTGAACAGGAAGAGGTAGCTGCATCTGAATTGATAAACATAGATCTTTCGACGCAAGCGATTAAAACGTATTGGTTCGTCTCGTGGAAGTGCCAAGTCTAGCCGGACAAATGAAAAGACGACCCATACGCAGATTAGAGGCCCGAGTATCAAGATTAGCTTCATAATCCAATCGAAGGCCTGACTGTAATCAATGAGCCCCCAATACACTTGTCCAGCTACAAAAAACAAGAACAGCAGCGTCGGAATGCCAAGCAAGGCCAATACACCTCGTAGACGGACTGTAGATCGAGGCAACTCCATGTATACATCATCAGCATGGTTTGGCGGCGGATTAATATCGTTCAAATTCAAGAGAGATGTGGGTGCTTCGTGGGCGCTCGGTAGATCGTAGCGCCAGCCTGGCGCACGTCTCATTAGCACTCTTGGCTCATGCGTCGTCATTTGCCCTCCGGTTACATACCTCAATATACGCACTTTCAATTTCTCGGTCCGGCCAATACATTACCAGCAATGTTGCTGCGACAATGGAGTGTGCTCCAATTGTCGGCATGAGTTCTATAAGGCCTGAGATAGCCAATTGGGACCGGTCATTACCCTCCGAAAAAGAAGAGTACTTTTTATCAATATTAAAGTCGCTTTTATAGTCGGGCAGCCTAGGTGGAGAAAAGCCAGGGAAGCTGGCCGACTTGGAAGAGCCAGTTGAGCGACGTGCATGAAACTCATCCACAACCAGCGTCTCTCCTCCCGTGTAGTCCGGGAACTGGCCATCACCTCGACGATGGACTGTCAGGCACCACCGATATGCCGACATTCCGTCTTTGTACTGAGGTAGGATTATCTTGAATTTTATTTTTGGTTTCCGTTCAAGACCGGTCAACCCTCCGATCCTTGGAGTGGCCGGGTCGCTTACCAGATTCGCTTCGAAGTGGAATTCTGCCTGTACACCTAGCGTGGCGGCGTTGAGCTCCGCAAATGCGATGTCTGCGTATTCCGGGCTTCTCCAGTGAATGACTGGCGTCTCATCTGCCTTTCCAAAACAGCACCGTCGGGCCCACCGTTCCAGAGCGGATGACTCATTCTCTTCAGCGCTTTTGCTAAGCGTATAGGCAGTCAACGCCAGCACCACAGCGAGGCCTACGGGTCCCCATACAGTGGAACTTAATGCTGTTCCAGCGACGGCAATGGCGCTGGCCCCGTAAAAACCTGCAGCCAACCAGTATCGTATCGCTGCTGCACCATCTCCTGCTGCCGATACACGTTTAGCAGCAGAAACTGCCTGTGCTGCCTCAACAAAGCCGACGACAGCGCCTACTACAGCACCGATCTTTATCACGGTCTCGCCTATGGCAGTAGCACCTTTGGCCCATGACATACCCTTATAGGCACTTGCCCGCAACATGAGCCCAACCAGTTCGATATGCCCTCCCAACACTCCCAAGTACGATCCTTGCAACGCCAACTTGGCCTCATACGCCTTCGGCCCAATCTCCGTTTCCGCCTTTTCCTGATTCCTGCCCAGGCTGTCCTGCTGCAAATACAACCCACCTATCGCCAGCAAGACTTCCCAGCTACCAGCAATCCCGCGCAACCCGGAAAAACCGGTCTTCACCAATCGGGCCGCCTGCTGCGACGTGATCTTCATCCCCTGCAATAATTTGCGCGCATCGGCTTCCAACGTCCCCGCCGCCACCGAGATATCCACCAGGGCAAGCTGCGCCGCGCTGCTCGCCTGGGTTACCCCCATGTTGGCCTCCTTGAACAACCGGCCATGCACTTCCTCAGCCTTGCCTTCGACCCACACCGTCACACTGATCATCGTATTGGTGAGCCGTGGATCGAGCACGGCCAGGCTCATCAAGCCGTGCTGGATGATCGGCCGCACCTTGCGCATGGCCTTCATCGAGCCAAACTCGAAGTCATCGATATTGCGGCGCATCCGGTCCCGCGCCTCGGCGATCGACGCATTGGCCTTGTGCTGCAACTCCCGCAGGTGCGCACTCTGCAAGGCGTAGTACTCGCCCAGCTTCATCTTCACTTCCAGTTCGATCAGGTGCACGCCGTTGTAGAGAAACTGCGTGGCGCCGTTCAGATGGCGCACCGCCTTCTGAATACCAGGTGACAAACATGGCGCCAGCCGCTGACTAGCCGCATTGAGCGCACCCTGCGTTTCAGCAATGGCCTGCTTGAGGGTATTGCGCATGCGCAGGCCGGCGTCATCGCTGGCGATGATCTTGCTCAGCATGCCGTAGAGCTTGTCGCTGTCGTTCCAGTTGATCGCTTCTGTGGCGCCGAAACTGGGCAGCAGCGCGGCCAGCAATGACTGGTCGCGCATCAGCAAGGCGCGGTAGGGCGGGCTGTCCGGATCCTGCAGCCATTTCAACCAGAGCAGTTCGCTGGTGCCGGAAGCGGGAACATGCGGTTCAAGGCGGGGGACGACAGCTTCGGTAACGCCGCCACCCAGGCACAAGGCCATGGTCTTGGCGTAGGCCACCCCGGACTCACGATCATTACCGTCGTAGTCGTACGCCTCGGCCAGCTTGAACATGGGCGAATCGAACAAGGCAACGTACGCCTTTGCGTCCTTGTCGATGTAGCGCTGAAACTCGCGCTCCTGCTGGTCGTATTCAGCCTGGAACGCGGCCCGCTGCGGCTCGTGGTAACGTTGTTCAAGCCGCTCGTCACTCTCCTGCTGCGCACGCTCGACCAACCGCTGCCGCTCGACTGTCGGCTCGACGAACGCTGGCGGCCCATCGACCGTCATCGGTTCCAGCGACGGCACCTCCTGCGCCGCCCACTCCCTATGCGTGGCTCGAATGATCTGCAGGATCTGCGAGGTCTGCAGCTGATAGGCCCGCATCGGTTCTTCACGCCAGGCCTGACGCTTCAGTACCCAGTTCAGGCGCTGATGGTTGTATTCCTGAATCAGCCCGACAGTGTCGTCGAGCACCACTGCCAGCACGCCGTTTTCCAGCTTGTGCCGGTTGATCGCATTGACCAGATAGCCGCGCAGGGCGAACCGGCGCAACCAGCGGCTGTGGAAGCCATGCGCACTGTCGAAGGGGGCGCAGCCATGCTGGGCGTACTCGAATACCTGCTGGTCGACCCCAAGCTTATCGGGCGTCATGGCGATGCCCAGCAGTTCGGGATTGTTGCGGGCCTGGATCAGATCCAGGCCCTCGAAGCGATGCGCAGGCGATGCACCGCTCTTGTAGGCGTTCAGCACACTCACCGGCCAAGGATCGCTGGAGAAGGCCAGCCAGGCGCTGGCGTACCTGTCGGTATCGAGGTTGAGAAAGGCTGAAGGAATGTCGTGATCTGCGTTCACGCATGTTTCGGGCAGCGGCGAGGGGGGGCCGTCTGGCGGCTCGTAAGGGTTGAAGCGGCGCAGGTGGCCCTGCTCGCTGACGGCATAGGCATGCCAGACCTGCTGGTCGAGCAGGACATACAGGTAGCCCATACGCAAGGTGCGCAAGCCGATCATTGTCGAGATATGCCGGTTATCCGCGACGGTGAAAACACACTCGGGGCGGGTATCCGGCACCAGGGCGCGGCGCAGCGGCAGGATCGGCAGGCCCTGGCGCTCGCAGGACATGCACTGGTCGTGCGGGAGCCCGGCTTCGGCGATCGCGAGGGCGATACGTTGACTGATGGTCATGAGCGACTCTCGGATTTCGGCAGGCATTCGATCAGGTGGCGCCATTGCGCCTCGGAGTAGCGGGCAAGCAACGCGGCGAGAGGCGCCTGGCCTCTGGCCGCTGCGTCGATCATTTCGCCGACCACAGGTACGGTATGCAGCCTTGGGTGAATGCACAGGTGATGGAGAGCGAAAGCCACGATGTCCTCCGTCTCGCTCAAGCCCAACCGGCGTGCATCATCGATATGGTTCGAAGCGCGCACCGCTGCAAAAGGTGGGATCTGGCACTGATTGACGCGGCGCGAACCCGCCCGCAACACTCGCCAGATAGCCAGCACACGCTCGATCAGCCCCACGTCATCCTGAATTCGCCGCGCAGGTGCCGGCAAAGGGTGTCGCTGCCCGCCCTGCCCTTTCAGGCTTGCCAACCGCCCCCCGCTACTCAGGAACAACCAGTCACTGATCGGCCACCATGGGCCTTGTTCGAGCCGCTCGAACACCGCTGCGAGCAACTCCAGACGGACGGGTTCGTAGACCGGGTAGCAGCCAAACTCCCGATGGGAATCGGGTAGCCGACACAAGGCCGTGAGATGGGACGCGACAGCGACCGAAGGCGCCTCACTGAACAGCCAGCCACACAGGTAACGCCGTTGCTGAAGCAACGCCTTTTGCGCTGCTCGGGCCGTGAGTTCCAGCAGGCAGCGACTGGGGACCGTGCCGGGCGAAGCCAGGCAGGCCAGTACGGGATGCAGTTGAGGGGCATGGGCCAGGTCGTCCCGGTGCACACGGGTCAATGCATGCTCACCCAGGGCATTGCGCAACTGGGCAAGCACGGCGTGGTCGCCATTGTGAGCAGTCGCAAGCGGGTCTATCAGCACATGGCAGTACAGGTGCGCCCCATGATGGCTTTCGATGAGCCTGGCCAGGTTGTCAGTGCGCATCAGACCTTGGCCTCGCACTTTTTGCTGGTATCAGGCACAAGCGAGAGTGGCTGGCTGTTTCCAGCCCCGGACGCAGCCGCGCTGGTTTGCCCTAGCAGGTCGAGCTTGAGCCCGTTGATGGTGATGCCCTGCTCATCCAGCACAATGCTGCCGCCCGCAGTTCTGAACTCGATGCGCTCACTGGCGCGCAGCTGATAGATCGTCGTATGTTGCTCAATGCCCTGCCCGACGGTGACCTTTTGCGCACCTTTGACGACAAGCTCGGCATCCTTTCCGACAACGGCCTGGTGATTGGCCCCTGTTGATTCGCTACGGTCGTTGCCTACTTTCTCGATAAAGTCATGCTTGATGTCTACGTTGCAGGTTTGCCCAATGAGCTGGGTATGGTCACCCCCGGTTTCCTGGCGGAAGTCATGGCCGATGTTCAAGTGCTCATCATTGCCGACCTGCTCGACACGATTACGTCCCACCCGCGTGGTCTCATCATTGCCGACTACATTGTTCTGGTCCCGCTGGGCATGGATGAACACTTCTTCCTTGCCAAGCTCGTCCTCGAAACGCAACTCGTTGAAACCATCGCCCTTGTGGGTCTGGCTCTTGATGGTCATACGGGTCTTGTGTTCGGGCAGGTCGTAGGGCGGCAGCTGGTCGCCGCAATAGGTACGCCCGGTGATCATCGGCTGGTCGGGGTCGGCGTTGACGTACTGGATGATCACATCCTGGCCGATGCGCGGGATGGCCATCGCCCCCCAGCTGCCGCCTGCCCAACCTTGCGACACGCGCACCCAGCAGGAGCTGAACTCGTTGTTCTCGCTCTCCCGGTCCCAGGGGAAGCTCACCTTGACCCGGCCCCACTCGTCGCAGTAGATCTCTTCCCCGGGTGGCCCGACGACCGTGGCCATGTGCGGGCCGTCGATGCGTGGCTTGGGCAATGGTGCCGGACGCCATTCGATCCGGCCAGGCACCAGCACGGCTTCCTGCGAATAGCGCGTTCCTTGTGCAGCTTCGGCAGCTTCTTCTTGCAGGCTGGTGAACTGGCTGCCCTGGTGATGCACGCGCATCACGCGCCAATGGGCGTTGAGGTCGTTGCGCGGGTGTTCGACAAGGGTGAAGCTCAGGCCTGGTTGCAGCCGTACATCGTCACCCTTGACTTCGGCAATACGGGCGTCATGGCGCAGGCCCGTCAGGCGGGTGGCGGTGAAGGGCACTCCGACCGCATCGCGCTTGTAGCGGCCGGGGTAGTCGAAGCGCTCATAGTCCCGGGACTGATGGGTGATGCTACTGTCACCTGCGCGATGTTCCTGCCGGTACTGCGGGTTGGTGAAGGTGTAGTCCCGCTGCACCTGGCGTGCGGTGCGCACCTGCTCGCTGTAGCGCAGGCGGCGCAGGCAAGGCCTGGCCTGGTCGCCACCGCTGTTGGCGCGGTACAGCACCTGATCGGGGCCGATGTCGTCTTCGTCGAAGAAGTCTTCATCTGCGTCGTCGGCCTTGAGCGCGCTTCGGCTGATCTGCCCCAGTGCCAGAAGTCGGTCGGTGATGACCAGCTGGTGGTGTTTCGGCGTGTGTTCGAAGCGATAGACAAAACCCTCTTCACCCGCCAGGCGGGCGATGAAGTCGAGGTCCGTTTCACCGGCCTGTACGCAGAACTCGCGCACCTGATGCTCGCCCATGCTCTTGATTTCGAAACGGGCAATGCCCTGGCGCTTGAGCATCAATTCAAGGATCTGCGGCACGGTCTTGTGCTGGAAGATGCGCCAGTTCGAACGCAAGCCGGCACGGGCCAGCACGGGCTCGACCAAGGCGCGGTAACGGGTGCGACAGAACCCTGTCTCACCCTGGCTGAAGCTGCTGACCAGGCCGTGCACATAGCGCAGGGGGCGCTCACCGCGCCAGATCGTGAACAGCACCGGTTTGTCGAGCAACTGGCCGAAGTCGACCTCGTCTTCAAAACTGATCAATTCCAGTTTCAGCTGAAACGGTGAGCTGATCATTTCGTCGAGTTCGAACGAAACCACCTCGAAGTCAATCTGGCCAGCCAGCGGCTGGAAGGTGAAGCGCAAGTCGGATTGGCTAGGCATGCGTATCCCTCCCGCTACTGCTGCAAGATGCCGTTGAGCGATTCCAGCACCTCGGCGGTGATCAAGCTCAGGCGGTAGCTGTAGAAGCAGTAGGCGCAGACCATGGCGATGGCGGAGATCACCAACGGGCTCCACCAGGGCCATTCCCGGCGCCGCATGCGGTAGGGGCGGTGGACCACGTTGGTATAGGGATCGCCCGGGAATTCCGGCGTGGGGCCGCGCAGTTCACGAATGACCTTGTGCATGCGCGAAATCAGGGCATTGATGATTTCATCGCACTTCGGGTCCAGGGCGTACTTGCCCTTCAGGCCCAGACAGAAGCAGAAGTACAGGAACTCCAGCACATCCTGGAACTCCTCGGGCGACTGCATCAACCGCTCCAGCAACACGAAGATCTTCTCGCCGCCCTGGGTTTCGTCGTGGAAGATGCTGAGCAGCGGTTCGTGGCTCCAGCACGAATTGTTCCCCCAGGGGCGGCTCATCACGGCCTCGTCCAGATAAAGGCACAAGGCATAGGAATAGACTTCCAGGTGCACGGCGGAATAACCGTGCTGCTGTATTTCCTCGCGGATGGCGCTGACCTGGGTCTGCAGGGCCTTGTGCACCTGTTCGATGTTGGGCAGGTCATCCAGCGTACGCAGGCGAATGACCAGGCCGAACAGCGGGTTGGCCGCATCGAGCATCAGGTTGGCGAAGCCGCCGCGTAGCTGGAAGCCCGGGTCGGCCGGATAACCCTCGTGATCTGCGCGCCTGCCTTGACCGGGCAGATAGGGTGAATCGGAGCCCGCCGGGACAGCGAGCATGGCATGCAGGCTGCTTTCGGTTACGTCATGGGCAGCGTTGGCGGCCTGGAATTTTCCAGGACGAACAGCAGATGGGCCGGGCATGAAGAGGTCCTTGTCTTCCAGTAGGCTGAAGACATGAACACTATCGGGGAATCAATTCTTCGAGGAGCGTGGGGCGTCCCAAAACGCTGTAGGAACTTTCTCCTTTTGGCTTGTCTGGACGCTGTGATGCCGGTATCTGGGGCCCTTTCGCGATACAAGGCCGCCCGCGCAACGACCGCGCCAGCCTTTGCGTGGGTGGCGCGGCGCTGCAAAAGATCAATCAGCCAAACAACCTGGCCAGAAAGCCCAGCTTCTTCTTGTAGGAGCGCCGGGCTTCCAGTGCGTCCTCCAGACTGACTTCCAGGAACCGCGCCTGCTGGTTGGGCTGCATCTGCCCGATCAGGTCCAGGTCGGCACTGATCACCGTGCCGATCATGGCGTAGCCGCCACCCGACACCGCGTCACGGTGCAGGATGATCGGCTCCAACCCCGCGGGTACCTGGATCGAACCGATCGGGTAGCAGCTGTCGACGATGTTCGACGGGTCCGAGCCGGCCCCGAACGGCTGCTCACGTGGCTGGAAGCTCAGGGCACTGCCGCCTTTGTAGCGATAGCCGATACGGTCGGCCTCGGAGCCTACAGTCCAGGCTTCGGTGAAAAAGCTTTGCGCGGCAGCCTTGGTCAGGCGGTGAAAATACAGCCCCGGCACCACTCGTAGCACCACCTCGCCGCCCAAGGCCTGGCGCAGGGCCATGGGCAGGCTCGCGCCGGCACGGGTCTTGCCGCTGGGTACGCCGACCGGCAACAGGTCACCCGCCATCAGCTTGCGCCCATGCAAGCCACCCAATGCACCCAACGCATAGGTGGAGCAGCTGCCGAGCACCTCGGGTACATCGATACCGCCGGCCACCGCCAGGTAGGCCCGCGCACCTGCGGTAGGGAAGCCGAAACGCAACACCTGCCCGGCACGTACGGCAAACGCCGTATCCGGGCGTTGCTCACGGCCATCGAGCAAGGCCGGCATCTGCGCACCGCAAACCGCCACCAGCGTATCCTGCTGGAACTCCAGCTCCGGCCCCACCAGGGCACACTCGAGGCCGGCGGCGCCGGCCGGGTTGCCCACCAGGTGGTTGGCCGCCCTCAGGGCGTACTGGTCGAGGGCGCCGGACGGCGGGATGCCCAGGTGGTAGTAGCCTTCACGGCCCAGGTCCTGCACCGAAGTAGCCAGGCCGGGTTTGAGTACCTTGATCATGCCAGCACCTCCTGCAGGGTCCGTGGATAGCCGACCGGGTCGGCGAGGAACGCATCCAGGGAGAATTCCACCGGGCGAATGCGCAGGTCGAAGCGGCCTTCCTCGACATCCGCCACCGCCTGGTCGTAGGTGCGGCGGTCGATTGGCTTGAACTGCACGATGTCTCCCGGGCGGAAGAACACCATGTGCTCCTTCAGGTAGTTCAGTGTCTGCTGCGGGTCGTAGATCGGTGCCGGGGTGACGCCGAACATCTGGTAGCCGCCTGCCCCGCGCACCGAATAGATGCAACCGAAACAGCCACCATGGCCAAGGGTGAGCTTGGGGGTGTCCGTACGTGGGCGCAGGTACTTGGGCACTTGCAGTTGCCGCTCGCGCTCGACCATCTGGAACATGAACGGCAGGCCGGCAACGAACCCGACCATCGACACGAACCACGGCGCGCCGCTGTGCGCGGCAATGAACGCCTCGACATCGACCAGGCCGTTGATCCGCGCGGCGTACTCCAGGTCGGTGCTGCCCGGGTCCTGGTGGCGGTCACGAAAACGCATCAGCGTTTCATGGGTCCAGGGGTCGTTGTACAGCACTGGAATCTCGATGATCCGCGTCTGCAACGAGCGCTCGGCCACCGCCTGCGCTTCGGCACCGCGCACCGCCTCCAGCAGCGCCTGCGGCGCGATACGGTCCGGGTCGAAGCGGATCTGGAACGAGGCGTTGGCCAGGCACACATCCAGCACCCCGTCCAGGGCCAGCCGCTCCACCGCGCGGGTGACGGCCATGCCCTTGAAAAAGGCCTGCAGCGACATGCTCTCGCTGACCTCGGCAAACAGGTGCTCGTCGGCGCCAAAGCTATAGCGGATAGGGGTTGTAGCGAGCGGTTCGGCCATGACTGTTCCTTTTCTTGGAATCTTTATAGAAAGGCAGGCGAAAGCAAATTGCACGGGCTCCGGCGTATACCTTCCGGATGCCCCACGGATTCAGCGTGGCGCACGCACCACGATACCGGCCGCGTCCAGCGCCTGGCGCGTGGCCTCGACCAGGTCGAGCGCCCCCGGGGTGTCACTGTGCAGGCAGATGGAATCGAATTCGATGGCTAGGTCCTGCCCCTCGACCGTGCGCACCACGCCTTGCTGACAAGCCCGCAACACCCGATCGGCGACCGCCCCGGGCTCATGGCCCCGCACGTTGCGGGTGAACACGATCGACCCGCTCAGGTCGTACTCGCGGTCGGCGTAGAACTCTCGAATTACCGGCTGGTCAAGTTCCTGGGCAATCCGGCAGATCACCGAACCGGGCATGCAGTACAGCAGCAGCTCCGGCTCGATCACCCGCAGGTTTTCCACCAGCAGCCGTGCAGCTTCCTCGTCACGTGCCAGATGCATGTACAGAGCACCGTGCGGCTTGATGTGTTGCAGGTGCACACCTTGGGCGCGGGCAATTTCCCGCAGGGCACCGAGCTGGTAGAGCATGTCGTCGACCAGTTCCTGGGCCGGGGCATTGATGTGCCGGCGACCGAAGCCGACCAGGTCGCGGAACCCAGGGTGTGCACCCACTGCGACGCCCAGGGCCTTGGCCCGCTCGACGGTACGGCGCATGGTGCCGGGGTCACCGGCATGGAAGCCGGTGGCGATGTTGGCCGTGCTGATGTAGCCCATCAGCTCGTTGTCGACGCCATCGCCAATGGTCCACGGGCCAAAGCCCTCACCCATGTCCGAGTTGAAATCCACCACCTGCATGATTGTCTCTCCTGGCGCTTGTGACCGCATGCAAGCCACGTTAGATTCTCCGCACCCCCTTGGGAAGATCTATAAACAGATAGGGTGTCTTCGGAAAATCAGATACACCAGGAGCCTACCGTGTCACTGACCCTGCGCCAGGTCCGCTACTTCGTCGCCACCGCCGAGATCGGCCAGATTTCCCAGGCGGCAATCCACCTGAACATTTCGCAGTCTGCGGTCACCACGGCGATCAAGGAGCTGGAGGCGATGCTCGGTGTGCTGCTGTTCCAGCGCTCGGCCCAGGGCATGAGCCTGACCGAGGCCGGCCGCCACTTCCTGAACCGCGCCTACGTGATTCTGCGTAGCGTGGACGATGCGCTGAACAGCCCGCTGCCGGATGTTCGCGCCAGTGGCCTGCTGCGCCTGGCGGCCAGTTATACGGTGATCGGCTACTTCCTGCCGCATCACCTGCAACGGCTGGAACACTGGCACCCGGACGTGACCCTGGAGCTGTACGAGCAGGAGCGCAGCGCCATCGAGCAAGGGTTGCTGGAGGGGCGTTTCGACATGGCAGTGGTGCTCACCGCCAACCTCACCCACCCGGACATCGTCTCGGAAACCCTGTTCAACTCCGAACGCCGACTGTGGCTGCCTGGCCATCATCCGCTCTGCGAGCGCTCGGCGGTAAGCCTGGCCGACGTGGCCTGCGAGCCGTTCATCCTGCTGACCGTGGATGAGGCCGAGCAAAGCGCCATGCGCTATTGGGAACAGGCCGGTCAGCGGCCGCAAGTACGGGTGCGGACCAGTTCGGTGGAGGCCGTGCGCAGCATGGTCGCCAATGGCAGCGGTGTGGCGATCCTGTCGGACCTGGTGCACAGGCCCTGGTCGCTGGAGGGCAAGCGTATCGAGACAGTGACCATCAGCGACCCGGTGACACCGATGAGCGTTGGGTTGGCCTGGCACCGGGAACGAGCGTTCAGCCCGGCGATGCAGGCTGTGCGCAATTACTTCCATGGTGCATTCCTGGCGCCGCAGCAATTGTCGGCACGGCGCTGACCGCCCTGCAGGCCTGGGCCTTCACGGGCAAACCCACACACAGCGCCTGCATTCGAAATCAACGCCACTCGCTATAGGGCTCCAGCGGTGTCACCGGCAGCGCCAGGTTGCCCCGCCACGGCTCGAACAGGTAGCGCAGATAGAGCATGCCATGGCTAGGCGCATAGTCATCACTGTGCTGCCAGTCGAAGCCGGCGCCCAACACCCAATGGTCGCTCAGGCGCCGTTCGAACAGCCCACGCAGGCGGTAGCCCAGGCCGCTGCTGTCGCTGGCGTCGTTCATGGCATCGATATTGGAGCCAACGTCATACTGGGCCAGCACCTTGCGGTTGACGTGCGCATCCGGGTACAGGCGGCTACGGCCGCTGTGGGCCTGGGACCAGCTGACAGAGCCTTCCAGCAACACCGACCAGTCGTAGTTGCGCCAGGCATAGCTGACCGGCACGCCAACCGATGTGTAGCGCTGCGGGCTGTAATAGCCGCCCTGCCCCAGGCTGTAGCCGCCCAGGTCCTTGTCGTGACGCCAGTGCATCAGCGTAAGGCCCACGCGCACACGCTCATCGGCTTTTTCCACCACGCGGTGGTACCAGCCGGCCATGGCTCGGGTGCGCTGGTTGTCGGCGACGTTCTCGCCATACAGCCAGTGGTGCCCGAGGCTGGCCCAGACGCCATTGTCACCGCCCTGGTCCCAGCTCAGGCCGAGCGTGGCGCCATTGGCCGTGACCCCGCCCCAGCGCACGCCCGTACGCGGGTCACGTGCCCCGGCAAAGGACAACAGCGAGTTGCTCATCGGCCGCCGCGAAGCGGTCAGCGACCAGCCGACCTGACCGAGGTCGCCATTGACCGTCGCGCCACCCAACCAGTTGTTGATGGCGTAACCCTGAGTGGTTCCCAGATCAAAGGCCCAGCGGCTGCCCTGCCAACCCAGCGCCAGCACGCTGCCGTCCGCCGTCTGCGAACCACCATCGCAGGCGGGGAGCGACTTCCCGTCGGCGGTGCGGCCAACAAACTGGCAGCTACCGAAATCCGGGGTATAACCCCTTTGGTCGTTCTGCTCGAACGAGCCCGCATCCATGCCGATGCGCTCCACCCGCGCAAAGGCGGTGCCGTCCTGCCAAGGGGTATCGACGTGCAGCAACGTCGACTGGGTACTCAGTTCGGACGTGCCCGGCGTACCGTCGTCCTCGCGCCAACCGTAGTCGTGCATCAGCGTCACATGGGTATTGCGCTGGCGATACAGCGCATCGACGTCGCTGCGCAGGCTGCGTGCCAGCCAGTCGTCGTCATCCTGCTCCCGGCTGGCCAGCGTCAGTGCACGGTCGTCTCGTGGCGACACGGCAGTACGCTGGAGCAACTGCGCATCGACCATCGCTGCAGCGTAAAGGTCCAGCGCCCGTTGCGGGTCATCCGGCGCCACCAGGCGGGCAGCGTCGCGCCGCAACAAGGGATCGGGGCGAGGCTGCTGCGCTGCTATCTGGTCGAGCATTCTTGCCGCCTGGTCGTGTTCGCCCAAGGCCACCCAGACAGCCGCCAGGCGCCGTTGGGCGTTGCTGTCATCGGCAGCCAGTTGCGGTACCTGCACAGCCAGCATGTGCCGGGCCTGTGCCAGGTTGCCTTCGGCCACCGCGCTTTCGATCACGCCCAGGCGCGCCTGGGGTTGCCCAGGCTGCACGGCGAGCACGCGCTGGTAATAACCGCGCGCCTTGCCAGGCTCACCATTGGCCGCCGCCCAGTCAGCCAGCAGCATCAGGTCATCGGTGCTGCCTTCGCCACGCGCCAGGCCGGCCTCGAGCAGGCGGGTCGCTTCAGCCGTACGGCCTTGTGCCTGCAGCTGCTGTGCCGAAGCCAGGGTCATGCGGCGGCGGATACGCTGCTCCAGCGCATGCATGTCAGCGTTCCAGGCCCCCTGCGGCACCGCGCCCAGGCTGTCCAAAGCCAGCGCATCGCGGTCACTGGACTCCAGGAACAGGCCATGGGCATAACGGGTAGATGGATCGCCCGGCTGGCGCTGTACGATCCTGGCGAATGCCGCATCGGCTTCGGCAGTGCGCCCCAGGTGACGCAAGCTGTTGGCCAGCTGATAGACCAGCCATGGCTCATCGGGTGCCAAGGCCGTGGCCTGGCCCAGCATCTGGCTGGCTGCCGCCCAGTCCTCACGCTGCATGGCCTGGTCACCTTGTTGGCGCAGGCGTGCGAGTTCCAGGCTGCGGCGCAGGCTGGCGAACTGTGCCTGCTGCCGAAGCGGCAGGCTGTCGAGGTACGCCCGCGCCTTGTCGGGCGATTGCGCCTGGTACACACGCACCAGGCCGCGCACGGCACTTTCGTTATCCGGTGCCATGCGCCGAACCTGCAGGAACTGCCGCTCGGCGGCAGCGGTATCGCCCTCGGCCAGCGAGACATCCGCCAGGCCCAGCAGGGCGTATTCCTCTTTCGGGCGCTGCTGGCGAGCCTGCTGGTAGAAGGCGCGGGCCGCGCGCAGGTCTTTCGCCTGCAGTGCCCGCTCCCCTTTGCCGAGCAGGGCCCAATACTGGCTGGACGACTCCAGGTCCTTCCACTGGCTGATCCAGTAAGTGTCCTGTTCCTTGGCACTTGCCGCCCGGAACGCCGCATTGGCGTCTTCGTAGCGGCTCTGGCGCATCAACGCATAGCCCAGTGCCCCCTGCAGGCTGGCATCATCCGGATACTGGCGCAGCGCCCGACGCAGTTGTGCTTCGGCTTCAGCGTTGCGGCCCTTGTCGAGCAATGCCAAGCCCCGTCGGCCAGCCTGCCAGGACGGGTCGGCCAGCAGTTTGCGCTGCTGTTGCAGAGTCTCGCTGGCCTGCGCCTGCAACGGTGAGGCCGGGTAACGCTGGAGAAACGCTTGCCAGGCCGCCGCGCTGGCGGCGCTCACCGCTTGCCCGGACAGGTAGTCGAACTCACGCTGGGCAGCGGCATCCCGTGCGCCGGGGTCGCGCGACAGCTGGTCGAGCAAGGCCAAGGCTTCACGGTCGCGATTTTCGGCGAACAGCCAGCCGGCGAGGGTCTGGCGCAACCCGGCACTGCCGGGGTACTGCCGGTCCAGCTGCTGCAACTGCCTGATCGCCTCGGGGCGCTGGCCCGGGAGGTTGCCGCGCACGCGCCAGTAGTCCAGGGCCAATTCCAGGCTTGGCGGTTCACCAGCGAACAACTGTTCATAGGCCGCCAGCGCCTCTTCATTGCGCCCGGTGACCGCCAGCAGGCGAGCCTGCTGCAATTGCCGCACGCGCTCAGGCTGCTGCAGCTCGAGCAGGCGCCTGGCCTGGCGAGCCTGCAGACTGCCAGGCGCGATAGCGCTGATCCGGGCGCTCAACTGCTCGGCATCGGTACTGTTCTTTTCGCGCAATGCCAGGCTCAGGGCCGCCAGCAACACATCCGGGTTGCGCGGCTCGAGCAATTGCAACCGCCCCAGTGCATCGCGCACCAGGTCATCACGATGCAGCGCCTCGCCACGACGCACCTGGTCCAGCAGCCATTGGCGCTGTTCATCGGCATCCTTGGGTTGCGCGGTGGCCTGGCAGGTCACTGCCGCCAGCATCAGCACACCGATCATTCGCTGCATGGCGCGCTCCAGGCCGGCAACAGGCGGCCACGCGAGTCGAAACGGTAACGGCCTTGGTCCCAGCCTTGGCCAAACAGCGCCAGCACCTGGCTGTAATAGGCCTTGGCTTCGACTGGCTGATCACGTAGGCGCTGACGCTGGGCCGCCAGGCCCGCGACGTGCTCCGGCGATGCTGCCAGCAACGGCAGCAGCGCCGCGGAGAAACCTGCCGGGCCATGGCCACTGGCAACACCGCTGTGCGCATCCACATGCTCTGGCGGCAGCCCCTGGCGCGTGGTCAATGCCGCCATCGGGGCATAATGGGCCACCAGTTCGGCGCGCTGCGCCGCGTCCTTGGCCAGCATGCCGACCCACAGGTAGACGCGGATGGCGTCGTAGTCACCTTCACTGCCATGTTGCGGGTCCGCAGCCAGTTCACCGGCGGGCGTCCACAGCAGCCAGTCCGGGGCAAAGCCCTTTGGCGACGAAGCCAGCCACAGACGCCGCGTGTTGGCCGCCAGCTCGCCCCACAACGGGTCGACTAGGCTGAAGCGATCGAACAACTGCAGCGGCAAATAGCTGGGATTCAAGCGGGCACCGCGGGCATCCTCGAAGCCGTAGTCCCCCGGCAGCAGCATCACCCCCAGGCCCGGCAGCTTGCGCACGGTCTGCGCGGCGATACGCCACAGCAGGCGCTGACCCAGTTGCGTGTAGGCCGGCTCGTCCCACAGGCGCCCGGCTTCAAGCAGGCTGTAGGCAATCCACAGGTCGGCATCGCTGGCGTTGTTGGCATCCAGCACCTGCCACTGCTGCTGGCCGTTGCGGCCCCACAGCCAGGCGGGCAGATGCCGGGCCAGGTCGCCCTCCGCCAGGTTGTTGCCGGTCCAGCGCAGCAACTGCGCGAAGGCTTGCCGGTCATTGCCCACCAGGGCGAAGAACAGCGCATAGCTCTGCCCTTCCGAGGTGGTGATCAGGCGCTCGTCGCTCCGGTCGATGACCCGACCGTCGACACTCACCAGCTCGGCCTTGAAGCGGTCCCATGCCGGCCATGGGCAAGCCGGTGCGGCACTCGTGACAACGGGCAGGCCCAAGGCGACCAGCCCTACCAGCAACTGACGCATCATCACCCCGCCTCACCCAGGCGGCGCTTGCCTGCCCAGCGCAGTGCCCGCCACAACAGGAAGGCGAACAGCACCACGCAAATGGCCGCGATCGCCGCCAGCAGCACCGGGTGCTCGGACAGGTGGAACCACAGCAGCAGCCACCACGGCAGCGCGCCTACGAAGTAGTGCTCGCCGACGAACTGGCTGGTGACGCCACTGCTGCGCACCAGCGTCACCGAACCGGCCACCGCATCGAGCTTGCCCACATCGCCGAGCACGTCGCGCAGCAACGCTTGGTCGCTATCGCTGTTGGCCAACAGGGCGACCACACTGCGCTGCTCGTGGAATGGTGACTTCAGCCCGGTGATGGCGGCAATCGGCGCCTGCGCGCTGACGGCCACACGGCTGCTCGCTGCGACCGCTGCGGTATCGAAGCGCTGGCTGCCCGGCAGCCCGGTACTGCGGCCCTGCAGCAGCCAGTCCCGCTGGGCGCTGAGCAGCAGACCAAGATTTGGCGAATCCCCCAGGGCCTCGGGCAGGCTGCCGAGCAGCAGCAAGTCGGCATCGACCGCTG
This sequence comes from Pseudomonas sp. XP1, assembly GCF_053557675.1. Classification (NCBI taxonomy): domain Bacteria; kingdom Pseudomonadati; phylum Pseudomonadota; class Gammaproteobacteria; order Pseudomonadales; family Pseudomonadaceae; genus Pseudomonas; species Pseudomonas sp. XP1. The sequence goes on along the minus strand of NZ_JBNRIJ010000001.1, from coordinate 136,541 downwards.
CGGCCTGCGCCCAGTCATCGACCAGCCGCAGGCCAAGCGCCGGGTAGCCGATCTGCCCGGCCAGCCCGCCGACCGCATCGAGCAAGGTGCCCACCTGCATCGCCGTGGGCTTGGCCGGCATGACGACCAGCGTTTCGGAAAGGTCGGCCATGCGGCTGAACGGGAAACCGCTGCGGGCGAATGCGCGCAGGTCGGGCATGGCGATGTAGTGGTGGTAACCGGACAGGTCGATGGTCGAGTTCTCGTCGATCGCCGCGCGCACATCCACCGGCAACGAGGTCTGGCAGCGGTCGCGCTGGGCGCTGCCCAGGGTGCTGGCAAAGCTGAAATCGAAGCGCAGGCGGTTGCGGTCGCCGATCTTCAACGCCGGTACCAGCGACTTCTCGGTCAATGCGCTGTTGTCACCCGGTAGCACCGCCAGGCGCATTTCCTCGAGCGTACCGCCGCGCCGGTCATTGCCCACCAGCGGCATGCTGGTGATGTACTGGTCATTGACACTGATGCTCAGGCGCGATTCGTCGCTCACTGCCGGGGCCGTGTAGCGGTACAGCGTACGCAGCGGAATGCCCTGGTTGCGCCACACGAACAGGTCCGGCGGCAGGTTCAGCTCCAGCGTCACCGGCCGCGGTTGCAGGCCGCTGACCTGCAACTGCTCGGGGTAATCGAGCAGCTCGGCGAAGCGTACCGGGCGGTCGGTGCGTGTCCAGTTCGGTGCATCATAGGGCTGGCGCGGCTGCAGTGCCGTCATCTGCTCGACCTTCACCCGGGCACCGCGGAACAGGTTGTTGCCAACCGCCAGCGCCGAAGCGGCCTTGACCAGGTCATCGTCGTTGCGGCCCAGCACCAGCAGCACCTTGCTGAAGCGATCGTCCGGGTGGTCGATCATCTGCAGTACCGGGCCGTCCACCGGCGGGAACTGCTGCAAGTCGGCGAGGAAGGCCGGGCGTCGATCGTTGCTGGCAAACACGATGCTCGGCGTGGGTCTGTCGCCACGGGCCGGCAGGCTGTCGTACAGCACCGGGAAGGTCGCCTTGCGCCACCCGGCCTGGCTGCCGAAGTAGGACGCCAGGATCGCCGCCGCACGCTGCTCGCCCAGGCTCGGCACGCCGCTGAACACCATCGGCAGGGTTACCTTGCCAGTGTCGCGCACATCGAAGAACGGCAGCGGGAAGTACGCCAGGTCGTTGTCCAGGGCCAGGGCCTGTTCGTGCAGTTGTACCTGGCTCTTGCGGTTCAGGTTCAGCCAGAGGCCGCTGTGCGCAGGGTCTTCGCAGATGTCGGTGTAATGCCCGACGAACTCCAGGCGTACCCGGTTGAAATCGCTGAGCAGCTTCGGGTCCAGTGGCAGTTGCCGGCGCACGCGCTGGCCAAGCTGGTCCTTTTCCACCGGCACCACGCCCATCAGTTCATCGTTGAGGTACACGCGCAGGTGCGACAGGTTCGGCAACAGCGCGGGCGATGGCGTGTAGTCCAGCTGCAGGCTGGCGTCGGTGGCCAGGCGGTCGCGCCGCAGGCCGAATTCGATATGCTCGCTGTTGCGCACCCCCAGCAACAGGCTGTCGGACGCATGCCCGAGCTGCTCGAAGGTTTTCGCAACCGGCCAGTTCGGTACCGTGGGTACGGCTGGCTCGGCAAGCGGGGCTACGGAGGCGGCAGCGGCGCTCTGCGACAAGGCAGCAAGCAGCGCCATCGCCAGGCCCCAGGTACGCGCGGGATAACCAGTCATCATGCGTCTCGATCAACAGGGTTCAAGGAAGGGACAGGCCGCGGTGTGCGCGGCCTGTAGCTGGCCAGCCAGTTCGTCAGCGCGTGCAGTGGGCGCAGCCACGCCCGCACCCATGGCGGCAAGTGCTCGACCAGCCGCAGGTAACCGACACCGCCCAGCTTCAGCACGTCGACCAGGCTGCGCAGCGGGCGGTCGACTTCGTGCTGCTCGCTCCAGCCCAGCCAGGCATCGGCGCGGGCGAAGGTGCAGTGGACCAGGTCGATACGCTGTTGCTGGCCGAGGTCGTGAAACACCAGGCCAACGTGTTGCCCGACGGTACGGGTGACACAGGCCTGGAAGGCGAACTCGCGCTGGCCGCGGTTGAGCAGCAGGCGTACCCGCTCCCCGGCTTGCAACTCAAGGCCCCGGTGCAGCTGAAGGCCGACACCACCGTCGGAGTAGTCGACCAAGGTACAGGGGTAGGCGTGACCGCTGGCCAGCACCAGCCCGGCCGGCAAGCGCATCTGCACCCGGTGGGCGCGGCGCACCTGGCGCACTTCGGCAGCCACAGCGACGGCGGCGCCGATGATCAGCAGGTTGTAGATCACCCATAGCGAGCTGACGATCACCGTGCCGATCTCCGCCGCCGGGCCGGTGAACAGGCGCCACACGGCGAAACCCAGGCCCGCCACGTTGAGCGCCGCCAGCCACAGGTAGGGTTGGGCGATGCGCCAGTCGAACTGCTCCTGCTCCATCAGGCCGCCCTTGGCGGTGACGTTGAACTTGCCCTTCTTCGGCGCGAACAGCGCGACCGTGGTCGGGCGGGCGATGTACCAGGCCAGCACGGTCTCGTAGACCTCGCCCCAGAAGGTCTGCCGGTACTTGCCCTGCATGCGCGAGTTGGTCAGGCTGGCGTGGATCATGTGCGGCAGCACGTACAGCAGGATCATCAGCGCCGGTGCGTAGATGATGTAGGCATGCAGCAACAGGAACGCCAGCGGCGCGGTCAGGAACACCAGCCTTGGCAGGCCGGCCAGGAAGTGCAGCATCGCGTTGGCATAGCACACCCGCTGGAACAGGCTCAGCCCACGGCCGAACAGCGGGTTGTCGGTACGGAAGATCTGCACCATGCCCCGGGCCCAGCGAATGCGCTGGCCGATGTGCGCCGACAGGCTCTCGGTGGCCAGGCCGGCCGCCTGCGGAATGCTCAGGTAGGCCGATGACCAACCCTGGCGGTGCATGCGCAAGGCGGTATGGGCATCTTCGGTCACGGTTTCGACGGCGAAGCCGCCGATGCTCTCCAGCGCGGTACGGCGCAGCACGGCACACGAGCCGCAGAAGAACGCCGCGTTCCACATGTCATTACCATCCTGGATCAGGCCGTAGAACAGCTCGCCTTCATTGGGGCGCCGGCGGAACGAGCCCAGGTTGCGCTCGAACGGGTCGGGCGAGAAGAAATGGTGCGGCGTCTGCACCAGCGCCAGCTTCGGGTCCTTGAGGAACCAGCCCACGGTCATTTGCAGGAAGGAACGCACCGGCACGTGGTCGCAGTCGAAAATGGCGATCAGCTCGCTGTCGGTCACGCCCAGCGCATGGTTGAGGTTGCCGGCCTTGGCGTGGTTGTTGTCCGGCCGCACGATGTAGCCCACCCCCACTTCGTCGGCGAACGCACGAAACGCCTCACGCCGGCCGTCGTCGAGGATATAGATGCGCAGGCACTCGCGCGGCCAGTCCAGGCCCAGGGCAGCGAGCACCGTGGTGCGTACCACCGACAAGTCTTCGTTGTAGGTGGGGATCATCAGGTCGACGGTCGGCCAGTGCGCCGGATTAGCCGGCAGGTTCGCCGGCTTGCGCTGCAACGGCCAGCTGGTCTGGATGTAGCCCAGGATCAGCACGAACCACGAATAGGTTTCTGCCGCCAGCAGGATCACCCCGCACACAAGGCCCGTGGTGTCGTTCCAGTTCAAGGTCGACGTATAGCGCCACCACAGGTAGCGGCAGGAGATGAGGGTCGACAGCACGATCAGCATCAAGGTCGGGAAACGACCCGGCATGTGCCGCACCAGCAGGGCGATGCCCAGCAACAGGCAGATGAACACCAGCTGCGCCAGGTAGCCGAACGGTTCGGTGACGCACAACACGGCCAGGCCGATGGCGCCCAGGGTCAGCACACCGTAGAAAACCCACCGGGCGAACACGCTCAAGCCGCGCAGGCGTGCCGAGGCTCGCTGCCTGAAAGCGCTGGCGCGGTAGCGCGCAGGCAGCTGCTGCAGGCGGTCGATCAGCAGGCCATGGTGGCGGCGCAGCACCTGGCGCATACCGCGCAGCTGCGCCTGCACTGCCCCCCAGGCACGGCGGGAAAACCCTGGTTGGCGAGGCAGCGGTTGGCGCCGGACCAGCAGCCACAGGCTCTGAATCAGCAGGCGCAGCGGGTCGCCCAGGCTGGGGCGCTTGCCCGCCAGTTGCGGGTACAGCCGCTGCCGCTCGGCCAGCAGGGCTTGCCAGGCAGGCGACTCCAGGCGCAGGAGCAGGAAGGCCAGCCACACGCCAAGGGTAAACAGCCACGCGACCGGCTGCCGCGCACCACGTGTGCGGAACCAGGCGTAGGCCGACAGAGGGGTCAGGGTCACGACTGGCGCCTCGTCAGGCAGCGCACCGCCAGGCTCTGCACGTCCCGGCAAGCCAGGCTCTGCGGCGCGTAGTGGCCAAGCGGTGCCTTGTGCGCCAGGGCTTCGAGAAACGCCTCGTCGCGGTGCACCACCTGGATCGGCAGGCGATCACGGAACAGGTCGCGCCACACCATCAGCAGGTCGCTCTGCAAGCGGCTGGCGGGGTCGTAGCGGTTGACCAGCAACAGGTCGTAGTGCTCGACCTGCCGGCGCCCGAGCAGCAGGTGGCTGGCCATTTCGGCCTCGGCCACCAACACACGCACGTCAGTCTCGACACTTTGGCCAGCGGCATCGGTCGGCAGTTGCGGCAGGTCGAACAGCAACCAGTCGAAGTGTTCGGCCAGCTCGGCCTGGCGCGCGCGCCAGGCCTCAGCGTCGGGCAAAGGCAGCCGCTTGCCGGCAGGCAGACTGCCGAACGGCATCAGGCACAGGCCATCGAGCACCTCATACATGGCATCGATGTATGGCCGCCCTTCCCGCTCGGCAAGCGCCCAGCCCTCGCGCGTGTCGAGGGGCAGGTTGAAGTGCAGGCCGAGCAGGTTGCTTGGGCACAGGTCGACCAGCAGCACCCGCTCACCTACGCCCTGCAACGCATGCCCCAGTGCCGCCAGCAAGGCACTGCGCCCCAGGCCACCGCGAACGCCGTGCAACGCCAGGCTGGTCATGGCGACAGTACCTGGCGCCGCGGCGCCGCCGTGTACAAGGTGCCCTGGGCGCTGCTCCGGCAGCTTTCACCCAGCAGCGGCCAGCGCTGCAAAGCCTGCTGGACACCCACCAGCAACGAAATGTCCTGGTAGTTCAGGTCCGGCATGTCCAGATGCTGGCGCAACTGGGCGATATCGTCGCTGCGGTCGGCAGGGTCTGCCTTGCCAGTGATCATTGGCGCTCCTTCGGAACAGGTTGCCAGTCGGGCTGGCCTTGCAGGCGCATGTAGGCACGCCCCTGGTAGTTCATTACCTGCGCACCTGCGGTTTCCGCGACCTGTTCGGTGGTCGGCAGGTCGCTCAGCAGGCTGGGCACATCCAGCACCTGCTGCTGGCCCAGGCCCGCATACACGCGCGAGATCAGTTCGGACAGCGCCAGGTAGCTGGTGGGTGCCGAGACGTGCAGCGGCTCGTTGCGGGCAGGCTGGCCCATGCCGATGAACTTCAGGCCGACCGGCACATGGGTAATCGATGGGGTGGGGATTTCACGCATGCCCGACAGCTGCATGCGGTCGCCATGCAGCGCGGCGCCATGTTCCGGGACAATGGCCACGACCACGCGGCGGCCGCTGCGCTCCAGTTCATCGAGGAAACTGCCAAGCTCACCGAACAGCCGGGTGGCGCGCGTTGCGTAATCAGCCACGCGGGTACCGCCGTCGGCGGTGACGATCCGGTTGCCGTCATGCAAGCTGATGCTGTTGTAGAACAGCGACACATGCTCGGCCGGCGCGCCTTTGCGCTGGCCCCACCAGCGGCGCAGCACCTCCAGGTCGCTGGCGATCGGCGAACCGTCGAAGCCGACCAGTGCCCGCGGGAAATCGGTGTTGCGCAGGCCGGGTTGAGGCATGTGCTGCTGGGTGATGTCGCCGATGAAATTGTCGAAGCGGCCGCTGTGGTTGAGCAAGGTGTTGCTCTGGAAGCCGAGCCTGGCCAGGTTCTGGAACAACAGGCACTGCTCCGGGGCAGGCTGGTACAGGCCGGCGTGGGACGACTGCCCGCAGCTGGCACGCAGCACGCGGATGGCCGCCGGCCCGCTGTAGGACGTGGCCGAGTTGAACTGGTCGAAGATCACGTCCAGGCGCGAAAACAACGGGTTGTCACGCAACCCCACGGCAGACAGGTCATCCCAGGCCAGCGAGCAGATGTTGATCACCAGCAGATCGAACGGCTGCTCATCGGCCTTCACGGCCGGGAATGCTGTCACCCGTTCACGCTCACTGGCAAAGAACCGCTCGAGCCAGCTGTCGAGCGTGGCATTGTCGGCAACCACGGTGGCCTGCGCCTGCTCGGTGGGGCTGGCAGCCGCGGTGCCAGGCGCCTGGCCCGGGTGGAACCCCAGCGCTGGCAGGCCGCCGATCGCCAGCCACGCCAGCCCCAGCAGGCTCAGGGTACTCAGCCGCAGCCAATGGCGCAGGTACAGGTAACCCACCAGCAACAGTGCCAGCGCGCCCAGCAAGTTCCAGTTGATGAAGCGGCCGAGCAGTTCGAGCAGGTAGTCCCACGAGAAATCGAACACCCCCGGCTGCGCCAGCAGGCGGCTGAAGGGTGGCAGCCAGGTGTCCTGGTAGAACAATGCGATGCCAACCGGTACGGCCACCAGTTGCCGCGCGATTCGCAGCCACCTGCCTGGCAGCGGCACCAGCAGAAACGCGGCGAACAACAGGTTCGGCAGCGCCTGAAAGTCGAGCATGCCAAGGGCGACCAACAGGAACTTGGCCAGGAAATAGAGGTTCCACCCGCCCAGTCCAGGCCAGCGGGCCGGTACCGGGAGGGTGGCGGATAAATTAGTCATTACGGGGTTCCTGGCGTGCAGCGCGGTGGCGTACGCCCAGCGGTTTCAGGTAACGGGGTGGAAGGCGGCGGCGCAACCAGCCGCGCAGCGTGGCGCGCAGGCGTAACAGCAGCAGGGCCAGCGCCAAGGTGACCAGCGCCGTAATGCCGACCACTTGCAGCAGTTGCGCGAAGTTCATGCTGTACCCCGCTTGCCCAGGGCCACCCGGCGCGGCGCCAGGGCCGGCCTGGCCTGGGCGGTCAACTGTGCCGCCGCGTCAAGCCGGGGTGGCTGTGGCACGCGGTCGTCGAGGAAGGCCGGGGTGGCCAGGCTGTCGACACCGGCAAGCACCTCCTGGCTGATGAACAACTCTTTCCACGACAACTGGAAGATGTGGTCAAGGGCTTGCTCGACGCCTTCGGAGCGGCAGGCGAAAAGGAACAGGAACAGCACATCGCCCACCACGCAGGCGATGTCGCCGTCACGGCGGAACACCGTGCGCGAGCAGGCTTGCAGCGGGGTCAGGCCAGGGGCCGGGCGCAATACCAGCAACTGGTGGGCGATTTCGCCGTTGCGCACCCCGTGCCACATGGTCTGCACGGCTTCGGCGAACGCGCGCGGCGCCACCAGACCACAAATGGCCAGCGGCCGCAGGCGTGCGAGCAAGGCATCGAAATCGCTTGGCAGGCGCCGGCGCCAGAGGTAACCCTGGATGCTCTCGACCATGGTCAGGAAGCGCGACAGGCTGGCACCGAACGGCACGATCTGGCTGGCCCCGCAGGCCAGCAGCAGTTGTTCATCCTGGTAGCGCAGGGTCGGTGCCATCTCGCGCACCACCAGCTTCAGGGCATTGCCACGCAATTGGCGCAAGTGGTGCAACTGGCGCGCCAGGCTATCCAGGCGCTGCCCGCCGTCCATGGCGAAGATGACCGTGGCGGAAACCGCCCTGCCAGCTTTGGCCCCCAGTTCCTCGAGGCTCTCGCAGACCTGCCAGTGCTCGGAGAAGGCTGGCGCACCTTCCAGTACCGGGCGCTGGGCCAGGTACAACAGCTCGTCGCCACCGGTGTCGCTGGGGGCCTGCGGCGCCCCGGCGGCGGCGAAGCCTGTTTCAAGCCGCGCCAGTTCCACGTCGCGCGTACCGGTTTTGCCGAGCGGGTTGCTCCAGAAATGCTGCAGGTAGCGCACCCCGCCTTTGCCGCGATACACCTGGGCCAGGCCATCGACGCCCTGGTTGAACGCACGCAGGCGTTCTACCAGCCCGGCACTCTGGCCGCTGCTGATGACCAGCAACAGCGATGCCTCGGCCAACAGGACCGGGCGCAGCGCGTTGCACCAGCCTTCGATGTTGCCAGCACCCCAGACCTCGGCAGGCGCCAGCAGCACCAGCACACGCCCGGCGGCGTCGATACGCGGCAGGTCATCGACCAGGTGCCGGGCGGCTTGCGGGTTGGCTTCGTACAGCGCCAGTTCGCCGGGGCCCTGCGCGGCATCGAGCGCACCCAGCACATCACCGATCGCTTGCGCATCGGCGATCAGGGCTGCGCGCGCGTGCTCCGGCAGCCCCTCGACCACTTGGCGGCATAGCAAGGTGGCGTCTTCTGCGTTATCACAGGCCAACCAATACAGTCCTTGTACATGAAGCTGGTTGCTTTCGGCGTCTAAGCCGGAGATAGCCAACCACGGCGTTCCGTTCGTCAAAACACTGGCTCTGCAAAAGTAAATTGAGGCGGGTTGAAGGGAAACTTTGACTTGCCTGCCGCTGAGCGCACATGACGCACGTCAAAAAAACGGCAAACAAGACATCTATCTTTAAAAGCCGTCAATTCTACAGCAGTAAGGCAAAATGAAATCAAGCGGAAATGTAATAATTTGCAAACTTTTGTTAACAACAAGCGTTGGGCCAGTGTCAGTCAGTTAAGGTCTGTCGGCTTGCCGGGGCTGCCCTGCAGCCCACGCCCGGCTTGTCGACAGCGAATGCATCGCTGGGTCATGGCCACCGGCCAGGCAAGAATTGATCTTCCGGAGACAAGCATGTTTCGTATCTTTGAGCGCTGGCTCGACCCTTTCCCACCCGACGAGATACCTCCGCCACCCGTTGGCCTGCTGCGCTTCATGTGGGCCTGCACCCGAGGGGCGCGCGGCTACATCCTGGCACTTGCACTGCTCAGTGCCGGGGTATCGATCTACGAAGCCTGGCTGTTCGCCTTCCTCGGCCAGGTCGTGGACCTGCTTTCGGCCTGGCAGGCCGGCGGTAACATCGGCCCCGAAGAAACCCGGGTGCTCTGGGGTATCGGCATCGTCCTGCTGGTCAGCATCGGGTTGGTGGCGCTGCGCACCATGCTTCAGCACCAGGTACTGGCGATCAACTTGCCGCTGCGCCTGCGTTGGGACTTTCACCGGCTGATGCTGCGCCAGAGCCTGTCGTTCTTTTCTGACGAGTTTTCCGGCCGGGTCACCACCAAGGTGATGCAGACGGCGCTGGCGGTTCGCGATGTGTTGTTCACCCTCATCGAGATCCTGCCCGGGATCGGCGTGTACTTCATCGCAATCATCGCCCTGGCCGGTGGCTTTGCCCTGAAGCTGATGCTGCCATTCATTGCCTGGGTCGTGCTGTTCGGCCTGGCCATGCTGTATTTCGTGCCGCGCCTGGGCAAGGTCGGCCAGGAGCAGGCCAACGCCCGATCATCGATGACCGGGCGGGTTTCTGACGCCTATACCAACATCACCACGGTAAAACTGTTCTCGCACGCCAACCGCGAAGCGCATTTCGCACGCGCAGCCATGGAGGATTTCAAGCAGACCGGTTTTCGCCAGATGCGTCTGGTCAGCCAGTTCGAAATCGTCAACCAGGCACTGGTGGTGGGCCTGATCATGGCTGCCGGTGGCTATGCCCTGTGGTTGTGGCACCAGGGCCAGGTCGGCACCGGGGCGGTGGCGGCGATCACCGCCATGGCCTTGCGTATCAACGGCATGTCGCACTGGATCATGTGGGAGATAACCTCGCTGTTCGAGAACATCGGCACCGTGCAGGACGGCATGGCCACCCTCACCCGCGGCCCCAAGGTGAAGGATGCGCCCGGCGCTACCGAACTGGTAACCAAGGGCGGCGCGGTGAGTTTCGACAAGGTCGGCTTCAACTACAACGGCGAGCGCCAGGTGCTCGACGACCTGAGCCTGCACATCCGCCCGGGCGAAAAAGTCGGCCTGGTCGGCCGCTCCGGGGCCGGCAAGTCCACCTTGATCAACCTGCTGCTGCGCTTCTACGACGTGGACCGTGGGGAAATCCGCATCGACGGGCAGAACGTGGCCAAGGTCACCCAGGACAGCCTGCGCAGCGCCATCGGCATGGTCACTCAGGACACCTCGCTGCTGCACCGCTCGATTCGCGACAACATCGCCTATGGCCGCCCCGATGCCACCGAAGCGCAGATTCGCGCCGCTGCGGCCAATGCCCAGGCCGATGGTTTCATCAGCCAGCTCAGCGACCGCCAGGGCAACACCGGTTACGACACTTTGGTGGGAGAGCGCGGCATCAAGCTGTCAGGTGGTCAGCGCCAGCGCATCGCCATTGCCCGGGTGATGCTGAAGAACGCGCCGATCCTGCTGCTGGACGAAGCCACCAGTGCGCTGGACTCGGAAGTGGAAGTGGCCATTCAGGAGAGCCTGGATGAAATGATGCAAGGCAAGACCGTCATCGCCATCGCCCACCGGTTGTCGACGATTGCCGCCATGGACCGGCTGATCGTGATGGATGAAGGGCGCATCATCGAACAAGGCACCCATGCGCAACTGCTGGCGAAGAATGGGACTTATGCGCGGTTGTGGCAGCACCAGAGCGGCGGGTTCCTGGGTGAGGACCAGGGCGTGGCCGAGGCGATGGAGTAGGCCTGTATGGGAGCGGGCCCGGCGAACACCGGCAAAGCCGGTGCCATGCGTCGACCTCCATCAGTTTTCCATCACGACGATGGACTGAGCTCAATCCCGGCCCTCAACCAAACACATGCGAAGGCCGGCGCAGCACCGGGTCGAACGGGTTGACCCGCTCGCCAATCGCCGCGGCCTCGCGCTTGAGCAGCGCTACCACGGTCGGCATGCGGTTGGGCCCCAGGCGATCGCTGATGGTCGCCACGCTCAGGGCCGCCACCGCATGGCCGTTACGATCGAGGATCGGCACCGCCAGGCCGGCCATGCCATCGAGCACTCCGGTATTGCGCCCGGCATAACCGAGGCTGCGCACATTGTCGATTTCGGCGCGCAGCATGACTTCGTCGTAATGGTGGAAATCCTTCAGCCGCGGCAGGTTGTAGCGGATCACCTCGTCGCGCTCCTCCTCCGGCAGAAAGGCCAGGATTGCCAGGCTGCCCTGCCCCACCCCCAAGGCCACACGGCCGCCGATATCACCGGTGAAGGTACGAATCGGGTATGGCCCTTCGCTGCGGTCCAGGCACACCGCATCGAACCCTGAGCGCGCCAGCAGGAACAGCGAATCGCCCAGCGAGGCCGACAGCCGCAGCAGGCTGGGGCGCACCACATCGCGCAGGTTGCCGGCTTGCCCGGCCTTGGCCGCCAAGGCAAAAAAATCCAGGCTCAGCCGGTAGCGCTTGCTGGTCGCGCACTGGTCGACCATGCCTTCTTCAATCAGGCTGCGCAGCAGGCGGTGGGTGGTGGGTTGCGCCAGGCCAACCCGCTGCGCCAGTTGGCTGACCTTCTCGCCCTCGCCACCGCAATCTCCCAGCGCACGCAACACGGCGAACAAACGCGACACTGCACTGACGCCTACTTCCTTGGCCTGCTCATTTCGTTTATCGGAATCCATTTTTCGTCAAACCTTAGAAAATTCCAGTCAGCGGAATAATTTCAAAATAGCTGTCACCCAGTGAAATTACCCTTTGTCGCCATCCTAATCATTGCCCTACTCTCCGGTCCATAGGGCGATATCACAACATCGGCCGCCGCCACAGCAGCGAGCGCCAACGTCCGTAAAGCATTGCTTTTCGCCGCTGGCGCTCTGCCCACCCTGAAACTGCCGGTTTACTCCGGTTCCGTTTGCGATGGAGCACAGCCATGACCTTTCTGTTGATCGACAAGCTTTGCAAGCGCTATGGCGCCACGGAGGCAGTGGCCAGCTCGTCACTGGCCATAGAGAAAGGCGAGTTCGTCTCCCTGCTTGGCCCTTCGGGCTGCGGCAAGACCACCACCCTGCAAATGATTGCCGGCTTCGTCGAGGTCACCAGCGGCCGCATTGTCCTCGACGGCCGCGACATCACCCACGCCAAGCCGGCCAGCCGAGGCCTGGGCGTGGTGTTCCAGAGCTACGCGCTGTTCCCGCACATGACCGTGCGCGACAACGTCGCCTTCGGCCTGCGCATGCGCAAGGTGGCCAACGCCGACATAGCCCGCCGGGTCGACCGGGCCCTGGCGCTGGTGCGCCTGGACAAACATGCCGAGCGCTACCCGCGCGAACTCTCCGGTGGCCAGCGTCAACGGGTGGCCCTGGCCCGTGCACTGGTGATCGAACCGCCGGTGCTGCTGCTGGACGAACCGTTGTCCAACCTGGACGCCCACCTGCGTGAAGAAATGCAGTTCGAGATCTGCCGTATCCAGAACGAGGTCGGCATCACCACTTTGATGGTCACCCACGACCAGGCCGAGGCGCTGTCGATCAGCGACCGGGTGGTGGTGATGGAAGCCGGGCGCATTACCCAGGTCGATGACCCCTACCGCCTGTATGAACACCCGGGCACGCCTTTCATTTCCGACTTTGTCGGCAAGGCCAACCGCCTGCGCGGCGTAACCGGCCCCGGCGGGCAACCGCAGGCGGATGCCCAGGGCCCGCTGACCCTCAGCCTGCGCCCGGAAAAGATCAGCCTCGGCCCGGCCGGCAGCGGCAAGCTCGCAGGCCGCATCAGCTGCCGCTACTTCCTCGGCAGCCAATGGCTGTACAGGGTCGACACCGCCCTGGGCAACCTGGCCGTGGTGCGTGCCAACGACGGCAACACACCGCTGGATGAAGGCACACAGGTCGGCCTGGACTGGAACGATGCCCTGCTGCGGGTGCTGAACGCTGGCGAGGTGGCGGCATGAGCACGGCAAAGCTGCGCAGCAGCGCCTGGGGCTATGGCTTGAGCAGCCCGGCGCTGCTGTTGTTCCTGGCCTTGCTGGTGGTGCCATTGGGGCTGACCGTGCTGCTGTCGTTCAACGCGTTCGACTACAGCAGCGGCATCCAGGCCGGCCAGTACACCCTCGGCCATTACCTGAGCCTGGTGACCGACACCTACTACTACGAGATCTTCTTCCGCACCTTCTGGATCAGTGCCCTGGTCACCCTGCTTTGCGTGCTGATCGGCATCCCCGAGGCCTTGGTGCTCAGCCGCATGGGCGCGCCGTGGCGCTCGATCTTCCTGATCCTGGTGCTGACCCCGCTGCTGATTTCGGTGGTGGTGCGAGCCTTCGGCTGGAGCCTGCTGCTAGGCGCCGACGGCCTGGTCAACCAGGGCATCACTGCTCTCGGCGGGCAGCCGGTGAAGCTGCTGTATACGCCGTTTGCAGTGATCATCGGCCTGGTCCACGTGATGCTGCCGTTCATGATCATCCCGGTGTGGACCTCGCTGCAGAAACTCGACCCGGCTGCCGAGCAGGCTGCGCTCTCGCTGGGTGCCAGCCAGTGGACGGTGTTCCGCCGCATCGTGCTGCCACAGATCATGCCCGGCGTGCTGTCGGGGACGCTGATCGTGTTCGGCCTGGCCGCCAGCTCGTTCGCCATCCCAGGCCTGCTGGGCGGTCGCCGCCTGAAGATGGTCGCCACCATGATCTACGACCAGTACCTGGCCGAACTGAACTGGCCGATGGGTGCAACCATCGCCGTGGCCCTGCTGCTGATCAACCTGCTGGTGATGCTCAGCTGGAACCGATTGGTCGAACGCCGCTACAAACGCGCACTTGGAGTCTGAACCGATGACCCGTAACGGCCCGCTGGCCCTGTCCTTTCACGCCCTGGTGATGCTGTTCATGCTCGCCCCGCTGGTGGTGGTGTGCCTGGTGGCATTCACCCCGGAAAACACCCTGAGCCTGCCCACTGCCGGCTTCTCGCTGCGCTGGTTCAGCGCCGTGTTCGAGCGTGCCGATTTCCTCGATGCGTTCTACAACAGCCTGAAACTCGCGGCCCTGGCTGCCTCGCTGGCCACTCTGATCGCCGTGCCGGCGGGCCTGGCGATCACCCGCTACAGCTTCCCCGGCCAAGGCTTTCTCAACGGCCTGCTGCTATCGCCGATCATCATCCCGCACCTGGTGCTGGGTGTGGCCTTGCTGCGGCTGTTCGCCCTGCTGGGGGTCAATGGCAGCTTCGCCTGGCTGGTGTTCGCCCATGTCGTGGTGATTACCCCCTACGTGCTACGCCTGGTACTGGCTGCAGCCATCGGAATCGATCGCAGTGCCGAGCAGGCTGCGCAAAGCCTGGGCGCTGGCCGGGTCACGCTGTTCTGCAAGGTCACCCTGCCGATGATCCTGCCCGGTGTAGCCGGCGGCTGGCTGCTGGCCTTCATCAACAGCTTCGACGAAGTGACCCTGTCGATCTTCGTCACCTCGCCTGCCACCCAGACCCTGCCAGTGCGCATGTACGTATACGCCACCGAATCCATCGACCCGATGATGGCCGCCGTCTCGGCGCTGGTGATCGCCGTCACCGCCCTGACCATGGTCGCCCTGGACCGCGTATATGGCCTGGACCGCGTGCTGGTGGGCAAGCAATGACAAGGAACGCTCCCATGCCCCTGTTCAAGCGCGTGGCCGAACACGACCGCGAGCCTGTGCCTTTCCTGCTCGACGGCCAACCGGCCAAAGGCATGAGCGGCGATACCCTGCTGACTGCCATCCTGACCAATGCCGAGCACCTGCGCGGCAGCGACTTCAACGCCGAACCACGCGCCGGCTTCTGCCTGATGGGCGCCTGCCAGGACTGCTGGGTACGCCTGCAGGATGGCCGCCGGGTACGCGCCTGCTCGACCTTTCTGGAACCGGGCCAGTGCGTGACCCGCGACCCGGGGCGCCAGCCATGAGTGCGATCGTGATCATCGGCGCCGGCCCGGCCGGCATCCGCGCCGCGCAAACCCTCGTAGCCCACGGCCAGCGCCCGGTGCTGCTGGACGAGGCCAGCCGCGGCGGCGGGCAGATCTACCGCCAGCAGCCGGCCAATTTTCGCCGCTCGGCCAAAGCCTTGTACGGCTTCGAGGCCGGCAAGGCCCAAGCCCTGCACAACACCCTCGAGCAACTGCGCGGGCAGGTCGACTACCGCCCGGACACCCTGGTTTGGAACGCCGAGAACCAAGTGCTGGACACCTTGCAACAGGGCCACCTGGCCGACCGCCTGGCGTTCGACCGGGTGATCGTCGCCACCGGTGCCACCGACCGGGTGTTGCCGATACCCGGTTGGACCCTGCCTGGGGTCTATACCTTGGGCGCTGCGCAAATCGCCCTGAAGTTCCAGGGCTGCGCGATCGGTGAGCGGGTGGTGCTGGCCGGCAGCGGGCCGCTGCTGTACCTGGTGGCCTACCAGTATGCCAAGGCCGGTGCCAGGGTCAGCGCGGTGCTCGACACCTCACCGTTCAGCGCCCAGGTGCGTGCCCTGCCACGCCTGCTTCTGCAACCGGGCACCTTTGCCAAGGGCCTGTACTACCGAGCCTGGCTGGCCCGCAAGGGTGTGCCCGTGCACCAGGGCGTGACCCTGCTGGGTATCGACGGCGAGCAACGCGCCAGCGGTGTGCGCTGGTTGAGCAATGGCCAGCAACACGACCTGCCGTGCGACGCCATGGCATTCGCCCACGCCCTGCGCAGTGAAACCCAACTGGCCGACCTGCTGGGTTGCCAGTTCGCCTGGAGCGCGCTCAACCGCGCCTGGCTACCGGTACGTGATGCCCAGGGCCGGGCCAGCAGCCCCGGCGTATACCTGGCAGGCGACGGTGCCGGCATCCTCGGTGCCGACGGTGCCGAGATGAGCGGTGAACTGGCCGCCCTGACACTGCTGGCCGACCTCAGCAAGCCCGGCAACCCGCAGCGCCAGCAGCAACTGGAAAGGCGCCTGGCCACCCTGCAGCGCTTCCGCCAGGGGCTGGAGCAGGCCTTTCCGTTTCCCGAGCAGTGGGCACGGCAAGCCCCGGACCAGCTCACCGTGTGCCGCTGCGAGCAGATCAGCGCCGGGGAAATCCGCGCCACCGTGCGTGCCGGGCACTGGGAAATCAACCGGGTCAAAGCCATGTGCCGAGTCGGTATGGGCCGCTGCCAGGGCCGCGTGTGCGGTGCTGCTGCCGCCGAGTTGATCGCCTGCGAAAGCGGTCGGGCCATTGACCAGGTCGGGCGCCTGCGTGGCCAGGCTCCGGTCAAGCCCCTGCCCTTTGGCCTGGAGATAAAACCATGAAGCTGATCGAAGTGGATGCCATCATCGTCGGCGGCGGCATCGTCGGCAGCAGCGCTGCCTTGACCCTGGCCCGCGCTGGTCGGCAAGTGGCATTGCTGGAACGCGACTTCTGCGGCTCGCATTCCAGCGGGGTCAACTACGGCGGTGTGCGCCGTCAGGGCCGCTCGTTGGCGCAGCTGCCATTGTCGATGCGCGCCCATGCCATCTGGGGGAATCTGCGCGAGTGGATCGGCATCGATGGCGAATACGCCCGCAGCGGCCACCTGAAGCTGGCACGCAGCGAAACCGACTTCGATGCCTTGAAGGCCTATGCCCGGCGTACCCAGGCTTTTGACCTGCGCCTGCAACTGCTTGAACGACGCGAACTGCGCCAGCGCTTCCCCTGGGTGGGCGATATCGCCGTCGGCGCCTCGTACTGCCCCGAAGACGGCCATGCCAACCCACGGCTGGTGTCACCGGCCTTCGCCCAGGCGGCCAGGCGCAGCGGCGCCCAGGTGCATGAGCAGTGCAAGGTGCTGGAGGTGGGTCACGACGGCTACCGCTTCAGCGTACACACCAGCAGCGGCCAAGGCTTCAAGGCGCCCTGGTTGTTGAATTGCGCCGGCGCCTGGTCGGCGCAACTGGCCGAGCGGTTCGGCGAGCCGGTGCCGCTGACCGCGGCCCACCCGGCCATGCTGGTTACCGAGCCGCTGCCGCTGTTCATGACCGCCAGCACCGGGGTCGAAGGCGGCGGCATCTACGCCCGCCAGGTCGCGCGTGGCAACTGCGTGCTGGGCGGCGGGCGCGGTTTTGCCCTGACCCCGACCACCGCACGCCCGGGCCAGGCCGCAGTACTCGACATCCTGCGCAACGCCACCGAGCTGTACCCGGCACTGGCGGGCGCCCAGGCCATACGCACCTGGAGCGGCACCGAGGGTTACCTGCCCGATGACGAACCGGTGCTCGGCCCCAGCCTGCGCCAGCCTGGCCTGCTGCATGGTTTCGGCTTTGCCGGTGCCGGCTTCCAGATTGGCCCGGCCGCTGGTGAAGCATTGGCGCAATGCATCCTGCACGGCGCGCCGGCACTCAGCCTGGCGGCTTTTTCCATCAACCGCTTTCAGCCCAACCACTACAAGGAAAACCTGTCATGACGCACAAGCAACGTTTGCTCGCCCTGTTCTGCACCGTGCCCGGCCTGTTCGCCTGCCTGCCCGCCATGGCCCAACCCACGCTGTACCTGGGCATGAACGGCGGCACCATGGAGCGGCTGTTCAGCGACAATATCCTGCCAAGGTTCGAGCAGGCCAACGGGGTGAAGGTGGTGATCGTTCCCGGCACCTCGGCCGACATCCTGGCCAAGGTCCAGGCCACGCCGAACAAGCCGTCGATCCATGTGATGGTGCTGGATGACGGCATCATGTACCGCGCCATCGGCATGGGCCTGTGCAGCACGCTCAAACCCAACCCGACCTTGGCCCAGTTGCCGGAAAAGGCTTTGATCAAGGACAAGGCCGCCGCAGTCAGCCTGGGCGTGACCGGGCTTGCCTACAACAGCCGCCTGTTCAAGGCCAATGGCTGGGCAGCGCCTACCTCATGGAACGACCTGGCCGACCCGCGCTTCAAGGACAAGGTGGTATTCCAGTCGATGGCATCGTCCACCTTCGGCCTGCATGGTTTCCTGATGTACAACCGCCTGCACGGCGGTAGCGATACCGACGTCAACCCGGGCTTCGCCGCCTGGCAGAAGAACGTGGGCCCGAACGTGCTGGAGTACATCCCCAACTCGGCCAAGCTCTCGGAAATGGTGCAAACCGACGAAGCCGCGCTGTTCCCGCTCACCCCCACCCAGGTGACGGCGCTGAAGCTCAAAGGCATCCCGGTGGAGTACGCCGCGCCCAAGGAAGGTGCCGTGGTGCTCAACCAGGCCGAATGCGTCACGGCCAACAACGACCAGCCGGAGCTTGCGCAGAAGCTCGCCGAGTTCCTGCTCAGCCCCGAGGCGCAGTCGCCGGCACTGGAGCTGGGTGACCAGATCCCGTCCAACCCCAACACGCCCACCAGCGACAAGACCCGTGGCCAGGTCGAAGCCATGCAGACCTACCTGCAGACCGCCGTGACCATCGACTGGGAACAGGTCAATACCCAGCGCCCCGAGTGGAACGCGCGCTGGAACCGCCAGATCGAAAGATAAGCCGATGGCCTGGGCCGCTCCCACCCCTTTGCGTACCCTGTGGGAGCGGCTTTAGCCGCGAAGAATCCAGCGCGGTGCATGGCACCGGCTGCGCCGGTGTTCGCGGCTGAAGCCGCTCCCACAGGGTCCCGGCTAGCTCAATGAATCATGTTCAGTTCTATGAGATCTAGTTTCCCGGGAAGAAGGCAACACGCCTCCAAACCCTAACACCTCAATCCAGCACCGGCCGCAACAACGCCTGCGCCTCGTACAGGGTCGGCAGATACCGCAAGCGTATTTCATCCACACTCAACCGCGAAGCATGGGTGGTGATTGTCAATGTCGCTTTCAGCCGGCCGGCCCGGTCCAGCAGTGGCACACCTAGCACGCGCATGCCGACTTCATACTCCTGGTCCACGATACAGAACCCTTGCTCCCTCACCCGCAGCAACTCCGCCTCCAGTTGCAACCGGTCCGTCTGCGTATAAGGCGTCAACCCCCGCAGCGGGTTACGCGCAAAGTAGGCATCCCGTTCTCCCTCATCCAGCCAGGCCAGCCAGACACGCCCGCCGGCGGTGCAATACATCGGCACCCGCGAACCCGGCCGGATCGACAACGAGGCCACATGGCTGTAGCGGCTGCGTACCAGGTGGATGATCTCGTCACCATCACGGGTACCCACCGACACATGCTCCTGCGTCTGCCTCGCCACCTGCTCGACGATCGGCCGCAGCATGCGCGGCAATTGCGCCGAGTCCACATACGCCTGGCCGAGGCGCAGCGCCTTGGGCGTAAGCCAGTACTCACGGCTGTCGGTTTCGGCAAACCCTTCGTGCACCAAGGTCAACAGAAACCGCCGCGCGGCACTGGGGGTAAGGCCGGACAGCCTGGCCGCCTGCGGCACGCTCAGGCGCGGCTGCTCGGCGCTGAACAGCTGCATGAGCGCCAGGCCTTTCTGCAAGCCGGCGATCAAGTCACGAGGATGGATAGCGGGGGTGTTCATCTATTCGACTCGCAAGCAGGGCAAAAACAGCCGATTACCGCGATAACCGGATCAAGGATGCGATTATCGCATTAAACGCCCGATCAGCGCATTGTTGCCAACGACCCCCTTGCCTCACCCTTGGCCTCCATAACAACGCCAATAAGGAGGTCAGCATGATTCGTGGTTCCACTGAACTGGTCGCCATCGTCGGTTCGCCCATTGCCCAGGTGAAGTCCCCGGACAACTTCAACACCTGGTTCGCCAACAACAACTGCAACCTGGCCATGCTGCCCATCGACCTGCATGAGGCTGCACTGGATACCTTCGCCGGTACCCTGCGCGGCTGGCAGAACCTGCGTGGGTGCGTGGTCACCGTGCCATACAAGCAGGCCCTGGCCAGCCGCCTTGATGGCCTGAGCGAACGTGCAGCCGCGCTGGGCTCGGTCAATGTGATTCGCCGTGAGCGTGACGGTCGCCTGCTGGGCGACAACGTGGACGGCGCCGGCTTCCTCGGTGCTGCGCGCAAACATGGTTTCGAGCCGGAAGGCAAGCGGGCATTGGTGATCGGTTGTGGCGGGGTCGGCAGTGCCATTGCCTATGCACTGGGCGAGGCCGGCATCGCCAGCGTCACCCTCAGCGACCCCAGCACCGCACGCGTGGGCGCTGTTTGCGAGCTGCTCGGCAATGCCTTCCCCAAGGTCGAACTCGCCACCCGGGTCGACGGGCTGGAAGGCTTCGACCTGCTGGTCAACGCCTCCCCTGTCGGCATGGGCGGTAGCGCGGAGCTGCCGCTGCCTGCCGCCCTGCTCGCCACCTTGCAGCCCGAAACCCTGGTCGCCGACGTGGTCACCTCGCCCGAGATCACCCCACTGCTCAACCGGGCACGCCAGGTTGGCTGCACAGTCCAGACCGGCCCGGAAATGGCCTTCGCCCAACTCGGGCACCTGGGCGCCTTCATGGGCGTCACGCCGCTGGAGATCTGAAGCCATGCCGACGCATGAACATGCGCAACACAACTTTGACCTGGTCGTGCTGGGCAGTGGCGCCGGTGGCTTTACCGCTGCCGCCACGGCCGCGCGCCATGGGCTGAAAGTGCTGGTGGTGGAAAAGGCCGAACACTTTGGCGGCACCTCGGCAATTTCCGGCGGGGCGGTGTGGCTCTACGGTACCGATCAAGCCCGCGCCGCCGGTGCGGTGGACTCCCCCGAGGCCATCCGCACCTACCTCAGGCAGGTCATCGGCGACGGCTACGATCCCGCCCTGGCCGACGCCTTCATCGAGCATGGCCACCAGGCGCTGCGCTGGCTGGAGCAGAACACCGAACTGCGCTATGCCCTGCGCCCGCACTCGCCGGACTATTATCCGGACGCCCCGGGTGCCACCCAGTTTGGCCGGGCGCTGGAAATGGTCGAGTACGACGGCAAGCAGCTCGGGCAGCACTTCAAGAACCTGAAGATGCCGCCGCCCGGCATGCTGCTGTTTGGCGGCATGATGGTCAACCGCGTGGATATCCAGCATTTTCTCAGTATCCGCCGCTCGCCCCGGTCGCTGTGGCATTGCCTGAAGCTGATGGCGCGTTATGCGCGGGACCGCCTGAGCCACCCGCGCGGCACGCGGCTTACCACCGGCAACGCCTTGATCGCCCGCCTGGCCAGCAGCGCCTTCGCCCATGGCACGCAGCTGTGGTTACGCAGCGAAGCCCTGGAACTGATCGTCGAACGCGGCGTGGTCACCGGCGTGGTGGTGCAACGCGAAGGGCGCCGTGAGCGGGTGCTGGCGCGGGGTGGAGTGGTGTGCGCCATGGGCGGGTTCGCTGCAGGCGCGCTCGCCGACAGCTACCGGCCGGCCCGGCAAGCGCCGCACCTGACCATGTCACCGCCCACCAATGACGGCGCTGCCCTGCGCCTTGGCCAAGCCGTGGCCGCGGCCCAGGGCGAAGGCCTGGTGGCCAACTTCTTCTGGGCACCGGTTTCCGAATTGCGGCATGCCAGTGGCGAGCATGAACGCTTCCCGCACCTGGTCACCGACCGCGCCAAACCAGGCGTGATCGCGGTGAGCCCGGACGGGCGACGCTTCGTCAACGAATCCGATTCCTACCACCACTTCGTGCAGACCATGTTCGCCAAAGGCATCGCCAGCTGCTGGCTGGTCTGCGACGCCGAGGCGATGAACCGCTACGGCCTGGGCCTGGCGCGGCCAAAGCCGGTGGACAACCAGGCATTGATCGACGCCGGCTACCTGTACCGCGCCGCAACAGCGCAGGCCCTGGCCAAGGCCATTGGCGTCGACCCACAGGTGTTCATGCAGACCCTGGAGCAGTTCAACGCCGACGCACGCAACGGCATCGACCGCGCGTTCGGCAAAGGCGGCAACAGCTACAACCGCTACATGGGCGACCCACAACACATGCCCAACCCATGCCTCGCGCCGCTGACCAGCGGCCCGTTCTACGCCATCCGCATCCACACCGGCGACCTCGGTTCGGCCTGCGGGCTGGTGACCAACGCTCAAGCCAACGTGCTGAACCGCGATGGCCAGCCGATTGCCGGGCTGTATGCAGTCGGCAACGACATGAACTCACTGATGAAAGGCACCTACCCTGGCCCCGGTATCACCCTGGGCCCTGCCCTCACCTTCGGCTGGCTCGCTGCCAACCACATCGCCGCGCGCCTGCAGGCGCCAACCACCCACATGGAGACTCCAGCATGTACTACGAACTGAGAACCTACACCCTCGACCCACTGAAAATGGCCGACTGGCTGAGCCTGTACCAAAGCCACGCGCTGGAGGTGCAACGCGAGCACCTGGGTAACCTGGTCGGCTTTTTCACCAGCGAGTTCGGCGAAGTCAACCAGGTGGTGCATGTCTGGGGCTATGCCAGCCTCGACGAACGCATGGCACGCCGCGCAGCCATGGCAGCGGACCCGCGTTGGGCAGAGTTTTCAAGGCGCAACCGCGAGTTGGGCGCGGTGTTGCACTTGCAGTCACGCCTGCTGCGGCCCACCGGTTTTTCGCCGCTGCAGTAAAACCTCTTCCTCCTACGCCTGAGCGGACCCCAACATGCAACCCCTCGAATGTGACGTACTCGTCATCGGCTCCGGCGCCTCTGGCCTGGCTGCCGCCGTTACTGCCGCCCATCACGGCCTGCAGGTGATCGTCGCGGAAAAAGCCAGCCAGTTGGGCGGCACCAGCGCCTGGTCGGGGGGCTGGCTGTGGATACCGCGCAACCCGCTGGCCATTGCCGAAGGCATCGTCGAGACCGACGATGCCCCGGAGCGCTACCTGCGTGAGCAAACCCACGTCAGCGAACTGGACCCGCGCCAGCGCGCCTTCCTGCACCATGGCCCGGAGATGGTGGCGTTCTTCCAGCAACATACCGCCGTACAGTTCCAGTGCGGCAGCCGCATGCCCGACATGCGCGAAGGCGACGGCAGCGCGCGCGGTGGCCGATCGCTGTGTGCGCTGCCATACGACGGGCGCCTGCTCGGGCCCTGGCTGCACAAGCTGCGCCCACCGCTGGACATCGTCAGCCTGGCCGGCATGGGCATTGCCGGCGGCGCCGACATGGCCGCCTTCTTCAACGCCACGCGCTCGCCCGCGGCCGCGCTGCATGTGGGCAAACGCCTGCTGCGCCATGGTCGCGACCTGCTGCTGCACCGGCGCGGCCTGCACCTGGTCAATGGCAATGCCCTGGTGGCACGGCTGCTGCGCAGCGCCCTGGACCTTGGCGTGACGCTCCTGACCGACAAGCCGGCCAGTCGCCTGCTGGGCGATGGCCGGGTCAGCGGCGCACAGTTTGCCGATGGCCAGATGATCAACGCCCGCCGCGGTGTGGTTTTGGCCTGCGGTGGCTTTGCGCATGATCGCCAGCGCATCGCGCAACTGATGCCGCATGCGCCGGAAGGTACCCAGCATTACTCCGCAGCCCCCAGGGAAAACAGCGGTGACGGCCTGCGCCTGGGCGAACAGGCCGGTGGCCTGGTCCAGGTGACTGCGCCCCATGCGGGTGCCTGGGCACCTGTGTCGCGGGTGCCGCGCAGCGATGGCAGTTTCGGCCATTTCCCGCACTTGATCGATCGTGCCAAGCCCGGTTTCATCGCCGTGCGCCGCGATGGCCGGCGCTTCGTCAACGAGGCAGATTGCTACCACGACTTCATGAACGCGCTGTTCGCCGCCACCCCGCAGGGGGAAGCGCCGGAAGCATGGCTGATCTGCGACCATGCCGCGCAACGTCGCTATGGTATCGGCTGGGCCAAGCCCTTCCCTTTCCCCACCCGCCACTATCAACGCTGCGGTTACCTGCACAGCGGTCGCACGCTGGAGGAACTGGCGCAGCGCTGCGGGATCGACGCCGCGCAGTTGCAGCGCACGGTGAACGGTTTCAACCGCCATGCAGCCCAGGGTGAAGATCCGGTTTTCCGGCGTGGTGTATCGGCCTACAACCGTGCCCAAGGCGAGCCGCTGCAAGCCCCCAATCCATCGCTGCGGCCACTGCTGCACGGTCCGTTCCACGCAGTGAAACTGTTGCCGGGCAGCCTGGGTACCTTCGCCGGCCTGGGCACGGATGCCTCGGCCCGGGTACTGGACCGCCATGCGCGGCCGATCCCCGGGTTGCATGCGGTGGGCAACGACATGGACAGTGTGATGGGCGGGCATTACCCGAGTGGCGGTATTACCTTGGGGCCGGGGATGACATTCGGTTATCTGGCCGCAAGAGCGTTGAGTACCTTGACCACCTGAGTTTACGTTGCCCCTTGCTTCGCCCGCAGGCCCAACGCAAACGTTCGGTAACCGAACACTAGCCCCTACCTCGAATTGACGCTGCCGCCTCCACTGCTCACCATGCACCGGCCTTGCGTGCCCCCTGCCTGGGACTTAGTCACGCACCTGTAGCACCGCAGCTAATACAATTTCAAGAAACGAGCAGTCTATGAACCACTCCAAGATCACCCCCGCCGCCCCCCGGATGCACCAGGGTTCGATCGGCGACAAGCTTCGCGGCGCCTTCGGCGTCGGCAAGACCCGTTGGGGCATGCTGGCCCTGGTGTTCTTCGCCACCACCCTGAACTACATCGACCGTGCCGCGCTCGGCATCATGCAGCCCGTCCTGGCCAAGGAAATGGGCTGGACGGCCATGGACTACGCCAACATCAACTTCTGGTTCCAGGTCGGCTACGCGGTCGGCTTCCTGCTGCAAGGCCGGCTGATCGACAAGGTCGGGGTAAAACGCGCGTTCTTCTTCGCCGTGCTGCTGTGGAGCCTGGCCACCGGCGCTCACGGCCTGGCCACCTCGGCGGCTGGCTTCATGGTCTGCCGCTTCATCCTCGGCCTGACCGAGGCCGCCAACTACCCGGCCTGCGTGAAGACCGTGCGCCTGTGGTTCCCGGCTGGCGAACGAGCCATCGCTACCGGCCTGTTCAACGCCGGCACCAACGTCGGTGCCATGGTCACCCCCGCCCTGCTGCCGCTGATTCTGGCTGTGTGGGGCTGGCAGGCCGCGTTCATCGCCATGGGCAGCCTGGGCCTGGTGTGGGTGGTGCTGTGGGTGCTGAAGTACTACAACCCTGAAGATCACCCGCGCGTGCGCCAGAGCGAGGTGGAGTACATCCAGCAGGATGACGAGCCCGAGCCGACCCGCGTGCCGTTCAGCCGCATCCTGCGCCTGCGTGGCACCTGGGCGTTCGCGGTGGCTTACGCGATTACCGCACCGGTGTTCTGGTTCTATTTGTACTGGCTGCCACCGTTCCTCAACCAGCAGTACAGCCTGGGCATCAACGTGACCCAGATGGGTATCCCGCTGATCATCATCTGGCTGACGGCAGACTTCGGCAGCATTGGCGGCGGCATCCTGTCTTCCTGGCTCATCGGCCGTGGCGTGCGCGCTACCACGGCGCGGCTGGTGTCGATGCTGATCTTCGCCTGCACCATGGTCAGCGTCATCTTTGCCGCCAACGCCAGTGGCCTGTGGGTCGCGGTGGCGGCCATCTCGCTGGCGGTGGGCGCACACCAGGCATGGACGGCGAATATCTGGAGCCTGGTGATGGACTACACGCCCAAGCACCTGGTGAGCACGGTGTTCGGTTTCGGCAGCATGTGCGCTGCGATTGGCGGGATGTTCATGACGCAGATTGTCGGTAGCGTGCTGACCGCTACCAACAACAACTATGCCGTGTTGTTCACCATGATCCCGGCGATGTACTTCCTGGCGCTGGTGTGGATGTACTTCATGGCGCCGCGCAAGATCGAGAGCGCCTGAACGCGCTA
>NZ_JBNRIJ010000001.1:27884-110737 GCF_053557675.1 Pseudomonas sp. XP1 | reverse complement strand
GCCAGCTCCCACAGGTACAGCGTTGCTCTCGAGGTTGTCGCTGTACCTGTGGGAGCTGGCTTGCCGGCGATAGGGCCATCAGCCTCACCGCAAATCTGCAGCTCCCACAAGGCACCTGCCAGGTCAGTGAATCATGTGCAGCTCTGTGGGAGCGGGCATGCCCGCGAACACGGGCGGTAGCCCGTGCCATGCGCCGCATTCTATAAATCAGACTCTGGCCAACACTGCCATGGCCTTCTCCAGCGCCATGCGCGCACGCTGTTCGCCGCTTACGCCCTGTTCCAGCAACTGCCGCGTGGGGATCTCCAGGCTCAACGGCACACTGGGCGGCAAGCCGCGCAGCAGGCCGACCAGGTCGGCATCGCCCTCGCCCGGGAAGCGCCGCTCGTTGCGTGCCTGGCGCAGGATCTCGTCCATGTCGGCCGGCACCGGGCCGGCAACGTCGCACAGCTGGGCATAGCGCATGCGCTGCGGCGCCAGCTGCGCCAGATCGCCCAGCGAAGAGCCGGAGCGGTTGAAGTGGAAGGCATCCACCAGCACACAACCATTGGCACGGTCAGCGTTGGCCACCACCCGCATGGCCTGGCGCAGGTCACGCACATCAGTCCAGGGCATGAACTCCAGATGCGGATGAATGCCATAACCCGCCGCCAGGTCACACAACGCAGCAAAGCGCTCGGTCAGCCGCGCTTCATCCGGGTCGTTGCCAGCCACCAGCAGCTCCGTGCCGCCCAGCTCGGCACCCACTGCCAGGATCGGTTCGAAATCGGCGACACAGGTTTCCGGCTTCAGCCGCAATATCTCGAGGTCGAGCACCCTGATGCCCGTGTCGCGCAGGCGCGCCTGGGTCTGCCGGCGCAGGCCGGCATCGTCCACAAGCGGAAAATGCTGTTCCTGCTCGGTGGCGGGCACCAGGCGCAGGCCTACGTGGCTGTACCCGGCGCGGGCTGCTGCCTCGACCATGTCCGGGGGTGGCAGCTCGAGTACCGTCAGGGCCGCCAGGGAGAAAATTCGATCAGTCATTATCGTCACCAGGCAAGTCAGGCAATGTGCTCGGGGGCACAGGCCCGGCCAGTTTCCGCTGCCAGGCGGATCGCCTCGATCAGCGCCAGGGTACGGCCACCGTCGGCGGCATCGATCAGCGGCGCCTGTTCACCCCGGGCAACCCGCACGAAGTGTTGCAACTGCAAGGTCAATGCCTCGCCGGCGGGGATGCTTTCCTCGCTCTGCAACAACGGCGTGTGCCAGCCCGACCCGACCTCGGCGTAGTGCCAGCGCTTGAGTTGCGGAATGCTCAGGGCCCCTTGGGTGCCGGCCAGCAGGTAGCACGGTTGGCCATCCTGACGCGGATAGACCGGGCTTTCGCCGGAGTCCAGCTCCCAACTCCATGGCGCGGCCACCGCGTCGGAGCCAGTCAGGCTGCCCAATGCACCATTGGCAAACTGCAGTAGCACCGCGGCGCTGTCTTCGTTGGCAAAACCGCGCACATCGTTGCGGGTGAATGCCTGCACCTGCACCACCTCGCCGCACAGGTGGCGCAGCAGGTCCAGGTCATGGATCAGGTTGGTCAGCAAGAAGCCAGCACCCGGCTCGCGTCGCCAGGGGGTTTCGAAATAGCTGTCGGGCTTTTGCAACTGCCACAGTGCGGTGACGTTGATCAGCCGGCCCAGCTTGCCGTCGGCGATCACCTGGTGAGCCTTGGCGATCAGTGGGTTGTGCCGGCGGTGATGGCCCACCAGCACCGGCACATTGTGGCGGCGCGAGGCTTCCACCAGCGCGCGGACTTCATCCAGGTGCACGCCCACCGGTTTCTCGACCAGCACCGGTACACCGGCCTCGACGCAGTCGAGGGCAGTGGCGACATGCAGGTTGTTCGGGTTGGCAATGATCACTGCCTCGGGGCGCGCGTGCTCCAGCATCTGGCGGTGGTCGGCAAAACAGGGCACGCCGCATTCGGCGGCAAAGGCCTCGGCCTGGGGGCCCGGGTCGGCCACAGCGCACAGCTGGGCCTGCGGCACATTTAGCAAATGCTGGTAATGCTGGCGGCCCATGATGCCGGCGCCGATCAAGGCAATACGTAGGGGTGCGTTCAACAGCCTGTCCTCTTGTCATTGTTGTGATGCAGTTTCCGGAACTAAATTCCACATTCCGCATTGAACAATTTAGAACCAGGTTCAGCTTTTCAGAAGAAGCCGCAGAATACAGTGTGCGGTAATCGACCGGAAATGCACTTCAGGCGAACAATTCACTGGCCCGGCTGGCCGCCGACAGCTCCTCCGCCGCCGCCAGCAACAGCGGCGCCAGGTCTGCCAGGCGGCTTTGTGCCAGGCGCGCACTGGGCCCGGCGATGCTCAGCACACCGATCACCTCGTCGCTTTGCGGGCGGCGCACCACCGCAGCCAGGGCCGAGGTGCCAATGGCCGAGGTTTCCTCGACCCAGGCGTAACCGCGCTCGCGTGCGCGGCGCAGGTAGGTGAGCAATTCGTCGGTGGAGCGCGGCGCATTCGGGCCGAACTGCGCCGGGTCGGCAATGCCCTGGCGCAACACCATCTGCAGCGCCCGCTCATCGTCCAGACTGGCCAGCCAGGCATGCCCGGACGCGGTATAGAACAGCGGTGCGTCACGGCCCATGTCCGGGTCGTAGCGCAGCCCGGAGCGGGCGCCCTGGGACTTGGCGATCCAGGTCTGGCGGGCACCATCGATCACGCCAAGGCGCACCAGTTCGCCGCTGTCCTGGGCCAGGCGGTCAAGAATCGGCTGGATGATGTCGGCACCACTGCTGGCCAGGTAACGGAAGCCCAGCGCCACCAGCTTGGCCGACAGCTGGTAGCGGCTGTTGTCACGGTTCTGCCGCACATAGCCCAGCCGCACCAGCTCGGTGAGCATGCGATGGGTGGCGCTCTTGGGGATGTCCAGGCGCTCGGCCAGGGTTTGCAGCGGCAGCCCCTGCGGCTCGCCGGTAAGGCTTTCTACAAGACTGAAGGCGCGTTCGATCTGACTACCAGCCATGACACAGGTCCCTGAAATTTTTGCGAATTCTAGAAGATGATTCCACACCGCCGATAGCGGCCGCAGCCCGGGCAACACGAACTGTCCGGTTATCGCCCAATAATTGCCCACCAATGCCGCCACGCCCTTGCAGGCCGATTCCCTGCCAAGAAGAATGTGGAACCTTGTTCCAATAACAATACAGGAATCCCGCAATGCCTTCCGCTCCCTACGAAACCGAATGCGATGTACTGGTCATAGGTTCTGGTGCCGCCGGGCTGGCTGCGGCCGTGACGGCTGCCTGGCACGGGCAGAAGGTGATCCTGGTGGAGAAGGAGCCAGTGTTCGGCGGCGCCACCGCCTGGTCAGGCGGCTGGGCCTGGGTACCGCGCAACCCGCTGGCACGCCGGGCCGGCATCGAGGAAGACATCGAGCAGCCGCGTACCTATCTGCGCAACGAACTGGGGGCGTACTACAACGCCGAACGCGTCGACGCCTTCCTCGAAGCCTGCCCGCACATGGTGGCGTTTTTCGAAAAGCACACGGCGCTGCAGTTTGCCGACGGCAACGGCATCCCCGACATGCATGGCGACACACCGGGAGCGGCCCAGGGAGGGCACCAGGTGATTGCCGCGCCCTATGACGCGCGCGAGGTCGGTGCGCTGCTGCCACGCCTGCGCAAGACCATGCGCGAAACCTCGTTCATGGGCATGCCGATAATGGCAGGTGCCGACCTTGCCGCGTTCCTCAACATGACCCGCTCGCCAAAGGCCTTGCTGCACGTGTGCAAACGCTTCGGCCGCCACCTGTACCACCTCGTCCGGTATGGCCGGGCGATGCACCTGGTCAACGGCGTGGCGCTGGTGGCCCGCCTGGCCAGGTCGGCGCAAGATTTGGGCGTGCGCCTGCAAGAGTCGGCACCGGCCAAACGCCTGCTGGTCGAGGATGGCCAGGTGCGGGGGGCGCTGGTTGCGACACCGCAGGGCGAGCAGTTGATCCGTGCCAAGGCCGTGGTACTGGCGGCGGGTGGGTTCCCCAACGACAACGCCCGCCGCCGGCAACTGTTCCCGCGCGATGCCAGCGGCCACGACAACCTGGCCCTGCCCCCCAAGGGTTGCTCGGGCGACGGCCTGCGCCTGGGCGAGTCGGCCGGCGGTGTGGTCGCCACCGACCTGAAGTCGCCAGTGGCCTGGGCACCGGTTTCGCGGGTGCCGCACCGTGACGGCAGCGTCGGCCACTTCCCGCACATCATCGAACGCGGCAAACCGGGCATCATCGGTGTATTGGCCAATGGCAAGCGTTTCGTCAACGAAGCGCATGGCTATTACGACTATGTGTCAGCGATGGTCGCGGCGGTGCCGCAAGGCGAAGAGGTGTGTTCGTGGCTGGTTTGCGACCATCGCTTCCTGCGCCGCTACGGCCTGGGCCATGCCCGCCCGGCGCCGCTGCCGGTGTGGCCGCACGTGCGCAGCGGGTATCTCAAGCAGGGGGCCACCCTCGAGCAGTTGGCTCAGGCCTGCGGCATCGACCCGGCAGGGTTGTGCGCTACGGTCAGCGACTTCAACAACCATGCCCGCAACGGCCAGGACCCGGCGTTCGGCCGTGGTTCCACACCGTTCAACCGCAAGCAGGGCGACCCGCAGCACAAGGGGCCAAACCCTTGCGTGGCGCCCATCGAGCAGGGGCCGTTCTATGCGGTGAAGGTGCAGCCCGGCTGCTTTGGCACCTTTGCCGGGCTGCGCACCGACGGCAATGCCCGGGTGCTGGATGAAGCCGGGCAGCCGATTGCTGGCCTGTATGCGGCGGGTACCGACATGGCCAGCGTGTTTGGCGGCTGGTATCCGTCGGGTGGCATCAACCTGGGTCCGGCGCTGACCTTTGGCTATGTGGCCGGGCGGCATATTGCCGGGGCGCAGGGGTATGAATGAGGTGAGCGATCACTGATGGCCGTGCCCTGTTTCTCATGGACGGCGCGATTCCTGTAGGAGCGGCGTTGTGTCGCGAAAGGACCGCAAAGCGGCCCCGGCGTTTTTGCGGTGATGCACAGATCGTTGGGGGCGCTTCGCACCCCTTTCGCGGGCACCCCCGCTCCCACAGGTACTGTGCAACTCTTGAGTATGGTGAAGATCCTGTGGGAGCGGGCGTGCCCGCGAAGAGGCCAGAGCAGGCAACACATTACTTCTGCCCTGGTGCAAAGTGCTTCGCCCATTGGGCATCTGCACCTCGATCAAGGTGTCTTCGAAGGAATGAGGAAGGAAGGGGCTGAATCCGATTTTTCGCTCAAGCCGGGCAACGCATCTGCTCCAACCAGTACGCCACATCCACCTCGTCGATCTGCTCGGCACGCAAGAACCGCTCGGCATACTGGCGGTATACCCCGCTGCTGAGGAACAGCTCCAGCAGCTGGCCGTCGATGTGCCCGCCACGGGCCATGCCCACCAGGATCTTCACCGACTCGGACAAGGTCTTCGGTGCCTTGTAAGGCCGGTCGGCCGCGGTCAGCGCCTCGAAGATGTCGGCAATCGCCATCACCCGCTCGGCAACGCCCAGATCCTGCTCGCCCAGCCGGCGCGGGTAGCCACTGCCGTCCATTTTCTCGTGATGGTTGCCAGCGATGTCCGGCACCCGCTTGAGCTGGCGGGGGAACGGCAAGGAGCTGAGCATGATGATGGTCTGCACGATGTGTTCGTTGATCTTGAAGCGTTCCTCATCATTCAGCGTGCCGCGGCGGATCGCCAGGTTGTACAGCTCGCCATGATTGCTGGCGTAGGCCGGCAAGCGCATGTCGAAGCCCCAGCGATTGCGCGGGTCGTCCTTGGCCACCGGTGGCTTGCGGGGGCCCCAGGGCACGAAATGCTCGGGGCGGTCGGCCAGCAGTGGTTCGTCAACCGGTAGCGCGGGCGGAGGCATGTCGGCAAAGCGTTCCGCTTCATCACGGGAGATGCCCAGGCGGTTGTCAAAATGGCGCTGCCAGCAGCGTCGGCCAATCTGCTGCAGGCGTTCGATGTCGGCGTCCTGCATGAACTCGCCGCCGATGTTGGCCTGGGCGACGAAAGCGAAGTCGTCCTGCAGCTGGACCTGGCTGCGCGCCAGGGTGGCTTGCAGCGCCTGCTGGTCGCCACCGCTGGCCAGGCCTCGCCAATAGACCAGCTCGGCATCCCGCCAGAGCACCTCGAAACGCATGCGTACCTCGTGGATACGGTTGTACAAGGTTTCCAGCTTGGTCGCCTTGTCCACCACATACTCAGGGCTGGTGACCTTGCCGCAGTCGTGCAGCCAGGCCGCCACATGGAACTCGTAGCGTTCAGCCGCGCTCATGCTGAAGCTGGCATACGGGCCGGTTTCGGCCGCCACCGCCTGGTCCAGCAGCATTTGCGCCAGTTGTGGCACCCGCTCGCAATGGCCGCCGGTATAGGGGCTCTTGGCATCGATGGCATCGGCCAGCAGCTTGATCATGGCATCCAGCAGGCGTTGCTGGGCTTCGACCAGCTGGCGCGTCTCGATGGCCACCGCTGCCACCCCGGACAGCTCCGCAACAAAGCTGCGAAACGGCTGGCCGGCCTGCTCGTGTGCAGGTCCATCGCCCAGTTGCAGGACCAGGATGCCCAGCAGCGCCTGGCTACGGTCATTCAGCACCAAGGCCAGGCTGTGCTCGGGCAGGCCGAGGGCCTGGGTCACCGCCGTGGCGAGGTGTTGCTGGGCAGTCTCATCCACGGCCAGCTCGCCAGGGTACTGCTCGCCACGGCAGGCCGCGGCCAGGCGCAGCAAGGCGTGTTCGGCATCGAACAGGTAAACCACGCCAGCGTTGGCCCCGGCGGCTTCCACCAGATGGGTCAGCACACCGTCGAGCATGCGCTCCAGGTCGCGCTCGCGGCTGAGCGTGAGGGTAATCGCCTGGAAGCTGCGGATGGTGCCCGACATGCGGCCAAGCACGCGGCTCAGCTCACGCACCTCGGACACCCGCGAGCGCACCCCGACTTCGCGGCTGAAATCAAAGCCGGCCAGGCCTTGCACCTGTTCAGCCAGCAGCCGCAACGGGCGACCAATACGCCGACCAATCACACCACCGAGCACCAGCAGCACGCTAATCAGGACGGCGGTCCAGAGCAGTTGTTCGAGCAGTACCTTGCGCGCACCGGCCAGCAACTCATGGCCTGGCACGGCGATCAGCACCTGCAGGTCCTGGCCGGCCAGGTTGGTCAGTTGCACACGCATGCCATACCAGGTCTGGCCATCCACCTGATAAGGGTGCGGCCGGGTGCCTTGCGACAGGTTTGCATAAAGGTGCTCCAGGCTGGGAATGCCCAGTTCGCCGATGCGCGACAAGCGCACGGTCTGCCCTTCGTGCACGATGACCCGCTGCAGGTCCGGGTAGGCCACCACGCTGCCCTGGTCGTCGACCACGACGATCTCGGTGCCGGGAGTCATGCGCAGGCCCTGCGTCTCGCTGACCAAGTCGTCGACCGAAACGTCCATGCCAATCACCGCACCGCCATCGACGCTGCGCTGGGCCATGGTCAGGCCGATCTCGCGGGTGGTGAAGAACACATAGGGGTGGGTCAGCACGGTTGTGGGTTGGGCGCTGGCTTCGACAAACCACGGGCGCGTACGCGGATCGTAGCGGTATTCGGGCTTGGCCCGGGCCTGCAGCAGGTTCAGCGCGTGGTCGTAGAAGCGCCACTCACCCTGCACCGCCCCACCCTCACGGCTGACGCTCTGCACCAGAAATGCCGACCCCGGCGGTGCGGCGAAACGCTGCAGCACCTGCGGGTCACGCAAGCGGCGCACCAGCAGGAAATCACCACTGGGGTAACCCATGTAGGCGGCACTGAGCATGCGGTTGGCGTCCAGCGTCTCGACCAGTTGCGGCAAGCGTTCCAGGCGCTGCGCCGGGGTTTGCGCGGCCGGGTTGTGGGCGAGCAGGCGGATACTGCTTTGCACCGGGTCGATCAGGCGCCGGGCGCGTTCGTCGATGGTCTTGCCAATTTGCTGGGCCGAATCACCCGCTGCGGCCACCAAGGTCTGGCGAATGCCGTGATAACCCTGCCAGGCCAGGGCGGCGCCGAGCAGCAACATGCCCAGCACGATGGCGAGTGCCACCAGCCACTGTAGTGAAATGCCACGTCCGGCGTTGCCAGCAGCACGACCATTCGACACGCAGCCCATCTCAGGTACTCCATGTATGGCACATTGCCTTGGCTGATACCCGCAGGAGTGTAGAGGGCGGACGGGCTTTTTGCCGGGCTAGAGAAGAAATTTAGTCTTGCATGGCTCCTCTAGCCAGCACTGGCCCTTGTAGAAGCGGCCCTGTCGCGACACAAGGCCGCTCCTACAGGTCCCGGGTATGCCTTCAGGGTTCAGGCGCGCAACTGGTACCAGGTGGTCTTGAGCTGCGAATACTTGTCGAACGAGTGCAGCGACAGGTCGCGGCCAAACCCGGACTGCCTGCCGCCGCCGAATGGCACCGTCACGTCCAGCGCATCGACCGTGTTCACCGACACGGTACCGGCCTTCAACGCCCGCGCCACGCGGTGCACCTGGTTGAAGTCATCGCTCCACACCGACGCCGCCAGCCCATAGATGCTGTCGTTGGCCAGGCGCACGGCCTGCTCTTCACTGTCGAAGGCACTGACCGCCAGCACCGGCCCGAATACCTCCTCCTGGGCCAGGCTCATACGGCCATCGACCCCGGCAAAGATGGTCGGCTCGATGTAATTGTCCGAACCATCGATAGTCAGGCGCCGGCCACCGCACACCAACCGCGCCCCGTCCTGCCCGGCACGGGCGATGGCGGCTTCGATCCGGCCAGTCTGCCCGGCATCGACAATCGCACCGGCACGGCTCGCCGGGTCCAGCGGGTTGCCTGGCAGCCACTGGCGGGCCTTGGCCTGCAGGCGCTCGATGAACTCGTCATGGATGGAGCGCTGCACGTACAGCCGCGAGTTGGCCGAGCACACCTCGCCCTGGTTGAAGAAGATGCCGAATGCCGCCTTTTCCGCAGCCAGGTCCAGGTCCTGGCAGTTTTCGAACACCAGGTTGGGGCTCTTGCCGCCGCACTCCAGCCATACCTGCTTGAGGTTGGACTGTGCCGAGTACTGCATGAAGTACTTGCCCACCTGGGTGGAGCCGGTGAACACCAGGCAATCCACGTCCGGGTGCAGGCCCAGCGCCTGCCCGGCCTGCTCGCCCAGGCCCGGCACCACGTTCAGCACGCCCTCCGGTACACCGGCCTGCAGCGCCAGCTGGGCCAGGCGCAGGGCCGAGAACGGTGATTGCTCGGCGGGCTTGAGCACCACGCTGTTGCCGGCGGCCAGCGCCGGGGCGAGCTTCCAGGCGGCCATGTCGAGCGGGAAGTTCCACGGCACCACGGCGGCGACCACGCCGAGGGCTTCGCGGGTGATGGTGGCCAGCGCGTTGGGCGCGGTGGGCGCCACCTGGTCGTACACCTTATCCAGCGCCTCGCCGTACCAGGCGAACACCTGCGCCGAGCCCGGCACATCGATGTTGTAGGCGTCCATGACCGGCTTGCCCATGTTCAGCGAGTCCAGCAGGGCCAGTTCTTCGCGATGGGCCATGATCAGTTCGGCCAGGCGCAGCAACACTTTCTTGCGCTCCCCCGGTGCCATGCGCGGCCACGGGCCTTGCTCGAAAGCCCTGCGGGCGCTGGCGACGGCCAGGTCGACCTCGGCCTGGCCGCAGGCGGTGACCTGGGCCAGTACGTTGTTGGTGGCGGGGTTGATGGCGGCGAAGGTGGCACCGCCCTGCGCGTTGACGGGCTTGCCGTCGATCAGTGCATCGGCCGGGAGGTAGAGGTCCGAGGCACGTTGTTGCCAGAATTCGAGGGTGTACATTTGTACTCCAGGCGACCGTCGTGGCGGTCTTCTTGCAATTAACAGATACCACACAGTCCGCAAGCACGCCGCACTCCCTCTGTGGGAGCGGGCATGTCCGCGAAACAGGCGACACGGTGGATGGCACCGGCTTCGCCGGTGTTCGCGGGCTTGCCCGCTCCCACAGGGATCAGCGGTCTAGAGCTTGCCGACCAGGCGCGCCGTGCGGTCCACGGCAATGCGGGTCTTCTCCACCAGCTCATCCAGCTCGCTGTGGTTGGCGATCAGCGCCGGCGCCATGATCATCCGGCCCAGGGTGGAGCGAATGATCACCCCTTCCTCGAAACCGAAGGTACGGCACTGCCATGCCAGATCGTTCTCGTTGGCGAAGCGCTTGCGCGTCGGCTTGTGCTCGGCGAACTGCAGCGCCGCCACCAACCCGGCACCCTGCACCTGGCCGATCAACGGGTGGTCGGCAAACACTTCGCGCAGGATGCGCTGCAGGTACGGCCCGGTGTCGTCCTTTACCTGGCGTACGATGCCTTCGTCACGCAGCGCCGTCAGGTTGGCGATGGCCACCGCCGCCGCCACCGGGTGCCCGGAATAGGTCAGGCCGTGGGCGAACACCCCGCCCCGCTCCACCAGCGCCTCGGCAATGCGCTTGCTCAGTACCAGGCCGCCCATGGGCACGTAGCCGCTGGTCAGGCCCTTGGCGATGGACAGGGTGTCGGGCTCGAAGCCGAAGTATTCGTGGGCGAACCATTCGCCAGTGCGGCCAAAGCCGCCGATCACTTCATCAGCACACAGCAGCACGTCGTACTGGCGGCAGATGCGCTGGATCTCGGGCCAGTAGCTTTCCGGCGGGAAGATCATGCCACCCGCGCCCTGGAATGGTTCGGCGATGAAGCCGGCGACGTTCTCGGCACCCAGTTCGAGGATCTTCTCCTCCAGTTGCAGGGCGCAGCGGCGGCCGAACTCGGCCGGGGTCAACTCACCGCCCTCGGCGTACCAGTAAGGTTCGTCGATGTGCGCCACATCCGGGATCAGACCGCCCATTTCGTGCATGAACTTCATGCCGCCCAGCGCCGTGGCGGCCAGGGTCGAGCCGTGGTAACCGTTCCAGCGGCCGATCATGATCTTCTTGTTCGGCTGGCCGACCACCTGCCAGTAGCGGCGCACGGTACGGATCAGCACTTCGTTGGCCTCCGAGCCGGAGTTGGTGTAGATCGCGTGGCTGTAGTGCCCCGGCAACAGGCTGAACAGCAGCTCGGACAGTTCGATCACCGCCGGGTGGGTGGTGTGGAAGAACATGTTGTAGTAGGCCAGCTGGTCCATCTGCGTGGCAGCGGCGGCGGTCAGGTCGCGACGGCCGTAGCCGAGCTGGGTGCACCACAGGCCGGACATGCCGTCCAGGTAGCGCTTGCCCTCGCTGTCCCACAGGTGCAGGCGTTCGCCACCGACGATCACGCGCGGCCCTTCGGCGTTCAGCGCCTTCTGGTCGAGAAAGGCATGGATGTGGTGTGCGGCATCGGAGGCCTGGTAGTCGCGGGTCTGGCGTTGCGGGGCGAAAGGCGCATTCATTGTTGGTTTTCCTTTGCGGTGGGTTGCAGGGCGGCTGACGCTCAGCGCAGCTTGCCCATGTAGCTTTCCAGCGGGTCCTTGCCCAGCACGCCCTGGGCATTGGCCAGCGCGTCGATGAACAGGGAGAACAGCTCGGACTGGGTACCGATATCGAGCTTGGCGTAGACGTTCTTGCGGTGTGACTTGATGGTGTCCTCCGACACCCCCAGGCGCTCGGCCAGCGACTTGGTCGAGTGGCCCCGCAGGATCAACTGGGCGATACGGCATTCACGCTCGGTCAGCAGCGAGCTGCCGAAGTTGTTCAGCGCCGCGTGGATGCGCTGCTCGAGGATGTTCTCGAAGCGCCCGGTACGGCTGTCCAGCCCGGCGAAGTGCTTGCCGAGCACCGCCAGCACCCAGGGCGTGATTCGCCCGAACAGCGCACGGGTTTGCCCATCGAGCTTTTCGGTGAACGCCAGCGATACCGCAAGGCTCTGCCCGGGTGCGACCTGCAGGATGTAGTTGAGCTCGTCCTCCAGGTGCGAGTGCCGGTAGAACGACTGGTAGTACTCGCTGACCTCGAAGTGGTCGGGCGCCACTTCGAACAGGCCATAGCAACCGGACTCGACCTGCTCCACACAGGCCCCGTAGAACGGGTCGAGCAGATAGAAGCCGGACAGGTAGCGGCTGACATTGCCCTCGGGCTGCCAGGGCGCCTTGTCGTCCTGCTCGAACAGCGCGCAGGGCATGCCGTCGTGGGGGTACAGGTATACCGTGGTCGCCTGGATAGGCCGGATCACGCCAAGTGCAGCAAAGAGATTGGCGGCAAAGCCCGGCCGGCCGATCGCCTCGGTGACCTTGGCCAGGTGCTCGAACCACTGTTGCGAAAGCAATTGATCAGTCACTGTGGGCCTGCCGTCTCAAGTAAAGGCACCGCCGCCAGTGCGGTGCGTCGTTGGCCAGATACTCCCATGGCGCTGCAAACACCGAAATCACCCTTTGGGGTGAGCAGGCAAAGCCCTCTGCAGGCTCACCCCAAAGGGTGATTCCGGGTACCGGCGGGGTGTGGGAGCATCAACCCGCCCCAGCGCTGCGAGCCACCCGCTCGACCTCCTTGCACAACACCCACCGGTATCGAGCCCGCTCGCATACCGCGGCGTCCTGCATCCCTTTCCAGGAGTTAGCAATGCATACAACAACAAGTACAGCCCATAGCCCTGCACATAGCCCGTCGCAACCCACCGCCAGCAACGGCCGTTTCCGCAAGTCCATGGGGCTGCCCGCCCTGGTGCTGTTCGGCCTGGCCTACATGGTCCCCCTTGCAGTTTTCACCACCTACGGGCTGGTCACCCAGATGACCAAGGGGCACTTGCCCACCGCCTACCTGCTGACCCTCGCCGCCATGCTGCTGACCGCCTACAGCTACGGCCGCATGGTCCAGGCCCACCCCTACTCCGGCTCGGTCTACACCTACACCCGCAAGGCCTTCGGCAGCCACATCGGCTTCATCGCCGGCTGGACCCTGCTGCTCGACTACATCTTCCTGCCGCTGCTCAGCTACCTGCTGATCGGCATCTACATGTCGGAATACTTCCCGGCCATCCACGCCTGGGTGTGGGTAGCGGGTTCCATTGCCCTGGTCACCTTCCTCAACCTGATCGGCATCGAGTCGATCACCCGGGTGAACTGGATCCTGGTGGTGGTGCAACTGGTGTTCATCATCGTGTTCGTCGCCCTGTCCATCCAGAACCTCAGTGGGCAGGCACAGCCGGTGTCGCTGCTGGCGCCGTTCCACCACGAAGGTTTCAGCGTGCCATTGATCATGACCGGCGCCGCCGTGCTGTGCCTGTCGTTCCTGGGCTTCGATGCGGTCTCGACCATGGCCGAAGAAACCAGCAACCCCACCTACCGCATTCCCGTGGCGATCCTCGCCGTGTCGCTGATCGGCGGCATGTTGTTTCTGGTGGTGTCGTACTGCGCACAGATGGTGTTCCCCGACTGGGGCAGCTTCGCCGACCCGGACTCGGCGTCGGTGGACGTGATGCGCCGGGTTGGCGGCGAGCTGCTGGTGACCGCCTTCACCGCCACCTACGTGGCCGGCTGCTTCGCCTCGGCCATGGTGTCCCAGGCCAGCGTGTCGCGGGTGCTGTTCGCCATGGGCCGCGACGGTGCGTTGCCCCGTGCCTTCGGCCAGCTGGTGACGAAAAAGCGCGTGCCGGCCACGGCTATCCTGCTGGTCAGCCTGCTGTCGCTGATTGCCCTGGTGATCAGCCTCGACACGGTGGCCAACATGATCAGCTTCGGCGCGCTGTTCGCCTTTTCGGCGGTGAACCTGGCCGTGGTCAAGCACTACCTGATCGACCACAAGCTGCGTGGTGCTCGCAACTACCTGCTGTATGGCGCCATTCCCGGCCTGGGCTTCCTCAGCACGCTGTGGCTTTGGAGCAGCCTGACCAGCCTGTCATTCACCATCGGCTTGTGCTGGATGGGCATGGGCCTGGTGGTGTTGCTGGGGCTTACCCGGGCGTTCCGGGTGAAGCTGCCGGAGTTGCAGATGGCCGAGTGACACGCGCGCTGTCGAGCATTTGCGCGGTCCTTGTGGGAGCGGGTTTACCCGCGAAGCAGGCGACTCGGTGGATGGCACCGGCTTCGCCGGTGTTCGCGGGTGAACCCGCTCCCACAGGGGGCCGTGCATACGATGAAAACTTTTTTGGAGAAGGCCGTTGCGATAACGATCCGTTATCACCTGATCCGCATTAATCATTATTCAGCATGCATTTCGCCCCCTACAGTCCCAGCCCATCGACTGTCATTGCCAA
Organism: Pseudomonas sp. XP1; assembly: GCF_053557675.1. Classification (NCBI taxonomy): domain Bacteria; kingdom Pseudomonadati; phylum Pseudomonadota; class Gammaproteobacteria; order Pseudomonadales; family Pseudomonadaceae; genus Pseudomonas; species Pseudomonas sp. XP1. Next base: position 96,540 of record NZ_JBNRIJ010000001.1, on the reverse strand, counting down.
CGGGAAACGAAATGTCCATCGAACACCGCCTGAACCACATCGCCGGCCAGCTCAGCGGCAACGGTGACGTGCTGCTGAACAGCGTCGACGCCCACACCGGAGAGCCACTGCCATACGCCTTCCACCAGGCGACCAGCGACGAAGTCGAAGCCGCCGTGCAGGCCGCCGAGGCTGCCTACCCGGCCTATTGCAGCACCAGCCCTGCCCAGCGTGCCGCTTTCCTGGATGCCATTGCCAATGAACTGGACGCACTGGGCGATGACTTCATCCTGCATGTGACGCGCGAAACCGCACTGCCCGAGGCACGCATCCGCGGTGAGCGTGCCCGCACCAGCAACCAGCTGCGCCTGTTCGCCGATGTGGTGCGTCGTGGCGACTTCCTCGGCGCGCGCATCGACCGCGCGCTGCCCGAGCGCACCCCGCTGCCACGCCCGGACCTGCGCCAGTACCGCATCGGCGTCGGCCCGGTGGCTGTATTCGGTGCCAGCAACTTCCCGCTGGCCTTCTCCACCGCTGGCGGTGACACCGCCTCGGCGCTGGCGGCTGGCTGCCCGGTGGTGTTCAAGGCCCACAGCGGGCACATGCTCACCGCTGCCCACGTGGCCGCGGCCATTGACCGCGCGGTGGCCGGCAGCGGCATGCCGGCAGGCGTGTTCAACATGATCTATGGTGCCGGCGTGGGCGAAGCACTGGTCAAGCACCCGGCCATCCAGGCGGTCGGCTTCACCGGTTCGCTGCGTGGTGGCCGCGCCCTGTGCGACATGGCGGCTGCGCGTGCGCAGCCGATCCCGGTGTTCGCCGAAATGAGCAGCATCAACCCGGTAATAGTCCTGCCCCAGGCCCTGCAGGCCCGTGGCGAGCAGGTAGCCGGCGAACTGGCCGCCTCGGTAGTGCTGGGTTGCGGGCAGTTCTGCACCAACCCGGGCTTGGTGGTGGGCATCAAGTCGCCGCAGTTCGAACGCTTCGTGCACACGCTGGTGGCACGCATGGCCGACCAGCCGCCGCAGACCATGCTCAACACCGGCACCCTGCGCAGCTACCAGAACGGTGTGCAGCACCTGCTGGCGCACCCTGGCATCCAGCACCTGGCCGGGCAGCCACAAGCCGGCAACCAGGCCCAGCCGCAGCTGTTCAAGGCAGACGTGAGCCTGCTGCTTAACAGCGACTCGCTGCTGCAGGAAGAAGTGTTCGGCCCAACCACCGTGGTGGTGGAAGTGACCGATGCCCAGCAACTGGCCGAGGCGCTGCGCCACCTGCAAGGCCAGCTGACCGCCACCCTGATTGCCGAACCCGACGACCTGCGTGCCTTTGCTGCGCTGGTGCCGCTGCTGGAGCGCAAGGCCGGGCGCCTGCTGCTGAACGGCTACCCGACCGGCGTAGAGGTATCGGACGCGATGGTGCATGGCGGGCCATACCCGGCCACCTCCGATGCCCGTGGCACTTCAGTCGGTACCTTGGCCATCGACCGCTTCCTGCGCCCGGTGTGCTTCCAGAACTACCCGGATGCGCTGCTGCCGGATGCGCTGAAAAGTGCCAACCCGCTGGGGATTGCGCGGTTGGTGGATGGGGTCGCCAGCCGTGGCGCGGTTTGATCTGACATTGAGGTAGCCTGTACTGGCCTCTTCGCGGGTAAACCCGCTCCCACAGGTACTGCACAGAATTCCAGACCTGTGCAGTACCTGTGGGAGCGGGCGAGCCCGCGAAGAGGCCGGCACAGGATCACCGACCCTGTATACAATCCGCAAAAACCTTGCTTACAATGCCATGCGCCTATGACATCGGTAATCGCCGATGCGTATTGCGGCAGGCTCAAGCCATGTCATCTACAAATGCTCCAAGAACGCTACTGGTCAAGAACGCCCAACTCCTGGTCACCATGGACGGCGAACGCCGCGAGATCAAGAACGGCGGAATGTTCATCGAAGGCAACCTGATCCGCCAGGTCGGCCCCAGCGATACCCTGCCACAGCACGCCGACGTGGTGCTGGACATGGCCGGCAAGGTGGTCATCCCTGGCCTGGTCAACACCCACCATCACATGTACCAGAGCCTCACCCGCGTGGTGCCGGCAGCCCAGGACGGCGAGCTGTTCAACTGGTTGACCAACCTGTACCCGATCTGGGCACGCCTGACCCCCGAGATGATCGCGGTGTCGACCCAGACCGCCATGGCCGAACTGATCCTTTCCGGCTGCACCACCTCCAGCGACCACCTGTACATCTACCCCAACGGCTGCAAACTCGACGACAGCATCCATGCCGCCGACGAGATCGGCATGCGCTTCCACGCCGCGCGCGGCAGCATGAGCGTGGGCCGCAGCCAGGGCGGCCTGCCGCCTGATTCGGTGGTGGAGAAGGAAGCCGACATCCTCAAGGAGTCCCAGCGCCTGATCGAGGACTATCACGACGCCAGCCACGGCTCGATGCGCCGCATCGTGGTGGCGCCTTGCTCGCCGTTCTCGGTCAGCCGCGACCTGATGCGCGAAGCCGCCGTGCTGGCGCGCCAGTACGGGGTGTCGTTGCACACCCACCTGGCCGAGAACGTCAACGACATCGCCTACAGCCGGGAGAAGTTCGGCATGACCCCCGCCGAGTATGCCGAGGACCTCGGCTGGGTCGGCCACGACGTGTGGCACGCCCACTGCGTGCAACTCGACCAGCATGGGATCGAGCTGTTCGCCCGCACCGGCACGGGTGTCGCCCACTGCCCATGCTCGAACATGCGCCTGGCCTCGGGCATCGCCCCGGTGCGCAAGATGCGCGACCACGGTGTGCCGGTAGGCCTTGGGGTCGACGGTTCGGCATCCAACGATGGCGCCAGCATGATCGGTGAAGTGCGCCAGGCCTTGCTGCTGCAACGGGTGGGCTTCGGCCCCGACGCGATGACTGCACGCGAGGCGCTGGAAATTGCAACGCTCGGTGGTGCCAAGGTGCTCAATCGCGATGACATCGGCGCCCTCGCCCCAGGCATGGTGGCCGACTTCGTCGCCTTCGATCTAGGCCACGTGGCCTATGCCGGCGGCCACCACGACCCGTTGGCGGCGCTGGTGTTCTGCACACCGACCCAGGTGCACACCAGTGTCATCAATGGCCGTGTGGTGGTGAAGGATGGCCAGCTGGCCACGGTCGACCTGCCACGGGTGCTGGAGCGCCACAACCAGTTGGCACGCCAGCTGGTCAGCGGCGAATAAGCTGCCATTTGGGCCGCCCTGCGGCCCATTGCCTATCAGAGGACCATGACCATTTCATGCCAGGCCATGCCGCCGTGGTCCGATGGCGATGGTTTGATGTACTGATACCCCAGCTTCTGGTACAGCGCCACGTGCTGCTCCTTGCACATCAGGTGAATGGTCAGCTTGCCCGCAGCTTTCATGCGTGCGATGAATTCATCCATCAACCGCTTGGCGTAGCCTTGGCCCTGGTGTGCCGGGTCCACCACCACCGACATGATCACCACGTTTGGCGCCGCCGGGTCATGCCCGACCAGTTCCTTGAATGCCTCGTCGGACATCACCACTTCGTGGGCGCAGCCGCTGTTGATGAAACCGACGATCTCACCCGCGCTTTCCAGCAGCAGGAAGCCCTGCGGATACTGCGCGATGCGGGTGCGGATCTTCTCCAGCGTGGCCGCCTCATCGCCTTCATAGGCACCGATTTCGATGGCGTAGCAACGTTCGGCGTCGGCGGCCGTGGGGGTGCGAAACTGAGGGGCGCTCATGGCGGGTTTCCTTGGTAATGGCTGAAAACAGCCGCCATGGTAAATGAGCGCTCGCCGGACTTCACCACGCCATACACCCGGTAGAAAAAAATCCTACAACTTGTTGCCGCTGCGAACTTTTTCCCGTTTACCGGTCTATGTGGGAGGCACAGAAAGGTAGCGGAACGCGAGAGAAGGTTCGCCGACCACCTGCTGGCCAGATGGCTCAATTGTTATCAGAGGTTGGCTTCGCTCATGAAAATACATGTCGCTAGGTTGATGCTGCTCGGCCTGTTCTCGTTCGCGGCAATGGGCACGGCATCGGCAACACAAATGAAGGCGCCCGAAGTAGCCGCCCCGGCGGTTGAATCACCGTTGCAGCCTGCTGGCAACCCTTGGTCCAGGGTGGCCAGTATTGCCGACGAACAGCCAGCCACGCTGCTGGCCCACGATGACGACCGCTGGCATGATCACCGCAGCGACTGGCGCCGCGAACAGTGGCGCCGCGAGCAGGCCCGCCGTGACTGGGAGCGCCGGCGAGACTGGGAACGCCGACGCGACTGGGAGCGGCGCCGCGACTGGGAGCACCGCCATGAGCGGGCCATGCACCACCGCTACCATGATGACCACCGCTACTATCGCCGTTGATCGCAAGCCGCCAACGCGCCCCCTGTAGGAGTGGCCTTGCGGCCCGATCGCGACACAAGGCCGCTCCTACAAGGTCCGCGCCAGTCAGTCAGGTGGGGGTATCCCCCGCCGCCTCGGCTTCCATCTTCAAACGGTCGGCCTTGCAAATGTACTTGGGCTTGCGCGGCGCCAGCTTGGCGCTGGCCTTCTTGGCATGCGCCTGCAGTAGCTGCTTGATCTTCTTGCGACGGTTCATTCTCACTCGACCTGTCAGTCCGGTTTGGCGGAACACATCATACCTTGCCTGGGCCAGCGTCTCGTTGACGTTATTTTCACGCTCGGCAGATTAGCGTCACGCCCTTTCCGGCCACGGGCACATCCGTTGGCCGCCAAGCTACGACGAGGCATACGTGTCACACACTGCATCCCCCTCCTTGCCCAAACGCGTGGACTGGGCCGGCCTGGGCTGGCTTTTGCTGTTCTTCTGGTACTTCTCGGGCGTGACCCAGGCGTTGCTGCTGTTCAGTGGTACCACCGGGTTCGCCGGTTTTCGCGATGCATTCTTCCTCAGCAGCCTGTGGCTGGCCCCGGTACTGCTGCTACCGCGCTTCACTCGCGCCACGGCAGCGGTCATCGGCCTGGTGCTGTGGGCGGCTTCGCTGGTGGGCCTGAGCTACTTCGGTATCTATCGCCAGGAGTTCTCGCAAAGCGTCATCTTCGTGATGTTCGAGTCCAACACCGCCGAGGCCGGTGAGTACTTCAGCCAGTACTTCAGCGCCTGGCTGGGCCTGGCATTGCTGTTATACACGCTGGTGGCAGTGCTGCTGTGGAAGCGCGTACGCCCGGTCAGCCTGCCGCTGCGCAGTCGCCTGCCGGTGGTCGCCCTGCTGTTGCTGGCCAACCTGGTGTACCCGTTCTACAAGCAGATGGTAACCCAGCAGCGCAGCTTCGCCGATGCGGCAGAAAAGGTGCAGCAGCGCATGGAACCCGCCGTGCCTTGGCAACTGCTGGTCGGCTACCGCCAGTACCGCCAGCAGCTGGACAACATGCAGGAGCTGCTGGCCCAGAATGCCGCGCTGCCGCCCCTGCAGAACCTGCGTGACAGCAGCGGTGCAGCGCCACGCACGCTGGTGCTGGTGCTGGGTGAATCCACCACGCGCGAGCACATGCACCTGTACGGCTACAACCGCGACACCACGCCCAACCTCGACGCGCTGGCCGCCAGCGACAAGGGCCTGACGGTGTTCCGCAACGTGGTGTCGCCACGCCCGTACACCATCGAAGTGATGCAGCAGATCCTCACCTTCGGCGACGAGCAGAACCCGGACCGCTTCCTCACCGCCCCGTCGCTGATCAACCTGATGAAGCAGGCCGGCTACAAGACCTTCTGGATCACCAACCAGCAGACCATGACCAAGCGCAACACCATGCTGACCACCTTCTCGCAGCAGACGGACGCACCGGTGTACCTGAACAACCAGCGCAACCAGAATGCCAGGCAGTACGACGACGTGGTGCTGCCACCGTTCGAGGAGGCCCTGCAGGACCCGGCGCCGAACAAGTTCATCATCGTGCACCTGCTGGGTACGCACATGGATTATCGCTACCGCTACCCGAACGACTACGCGCATTTCAACGACCGCCAGGGGGTGCCCGGCAAGCTGACCGATGACCAGGTGGAAACCTACAATTTCTACGACAACGCGGTGCGCTACAACGACTACGTGGTGTCGAGCCTGATCAAGCGTTACTCGGCCGGCAACCCCAATGGTTTCCTGCTGTACCTGTCCGACCATGGCGAAGATGTGTACAGCTCTGGCAACCACGACCGCCTGGGGCGCAACGAAGGCGCGCCGACCCGGCCGATGTACACCATTCCCTTCCTGCTGTGGACTTCGCCCAGCTGGCAGGCCGGGCACCCCCGCGACTTGCAGGCGATGGCCGACCGCCCCTACAGCAGCTCGCACCTGATCCATACCCTGTCCGACCTGGCCGGGCTGAGTTATGACCGTTACGAACCGGCCAAGAGCCTGGTGAGCCCGCAATTCGTGGTGGCACCACGCTGGATTGGCGACCCGTACCGCAAGGATGGCCTGCGCGAGTTCGACCACCTGCCGCTGGACAAGGCCGAGCGGTTGCGGGAGACGGTCAGTAGTGGCAAGACACAGAATGCTGGACGCCTGAACTGATTGCTTGCTCAGGATGCAGAACAGCTGCCATGCCGGGCACTGCCCCGCACCGCCTCGGCCAGTTTGCGCAGGTTGGCCTGGTGAGCATTGACCAGGCTGGCGATGCTGTTGTCCGCGGGCGTCTGCAGCGAGGTACGGCAGGTCAGTTCGGCTTCGCCCGAGCGCGTCAGGCGCCATACCGCCTCCAGCGAGGCATAGCGCCCCGGCACGCTATCGAAGCGCTGCACGTCCACCCGCAGCAACGCCTTGCCGCCACCCACCGGCCCGCCCAACTGGTCCTGCAAGGCGCTGCGGAACTCATCCACCAGGTTGGCCCCCCACCACTCCGTCTCGAGGATGGCCAGGCCGCTCTGCCCCTGCCGCACCACCAACTGCGGGCGGTCCACCTGCGGCGGCACGGCCACCCTCGCCACCTGAATGCGCTGGTCACCGTCGCGCACCGGTTCGCTCGGTACCAGCGTGTGATAGTTGTTCGGGGTACTGCTGCAGCCCCACAGCACGGCCAGCAGGCCGGCGCCACACACATTGCGCAGTCGATGCATCGGCTGTCTCCTCAGGGTTCAAGGTCGGCGGCAGAGGCCGCTTTCGGCCGGCCGCGTATCAGCGACTCGGGGTGCCGGCCCAGGTAATCGGCAAGGTCACGCAGCGAACGTGACATGCGCTCCAGTTCGTCCAGGGTTTCGCCCATCCGCTCGCGCTGCGGCGAGTCCTCGGAAATGGCCGAATTGGCGGTGCGCAGGGTCTTGTGCACCTCGTCCAGCGCCACCTTCACGTCCGGCAGCGTCTGGCCATTGAACTGCTTGAGGCTGGCGCGCAACTCTCGCAGGCTGCCATCCAGGTTGTTGGCGATACTCTCCAGCGGCAGTTTGCTGATGCGCTCCACCACACGCTGCAACTGCTCCTGCAACTGCTCCAGGCTGCCGGGCAATGTGGGTATGGTGATAGGGTCTGCGGTCTTGTCGAAGGCCACCTTGGGGGCATCGGGGTAGAAGTCCAGGGAAATGAACATCTGCCCGGTGATCAGGTTGCCGCTGCGCGCCTGGGCCCGTAGGCCGTGCTCGACGAAGGTGCCGATCAGCCTCCGCGCGCCATCCATGTCGCCTTCGGCGTGCTTGAACACGGCTAGCATCTTGTGGTGCACCGGCCCCAGCCGCTGCGGGTAGATCACCGCATCGACCACCACGGGGAAGCTCTGCCGGGTGGCATCGTAGTCGAGCTTGACCGAAGTGACCCGGCCAAATTCCACACCCTTGAACTCCACCGGCGCGCCCACCGACAGGCCGCGCATGGCCTGGTCGAAGCGCAACTGCAGGTACTGCGCCTGGCCACCGGGCGGTGCCAGGGCGGTGTCGCGGTCGGCAAACAGCTGAAAGCGCGCCTGGTCGGCAGCGGGTTCGGCCTGCGGGGCGAAATCGGGCGAGCCAAAGGCCAGCCCGCCCACCAGGATGGACGACAACGATTCGGTATCGATCTTCAGGCCGTTCGCACCAATCTGCATGTCGACGCCACTGGCGTTCCAGAAGCGGGTATCGGCGGTGACGAAGCTGTCATAGGGGGCCTGCACGAACACGCCGATCTCCACGCCCTTGCCATCGCCCTGCAGGGCAAAGGACACCACCTCGCCCACCGGTATCTTGCGGTAGTAGATCGACGAGCCAATATCCAGCGACCCCAGGTCGCTGGCGGTCAGGACAAAGCGCTTGCCCTTTTCGTCGAAGGTGATCGGCGGTGGCAGCTCCAGGCCGACAAAGGACTTCTCCGGCACTTTCGACTCGCCGGAATCCGCCCCAATGAAACTGCCCGACAGCAGTGTATCCACACCGGACACACCACCCACGCCAATGCGTGGCCGCACTACCCAGAAGCGCGCCCCCTGGGTGGCGAAGGCACGGGCGTCGTTGGACAGCTGGACTTTGGCGACCACGCTCTTCTTGTCGTCGGCCAGGTCCACCGTGGTGACTTCGCCGATCACCACGCTGCGGTACTTGACCTGGGTCTTGTGCGCCACCAGCCCTTCCCCGGTGTGGAAGGAAATAGCGATGACCGGCCCCTGCTGCATCCAGTTGCGCACCACCAGCGAAGCGCCGATCAGGATCGCCAGTATCGGCACGATCCATACCAGCGACACACTCCAGCGCCGGGTGTGCACTTCAACCTGCCCCGCGCCCTCGCGCTTGTCAGTCTGTTGCACCATCAATGCGGCCTCCCTCGTTGGCACGGCTATCCCAGATCAGGCGTGGATCGAAGCTCATCGCAGAAAACATGGTCAGTACCACCACCATGCCGAAAAACAGGATGCCCACCCGCGGCTCGATGGTGCCCAGCCCACGCAGTTGGACCAGCGCCGCCACCAGCGCCACCACCATCACATCGAGCATCGACCAGTAGCCGATCAGCTCGACGAAACGGTACAGCTGCGAGCGCTGTCGGCAAGCCCAGGTGGAACCGCGCTGGGCGGTAAAAAGCAGCAGGCCGAGCGAGAAGAACTTGATGGCCGGTACACCCACGCTGGCGATGAAGATGATCAGCGCGATATCCCAGGCACCGGCCTCCCAGAACTCCAGCACGCCGCCGCCAATGGTGCTTTCGCTGCCGCTGCCGAGCATTTCGGTGCGCATCACCGGCAGCAGATTGGCTGGAATGTAGAAAACCAGGGCCGCCAGCAGAAATGCCCAGCCGCGGCTGATGGCATTGGCCTTGCGCCGATGAATGGCGGCGCCACAGCGCTCGCAGGTGTGCATGCCGCTGCCCAGTTCGCAGGCCTGACCGCAGCCATGGCACAGGCACAGGCCCAGATCATCGGCGCTGGCCGGGGTATTCATACCTGCTCCCACAAGTCGCGGATGTCCTTGCCGGCGACATGGATGATCAGCATGCTCAGCGCGGCCAGGGCCAGCAGGCCGATGCCGGGGATCACATCGAGCAGCCCCGCCAGCTTGATCACGGCCACCATCGCCCCCAGCAGGCACACCTCCAGCATGCTCCATGGCCGCAAGCTCTCCAGGCTGCGCATGCACACGGCAAAGCCGGGGGCGCGCTGGCCGGCCAGGGCGAAACTCAGCAGCCAGCACAACAGGGTAATCTGCAGTACCGGCGCGAAGATGATCGCCAAAGCCATGACCAGGGCGATGAAGGTGATACTGCCTTGGCTGAGAATCTGTACCGAGTCCCATAACGTCGCCGAGTGGGTCAGCCCTTGCATGCCGATGGTCATCACCGGGTAGAAGTTGGCGAACACCAGCAGGATGCCACCCGTCACGCTCAGGGCCAGCCGCTGCTGCACGGTCAGCGAGGTGTGCCGATACAGCACGCCGCCACAGCGCGGGCATACGGCGCGCTGGTGTTTGAGCAACGGCGCACGGTGGTACACCGTGTCGCAGTATTCACAGATGATCAGGTGCTGAGTCTGGTTCATGGCGGTTCCACAGGCAGCCTGGGTTCAGGCCGTCATATGCAGGCGAACAACATCTGATATCCGGTTTAGACCATCCCGGCAAAACTGCCATCAGGGGCAGCAAAGCCGGACTATCCTCTGAAACGGGATCCCCACTTGCTGGAGGTTTGCCATGCGTACGTTCACGTGGAGTTGCCTGCTGGTGCTGCTGTGCTCAGCATCGGCAGCCCAGGCGCAGTCGGTGGTGCCGCTCAAGGGCCAGAGCAGCCAGCAGATGCAACTGGATATCAATGACTGCAATACCGTCGCGACCAATGCCGCGAACAGTGCCGCGACCTCCAGCGCCCCCCATGTCGGTGGCCGCGTACGCGGTGCCGCCGCCGGCGCGGTTGCCGGTGCGGCAGGCGCGCAGGTGCGCGGCAACCAGCACGACGAGCTGTATGACCGGGTTGGTGACGATGCCAAGCAGCAATACCGGCAGAACCGCGCGGGCGAAGTGGCTGCCGCCGGTGCTGCGGTCGGTGGCATGCGCCAGCGTCAGGACCGCCGTCAGGACCGGCGCGGCCAGGACGAAGCGAAAGCCCAGGCTCATGCCAGTGCCTATGCCGGGTGCCTGCAAGGGCGCGGTTATCAGGTCAGCCCCTGACCGCCGGGCACGCCACGCTCCTGCATGGCGTGCCCGTTTCAGAACTTCGCCAGCTGCTCCCGGCAGAACTCCACGAACAGCTGCGCCGGCTTGGTCAGTTGCACTCGCTTCAACCAGGCTGCCGCCAGCCCTGACAGCGCTACTGGCTCGGCAATATCCAGCATGGCCAGGCGTTGCCCGTCGTAGGTGTACTCCGAGTGAGGCCGCGTTACCAGCAGCGAAAAACCGAAGCCCTGCCCGACCATGCCGCGCACCATCTCGATCGACGGTGAGCTGAAGACAATGTTGGGCGTAAGGCCCATTTCGTTGAACAGGCTGACGAAGTAGGTACGGCTGGGGGCAACGTCCAGCAGGATCATCGGCTCCGGGCACAAGTCGCGCAGCGACACCTGGGCCTGGCCAGCGAAGCGGTGGTTCTCGGGCAGCAGCACATAGGGTTTCTGCGGCGGCATCAGCGGCTCGGCCTCGATGGTGCCGTCCAGGTCATGGTCGTAGAGGAACGCCAGGTCGAAGGTACCTGCGGTCAGGCCTTGGATCAGGTCCTGCTGTTCGCCGTCGCGCAGGCGGATATCCACCCCCGGGTAACGCTGGCGAAAGCCGGCGATCAGGCGCGGAAGGTACAGCGGGGCCACGGTTTCGAAGCAGCCAATATCGATTTGCCCGGCCACGGTGTCGTTGTCGGCCAGGGCGTTCTGCTCGAATTCGTGGGCCATCTGCAGCAGCGACTTGGTCTTGGCATAGAAGCGCTTGCCGCTGGGCGTCAGTGACACACCCTGAGCGTGGTGGCGGATGAACAGCTGCACACCGAAGCTTTCCTCCAGGCCCTTGATGGCCGTGGAGATGGAAGGCTGGGCGATGTAAAGCTGGCGTGAAGCCTCGGCCACGCTGCCGGCTTCCACGGTGGTGACGAAGTACTTGAGTTGTCGCAATGTGTAGGCCGCCACGGGCACCTCTCTGACGCCGGTCTGGGCGCGCTGGGATCATGCCTGTCACTTTACCCTTGGCAGCGGCTGGTTGGGGGGCGGGTAATGAAGGATTTACCTATGGCTTGAGCAGGTTTTTACGAAGGGGGCGTCGGGCGCCCCCTTTGCTTCACTCGAAATCGATATTAGCGATTACACAGTCATCACCAATCAATTTGTACCCTGGCGCGCAGGGCATGCCGACTACGGGCCCTATACCGCGCTTGCGCCGGGACAGTGTTGCCTGCGGTTCTGCATTTTCCAGCTGTTCCTGGTCGAGAGTGTCGTCTGGCTCGTTCATGGGTTTTTCTTGCATGGGGTTCACTCCTTGGGTTGTGTGGTATTGCCCTACCGAAGCTACAGCCGCCATTGCCACCAACCCATCTGGAACTTTGACCGGAAAGAGAAATGCTGTCGGACCGCATCGTGATATTCGCAGGCGCCCGAGAGAGACCTGGCCAAACGCCCCCGATTGTCTTTACTGATACTCAACGGTTCCAGGCATAGGGCGTGCATTCATGAAGATCGTGGTCACCAGCATTCTCGTCGATGACCAGGCCAAAGCCCTGGCTTTCTACCACCATGTACTCGGTTTCGAGCCCAAGCACGATATGCCCATGGGCCGACACCGCTGGCTGACGCTGACCTCCCCCAACGACCCCAACGGCGTCGAGCTGCTGCTCGAACCCGACGCGCACCCGGCCGCCAAGGACTACAAGGCCGCACTCAAGCAGGACGGTATCCCCGCCACCTCTTTCGGCGTGCGCGACATCCAGGCCGAATACACCCGGCTGTGCGCGGCGGGCGTGCAGTTCACCCAGCCGCCTACCGCCATGGGGCCCGTCACCGTAGCCGTGTTCGATGACACCTGCGGCAACCTGATCCAGATCCTACAGAAACACTAGCAACGTTCAGGGCCCCACGGGCAGGCGCAAGGTCGCGCGCAACCCGTGGGGCGCCTGGTTGCGCAACTGCACGCTGCCGCCCAGGCGGGTCATGATGGTGCTGACGATCGACAAACCCAACCCGGCGCCATTGGTCGAGCCCTTGCTGTAGAAACGCTCGAACACCCGCTGCTGGTCCACCTCGGCAATGCCCGGCCCTTCGTCGTCGACACTGACCAGCAAGGCCTGCCCTTCGCGCTGCAGTGTCACCGTAACCCGACCGCCTGCCGGCGAATGGTCCACGGCATTGGCCACCAGGTTCTGCAAGGCGATACCCAGCAAGCCCGCGTCGGTGTGCAAGTGGTAGTCGCCTGCAGCGATGTCCAGCGAAGGCTCAAGCCCGCGCTCCAGAATCCATGGGGTCAGCTCGGCCAGGGTTTCGGCCACCACGCCCTCCAGGTCCACCCGCGGCCAGTCACGGCGGCCTGGACGCGGCTCCAGGCGGGCCAGGGTCAACAGCTGGTTGACCACCCGGGCAAGGCGGTCGACGCCGCCCATCAGGAACTGCAGGGCCTTGTCCCGCTCGGCAGCGCTGTCTGCATTGAGCGCGTTCTGCGCATGCAGGCGCAGGATGGCCAAGGGCGTACGCATCTCGTGGGCAGCGTCGGCGATGAAACGGTGTTCACGGCGCAGCAAGTCATCGATCTGCCCGAGCAGGCGGTTGATCGCCGCCTGCATCGGTTCAAGCTCCTTCGGCAGCGGCACCAACTGCAGCGGCTCCAGCGACTCGGCGTGGCGAGCGCGGATCACCCTGGCCATGTTCTGCAGCGGTTTCAGCCCCCAGCCAATGGCCGCCCACACCAGCAAGGCCAGGGCCAGGCTGCCGAAGAGGAAGGGCAACAGCGTGTGCCGCACGATGCGTTCGATCAGGTCGTCACGTACGTCGTTGCGCTCGCCCACCCAGATCACCCAGTGTTTTTCCGGCACCGGCAGGACGAAACTGCGCCAACGGCGCCCTTCCACCACCACATCGGCAAAACCTGGCACCCGCGGTGCCTGCTCCAGCTGGGGGGCGCTGGGTGTATGCACCAGCAGCCCGTTGTCGTCGGCCCACACCTGAAAGGCCAGCTTGCTCTCGTAGCGGTGCCCCACCTTGTGGTGCCCGGCCTTGCTCAAGGCCTCGTCGAAGGCGCGGTACAACTCGTCACGGCTCTGTTCCTGCACCGGCAGGCTCATGATGCCCTGCAACAGCCGAGCGTTCTGCGCCAGGTGGGCGTCGTACACCTCGTTTATTTCGTGGCGGCTGTCGTGGTAGTTGTACAGCGCCAGCAACCCGCTGCCGACCAGCAACAGCAGCATCACCCGCCACAAGGTACGTTGGCGCAGCGAGCTCATGCCTTGCGTTCCACCAGGTAGCCGATTCCGCGCACGGTGCGGATCAGGCTGTTGAACAGCTTCTTGCGCAGGTGATAGATATTCACTTCCAGGGTGTTGCTTTCCGGCTCTTCATCCCAGCCATACAGCAACTGGGTCAAGCGTTCGCGGGTGAACACCTTGCCCGGCTGGGCCAGCAGTTCGTGCAAAAGCAGGTATTCCTTGGGCGTTAGCACCACCGGCTGGCCTTGGTAGTGCACCTGCTGGCTGACCGGGTCCAGGCACACACCGGCATGCTCTATCAGCACCCGGGCGCGGCCGCTGCTGCGCCGCAGCAAGGCCCGCAAGCGGGCCTTGAGTTCGTTGAGGTCGAAGGGTTTGACCAGGTAGTCGTCGGCGCCGGCGTCCAGCCCGGCGATGCGGTCCTCGGTGGCGTCGCGGGCGGTCAGCACCAGCACCGGCAGGCTCTTCCCGGCTGCACGCAGGCGCCGCAACAACTCGATGCCATCCAGGCGCGGCAAGCCCAGGTCGAGAATGGCCAGGTCGAACTCCTCGTGGCACAGGGCATGCAGGGCGCTGGCACCATCCTGCAACCAGTCGAGGGTATAGCCCTCGCGGCGCAGGCCGTCACAGATCCCCTCCCCCAACGCGGCGTCGTCTTCTACCAGCAGCAGGCGCATGCTTAATCCTGTTTGTCCTTGATCGCTTTGAGTAAAGCATCGATTTCACCGCGCCGGCCTTGGTCGGCCAGCTCCCGCCCGGGCCGGGGCGGTGCCTGCAACGCCTTTTGCAGGGCGGCGCGGGCTTCGTCGTAGCGGTTCTGCCGGTACAGGTGGTCAGCCCAGAAGTAATTGCTGTCGATACCGTCGGGGTTGATCACCAGCGCCTGGCGCAGCATGGCCTCGGCCTTGGCCTGGTCACCGAAGCTCAGCGGCCAGCCGGGCACCTGGTCGTACAGCGCGCCCAGGCTGGTGTAGGCCGAACCTTGCAGGGCCTTGGGGTCAACGGCCAGGGCCTTTTCCAGGCTGGCGCGGGCAGCCTTGACCTTGCCCAGCGCCCCCAACCCGCCGGTGGCACCGGCCCAGCTGCTGTTGACGATGCCGTCCCAGATCAGCGGCTCGGCCGAGCCCGGCTGCTGGCGCACCAACGCCGCCGACTGTACCGCCAGGGCCTCGAACGCCCCGGCACGTTCGGCTTCGGGCAGGTTGTAGCGAATCACCGCCCAGCGCTGCTGGATGGCATTGAGTTGCTGGGTACCGTTCTGGTCGAGGGCCCAGGTGAACGGGGCGATGGCCAGCAGACTGGCCAGAATCAGACGTTTCATTTGCTCGACTCCTTGCTGTGCCAGGCACTGTAGCGACGGATCAGCGGCAGTTGCTTGCGCAAGGCGCGATCAACCACGCCCGGCAGCATGCCGTTAAGGCGCACGAAGAGTTTTTCCGGCCAGCCCAGGTACAGTTCGCTACGCTCGGCCTGTACTGCGTCGAGCACCGCCCGGGCGACATCCTGAGGGTCATCGACGCCCACCTTCAACGCCTGGTTCAGGGCCTGCGCGGCGCTACTGTTCATCGTCGTGCGGGTGGTGCGCGGTGCGGCATACAGCACGTTCACCGAGGTGTCGGCAAGCTCGCGGCGCAATGCCTCGGAGAACCCGCGCAAGGCAAACTTGCTGGCGCAGTAGGTGGCATAACCGGGGTAGCCGATGGAGCCGTAGATCGACCCCACGTTCACCACCAGTGCACTGGGCTGCGCGCGCAGCAACGGCAGGCACAGGCGGGTGAGCTGCACGGCGGCCTTGATGTTCAGGTCGAACAACTCGTCCAGGGCGGCCTCGTCCATCTGTTCGAGCAGGGCGAAGCGGTTGACCCCGGCAGCGTTGATCAACAGGTTGCAACTGCCCATGTCCCGCGCTGCCTCCAGCACTTCACGGCGGCCTTCGGCGCAGCGCAGGTCGGCCTGCTGCCAGCGCAATTGCCCGGGGTAGCGCGCCATCAGTTCGGCCAGCTTGCCCTGCTGCCGGCTGACCGCCAGTACGCGGGCCCCGGCACTGCAAAGCTGGTCCGCCAGCTCCAGGCCGATGCCACCGCTGGCGCCGGTGAGCACCGCCACGCAATCAGGCAAGCGCATGCTGTACCTCCTGCTTTGCGGCACGCGGCAGCCCTTCGAACATGGCGGTGTACAGGCGGTACACCACTTTGGCAGCGTGGATTACCGCCTGCTGGTCCTCGGGCTGGTCCAGGCGGTTCATCAGGCCACGGTAGGTGGCCATGTGGTCCTGGTCCAGGGCGCCATGGGAACTCAGGTAGCTGAACGCCTGGTCCGGCAGGCCCAGGCTGCCCTGCAGGGTACCGGCAGCCTGGGTGGCCAGGGCAATGCTGGTGCCTTCGAGCACGTTGACCATGCCGAACAGCCCGACCGGGTTGCCACGGGCAATCTGGTCGTAGAGAAAGGCCACCATCAGCTCGATAGGCAATGCCGGGCGGCCGCCCGCCACCTTGTGTGGGTCGCCACCACAGGCGGCGATGTCATCGAGAATCCAGCGCTCATGGCCGTACTCCTCCTCGATGTACTCGCACACCGCGCCGCGCAGCCACTCCAGCCGAGCCGGCAAACGGGCCCCGCAGGCCATCATCAAGGGTACGGTGTGGCGCACGTGGTGGTAAGCCTGGGTCAGAAAGGCCACATAGGCCTCGAGGCTGGCCTTGCCGGCCAGCGCGTCGCGGATGACCGGAACACTGAACAATGCCGTACGCTCGTCGGCGGTTTCCTGCTGCAGCGTATCGAAGAAAAGCATGGCAAACCTCGTGGGTCATTGAAGGTCGGATAACAAGGACTGGTAACACCGCAGGATCTGTTCGCGGCGTGGCCGGCCATTGGCGGTAAGGGTTTGCCCGGCGGCACTCAAGGGTTCGGGCAGGCGCCGCCAGGCATGCACCCGGGCATAGTCCGGCAGGCCGGCATTAGCCTGACGGATGGCCTGCTCGAGGGTGTGGTCGTCAGCCTGCGGGTCCAGCGGCCAGATCAGCGCCAGGTTGTGTGCCAGGCCTTCGCCGTGGACAAATGCCTGGGCGATCACCCCGCCCTGGGTCAGTTCGGCCTCGACCCACTCGGGGTTGACGTTGCGCCCGAAGCTGGTGCTGTACTGGTGCTTCTTGCGCCCGGCCAGGTACAGGAAGCCGTCGCTGTCGAAGTGGCCCAAGTCACCAGTCGGCAACCACGGCTCTTCGAAGGGTGGCTCGCCCAGGTAGCCGAGCAACGCCGAACCGGCCACCTGCACTTCGCCGTCCTCGGCAACGCGCACCTGCACATGCGGCAGCGGCCGCCCGACACTGCCCGCGCGGTGCGCCCCAGGGCGATTGAGGCAGACCACCGAGGCACATTCGGACAAGCCATAGCCCTCGAACACCGGCAGCCCGACGGCCTCGGCCCGGGCCAGCAGGCTCGGCGCCACCCGCGCGCCGCCTACCGCCACGAAGCGCAACGGGCCGACCCGCATCAGGCCGCGCTCGATGGCGGTGACCAACCCAAGCAGCAATTGCGGCACCAGGATCAGGCTTTCGGCACCACTCAAGGCGATGGCGCCCAGCAATTGCTTGAAGTCGACCTGGCTGGCACCGCGAAAACCCAGTTGCGCCTGCGGGTACAGGGCAATGCTCGCCCCGGCCAGCAGGGCTGCGTACAGGCCCAGGTTTTCCAACAGCACCGCCATGGGCAATACCGCCAGGTACTTGCCTGGTGCCGTGGGCCGGCTGGCGGCCTCCAGTTCAAGCGCTACCCGCAGCATGGCATCAGCGCTCAGGCATACGCCCTTGGGTGCACCGGTGCTACCGGAGGTGTAGGTAACCTTCGCGGTGCCCGGGGGCAAGGGTGCGGCCGCTGGCAGCTGCCGGCTCCAGAAGCGCTCACCGCTAGTGAAGCCGCTGGCATGCAAGTCGTCAGCGAAGGCGTCGTCGGCCAGCGCCAGTACCGCCCCGCTCTGTGCCAGGCAGTGGCGGCGCTGGGCGCTGCTGAAGAACGCCGGCAGGATGACGATGGGGCGCGCCGCGAACAGCGCCGCCAGGTCCCAGAACAGCGCCTCGG
Organism: Pseudomonas sp. XP1; assembly: GCF_053557675.1. Taxonomy (NCBI): domain Bacteria; kingdom Pseudomonadati; phylum Pseudomonadota; class Gammaproteobacteria; order Pseudomonadales; family Pseudomonadaceae; genus Pseudomonas; species Pseudomonas sp. XP1. Next base: position 78,688 of record NZ_JBNRIJ010000001.1, on the reverse strand, counting down.
GGCCGTTTTCCAGGGCCAGGGCGAAGGTGCCCGGTGGCTGCACGCTCAACCAGGCCTGGCGCTGCTCGACCTCGTCCAGCAACTGTTGATACGTGAACGGCCCGCCAAGGCCCAGCAACGCCGGTTGCGCCCCTCGGTGGCGGGCATGCAGTTGCAACACGTCCCTGAACAGCTGGCATTCACGCGGCATGGCCGGCCTCCTGCACGCTCGCGGGCAAGCCCAGCCGCTCGAACACGCCGCCGCGGGCCAGGGCTGCATGGCCGTAGTCGATGTTGCCGACGAACACTTGCGGGTGCTGCGCGTAGTAGCTGCCCCAACTGTCGGCATCGCCGTTCAGCCGGCCAGGGTCGGCCACGGCCAACGCCGTGGGCACCAGGCCCAGGCGATGAAAGCTGTTGACCAGCGTCGCGGCACCGGTGAAGGCCACCCACTGCAAGCCGCGGGCGGCCAGCAACCAGGTCACGGCAATGATCATGATCCGCGCGCTGCCGGCGCTGAGCGCGGCCAGGTTGCCCACTTCGACCAACTGCGCACGGCTCACCGGGCTGGCCGACAGCCGGGTCACAGCCGCTTCCAGCGGTTCATCCAGGTAACGCTCGATGAAGGTCGGGCCACTGCTGGCCAGGCGTATGCCGGCAGCGGCCATCAGGCGCCCGTGGCTGTCATGCAGGCCGAGCAGTTCAGGCAGGTAGTGCTGCACATCGGCGTGGTGCGCGCAGGCAAAGCGGGCGTGAATGAACTGTTCCAGCTCGTCACGCCCCGGCGCCCCCGGGTGTTTCAGCGTCATGTAGGCAAGGCGATCGCCGTGGCTGCCGATAGCCAGTGGAAACAGGCTGGCGCTGTCTGCCTGGGTCATGGCTGTCCCCCTTTCAAGTCAGGTCCAGGGGGCAGTATCAGGGGGCAATCTGAAGCCAATCTGAAGTGCTACATTTGCCATTGCCCTCATGCGCACCAACAAGGAAAACAGATGCGCCACGAATTCAGCGAAGTGCTCAACGACCTGGTCGACTACTTTCTGCTCGGCGATATCCAGTTGCTCGAGCGCTTCAAGCAACAACATGAACTGCCCGACGACCTGGCCCATGCGTTCACCCACGGCGACAGCGGCGACCAGGCGGTGCGCGAAGGGATTGTGCTGCCACTGGCCGGGGTCGATAACCTGCCCTACCGCATCCTGTTCACCCTGGACAACCATACCCCGGCCCTGCGCGAACCCGGCAGCCGCCTCAAGCACCGCCGTAATGGCTATGTGCTGCAGGTCGAGCACGGTGCGCTGATGCTGTACACCTGGCGCATCCTGCAGCACTTCACACCCAAGACGCTGGGTGACCTGATGGCGCGCTACCAGGTACCCGGACGGCCGATCATCGAGCTGGACAATGGCTGGTATGACGTGGAGGTGCTGGCGGGTGCGCTGGTGCGGGACGGGCTGTACGAGCCGGCGTTCGAGTTCGTGTTGAAGAAGCGCTGGAGCCGGGGTGAGGCTGCCGGAGTGGATACCGGGTATGCCTTTGGCTTGCGTGGCTATTTCGACTGATGGGTTGACTGTGCCGGCCTCTTCGCGGGTGAACCCGCTCCCACAGGTACCTCACTGCCCTCAGGCACAGTGGTATCCCTGTGGGAGCGGGCATGCCCGCGAAGAGGCCGTTACAGGCAGCCTCAAACTTCAAGTGTGGTTGATATCACGGTCCTTGGTCTCCGGCAGGAAGAAGATCCCCAGCACCGCCGTCATCACGGCAATCACGATCGGGTACCACAAGCCGTAATAGATATCCCCGGTCGCCGCCACCATGGCAAACGCCACGGTCGGCAGGAAGCCGCCGAACCAGCCGTTGCCGATATGGTAAGGCAGCGACATCGAGGTGTAGCGGATACGCGCCGGGAACAGCTCCACCAGCCAGGCCGCGATCGGCCCGTATACCATGGTCACGTAGATCACCAGAATGGTCAGCAGCAACAGCACCATCGGGTAGTGGATCTTCGCCGGGTCGGCCTTTTCCGGGTAGCCAGCCTCTTTCAACGCCCCGCTCAAGGTCGCGGTAAAGGCGTCGCTCTGTGCCTTGAAGTCCGCTGCCGCCAGGCTGCTGCCATCAAAACTTGGCAGTACCCGTTCACCAATGCGGATCTGCGCCACGCTGCCGGGTTCGGCCGCTTCGTTGGTATAGGGGATGGCCCGCTTGGCCAGCAAGCTCTTGGCGATGTCGCACGAGCTTGTGAATTTGGCCTTGCCCACCGGGTCGAACTGGAACGCGCACTGGGCAGGGTCTGCCATCACCACCACCGGATTCTGCTCCTGGGCGACGAACACGTCCGGGTTACCGTACTGGGTCAGCGCCTTGAAGATCGGGAAGTAGGTCAGCGCGGCGATGATGCAACCGGCCATGATGATTTTCTTGCGGCCGATGCGGTCGGACAGGCTGCCGAAGAAGATGAAGAACGGCGTGCCGATCAGCAGCGAACCGGCGATCAGCAGGTTGGCGGTCTGCGGCTCGATCTTGAGCATCTGCAACAGGAAGAACAGCGCATAGAACTGCCCGGTGTACCACACCACGGCCTGGCCGGCGGTGCCGCCCAGCAGCGACATGATCACCACCTTGAGGTTGTCCCAGCGGGCGAACGATTCGGTCAGTGGCGCCTTGGACGCCTTGCCCTCGGCCTTCATCTTCATGAAAACCGGCGACTCGTTGAGCTGCATGCGGATGTATACCGAAATCGCCAGCAGCAATATCGACAGCAGGAACGGCACCCGCCAGCCCCAGGCCTCGAACACCTCGTTACCCATCGCCGTGCGGCAGGCCATGATCACCAGCAGCGAGAGGAACAGCCCCAGGGTGGCCGTGGTCTGGATCCAGGCAGTGAAGAAGCCGCGCCGGCCTTTGGGTGCATGTTCGGCCACATAGGTGGCCGCGCCGCCGTATTCGCCACCCAATGCCAGGCCCTGCAGCAGGCGCAGGCTGATGAGGATGATCGGCGCGGCCACGCCGATCGTGGCATAGCTGGGTAGCAGGCCCACCACAGCGGTGGACAGGCCCATGATGACGATGGTGATGAGGAAGGTGTACTTGCGCCCGATCATGTCACCCAGGCGGCCGAACACGATGGCGCCGAATGGCCGTACGGCAAAGCCGGCGGCAAAGGCCAGCAAGGCGAAGATGAATGAGGTGGTTTCATTGACCCCGGCAAAGAAGTGCTTGGCGATGATCGCCGCCAGGGAGCCGTACAGGTAGAAGTCGTACCATTCGAATACCGTGCCCAGGGACGAGGCGAAAATGACCTTGCGCTCCTCCCGGGTGATACCGCGTTGGGGCGCGCTGCCCGTGGATGTGCTGTCGAGAACCGCCATGGGGTGCCTCCGTCTTGTCGTCATTCAGGCCGGGAGCACCTCATGTCATTTACACCATCGCACCCAGGCCCTGGGGGCTTGCTTTGGATATGCGAAGCACGACGAGGCAGGCCGCCTCGGATCGCAGCAAGGTAACTGAAGCATAATAGGCTTTGGCGGGATATCCACTTGGCTTACACGGCCCCTGCAGGACCGCGCCAGCCTGGAGAGAGCCACAGCTTGCCTTGTGCGGTATCGACCCAGTGCTCGAGGGTGTGCAGGTTACTCATGGGGCCTTGGTTGCCGGTACCGGCCCTTTCAGCTCGACCTGGTTGCCATCGGGGTCGTAGCAGTACAGCGACAGCCCCTCACCCTCGGCGCCATAGCGCTTTTCGGCAGGTTCTACTTCAACTCCCGCGGCTTGCAGGTAGGCCGTAAGTGCCGCCTCGTCGAACGGCTCGATGCGCAGGCAGAAATGGTGCAGATTGCGCCCCTCGGCCCCAGGCGCCGCCCCACCAGGCTGCCCCAGGGGGCCGTCTAGGGTTACCAGGTCGATCATCGCCGTGCCCGTGGCCAGGTGGACCATGCCCAGGTCTTCGCGCACGCGGCTGACCGTGCAGCCGAGCAGTTCGGTGTAGAAGGCGACGCTGCGCTCCAGGTCGCTGACCCGCAGGACGAGATGGTCGATATGCTTGATGGCGAATGGTCGCATGCCAAGGCTCCTTGTGGCCGGTGGATTCCTGAGGCTCACCACCATAGCCCACGCGCGCATGGCATGGCCATATGCAGTTACTCGTTTACCAACCGTTGCAGCACGCCCCCTTCATGGCGAGCCAGGATGCGCAGCAGTTGGTCGACCAGCGCCCGGTCCGGCGCATCCAGGTGGAAGTGGTGCCCGCCCGGATGCCAGGAGATCTTCGCCTGGATGGGCAACGCCGCCTGGCGGCGGGTAAAGGCTTCACCGGTGAATGCCCCCTGGCGGCCGAACAGCAGGTACAACGGGCAACGGATCTGCCTGAGCAAATCGCAGGCTTCGCGCTCGGTCAGCGGCATGGGTTCGGGCAGCACCAGCCGTGGGTCGTGGCGCCAGCAATAGCCCTCGCCCAGCTGCAGCAGGTCACGCATTGCCAACAGCCGTGCCGCCTCTTCCGACAGCTCGGTGTCCAGGCGCTCGCGGCGTTGTTCCAACGCCGTGTCCAGGTCCTCGAAACGGTCGACGTCCGGCTCGGCAAAACCCTGCAGCTGGCTGCGCTGTACCATGCGCTTGAGCCGGTAGGCCCGGGCCAGGTGCTGCACGCGGTCATCCTCGGCCACCGTGAACGGTGCGCCCATGCCGTCGAGGAAGGTCATGCTGGCAATACCGCTGGTCATCGCTGCCAGCAGCGACGCCACCCCGGTGCCCATGCCATGGGCCAGTACATGGAATTGCGCCAGGCCCAGGCTGTCGGTCACCGCCAGCATGTCCTGGGCATGTTCCCACAGGTAGTAGCCACTGTCGTGGCGGCGGTGGTCCGAGCGGCCGTGGCCGACCAGGTCGGGGGCCACCACGAAGCAGCCGTCCAGCATCGGTGCCAGGCGCTCGAACGAGGCGGCGTTGTCCAGCCAGCCATGCAGGGCCAGCACCGGGATGCCATCCTCCGCCCCCCAGGTCCGTACCGCTATTTCAATACCGTCGAGGTCCAGCAGGTGATCCTTGGGACTGCACAGCGAATGCATCGTAGTTCTCCCTGATAGAACGCCGGCCCATGGCCAGGCATCACATGACATCGGCCCATACCCCATACGCCGGCATCATCCACACGACATGCCTACCCCATGCCTTGCTCCACCATCTCCCAACGACCCTGCCCGCGCTGCTCCGCTACCGACGCTCTCGTGCACAGGACCGACCTGTGCATCCAACTAAATACCACCGCATGCCGAGGCGAAACCTGTCGACTGGCGCCTCCATTGACCACGGAGTATTCAGCATGACCAGCACACCCGTGCCTTTCCATCAGGCCCAGATTGTCCGTAACCTGCCTACCTGGTGCCGAACGATGCACCCCGACCATACCCGCCGCGTCGTCCAGAGCGTGCGCAAGGACTACCTCGACGAAAACGGCTCGCCTTACGCCTGGTACGCTGCTGCCAGCGACGAAGACCAGGCGCATGTGCGGCAGCTGATCAGCGCCCGCGATGCCGCGTTCAAATCGCTGCGAATCTTGCTCGAGGACTTCAGGCAGATCAGCGAATTCTGCAAGCCTTTGCTCGAGAGCCGGTTGGGCCCCGATATCAACGCGGACAAGGCCCGATACCTGCACCAGCCGTTCAAGGTGTACACCAAGCTGGAAAATGCCCCCGGCCTCGATTTTTCGCTCGGCGGTGACGATACATACATCAAGCGCCCCGAAGGGCCGCCACAGAAGCGCTCGCTGCTGGAGGCCGCACTGCACAATTTCGAAGGGCCCGACGAAGTGGGCCCGTTCGACACCCTGACCCTTGGCCCGGACAACGACGCCTCGCTTCCCGGGCTCGAGCCCGAAGCGTTCGTCAGCCTTTGCCGCAGCCTGGACCTGGGCCAGCAGTATCAAGACCACTTGCAGAGCATTTATGAAGGCCCGAGAAAGGCCGCGATCGAACAGCAGTGGATCGATGCAAGCCAGCAGGCGCTGAAAACCGAGACAATGATCGCTTACCTCAAGAACCTGGTAACGCTCAAAGGTCGCGATGCCTTGGTACAGCTATGCGACAACGAAAGCACGCCGCGTTACGGCGAACACAAGCTTCACTGCTGGCGCTTCAGCCTGTTCGGCATCCCGCTTCATGGCGTACTGCTGACAGGCCCTGATGAAGCCGACCAGATCAATCCGTGCATGCTCTACATTCCCCACGATACCGAACACCCGGTGAGGGAGTTTGCTTCTTTGCAAAAGGCCGGCTCATTCATGCGTCAACGTCTGGTGCAAACCACGTTTCGCCAGCACTTGATCAGCTTCGCTGACCAGGACAACCAGGACGAGCTCAGCCGCAAGCTCGAAAATGCCCTGTTCAAGCACGACGCCTCCACACGCAAACCCAAACCTGAGCTGCACTTCAAACGAACGCGCCTGGCCCTTCCTGTCTGGCAGGTGCTTTACAGGGACCACAAGCGCCGCGTAAAGGCGACTGCCAGAACGATTGCGGTACCGACCGCCGCTGCCGACGCCAAGGCACGCAAGGAGCGCCTGCAGCACTGGCTGGACGCAGGCATGAACATACTGAACGTGGCCGCCTTCTTCGTGCCTGGGCTGGATGCCGCGATGCTTGGGGTATTTGCCTACGACCTCATGGATTCGGTGTTCACCGGGTTCGAAGCCTGGGAAGAAGGCGATACCCAGGAAGCGCTGCAACAACTCGAGTCACTTGCCGTCAATGCCGCCGTGATTGCCGGTTTCGCCGTCGGCAGCAAGGCGCTCAAGGCATCAGGGTTCGTCGATGCGCTGGAAAGCGTCTGGAAAGATGGCCGCGAAAGGCTTTGGCACCCTGACATGGGTCCCTACAGCACTTCGAGCTCGTTGCCGGTGAGTGTGCAGAAAAACGCCCAAGGGCTCTACGTCATCGATGGCAAAACCCATGTTTGGCTTCAAGGCACCCTGTATGAGGTGTTCGAAACCGACGGTCAGTGGCATGTGCGCCACCCGAACGCCCCGGATGCCTACACTCCGGCCTTGCACTACCTCGGCGACCAGCGCTGGCAGCTGGCCCACGACAACCCGCTCGAATGGGACGAATCGCAGCTGCTCGAAGGGCTGGGCCAGTTCGCCCAGGGGCTGGAGGCATCGGAGCAACTTGCCGCCTTGCGCATTACCGAAGTCGACGCAGACACCTTGCGTCGCAGCCAGGTCACCGGCTCGCGGCCGCCGGCTCTGCTGGCCGATACCTTGCTGCGCCTGCGACTGGCTGACGACATGGATGGCATCATCACCAAGGTACGCCATGGCCAGCCTTTGGCTGCACATATGAACTTCGCGCTGCCGGAACTGGTACAGCTGCCTGGCTGGCCCGCGAACTACAGGCTGAAAGTCTTCACCGGTGCCGAAAAATGGGGGGACGCAGTCTACTTCGGTGCGCAGCCAAAAGCCGACACGCTGCAGATCGAGATCGGCCGCACAGAACTTGACGAAGGCGGACTGAGCCAGATTGTCCTGGCGCAGATGGACGAAGATGCCATACAGCAACTGCTACCCGATACACCAGCAGAGCAGCGCCCGGGCGCCCTGAACGAGCTACTGGCCAACCACCTGAAAGCGCGTCGTCGCGAAGTCTACGCGAGCATGCTGGAAAGCCATCGAGTACCGCTTGGCGACGAAGCACAGACTTTGGGCCGCCAATTCCCCGGTTTGCCCGACAATGCCCTTGAAGAGCTGGTCGCGCATACCGACAGTGCCGAACGCGAACGCCTGAAGAGTGGGCGCGTGCCCTTGCGCGTGGCTGAAGAAGCCCGCTACCTGCAAGCCCGCGCCCGCCTCGATCGTGCCCTGACCGGCCTGTACCGACCAGCCCTGGCCAATGCCGACAGCCAACTGCTGCGTGACGCATTGGTAACCGAACAGCCGCAGGCGAATGACGCCGAACTGTTCGCCAGCGCACTCGCCGACCGCTCGGGCTGCGCCGTGCTGCTTGGCCAGCAACCAATCAAGCCACGCTTTCGCTCGCCCATGCGCCTGGCACATGGGCGATTCGGTTACCCGCTCAGTGGACGGGGCCCAGGCCCTCTTGACGAAAGCGCCGCGACACGCCGACTCAAGTCATTGTTTCCCTCACTGAACAACAACCAGATCAGAACCCTGCGGATCGAACTGAGCCAGACCGGTGACCTGGGCGCGGCAGTACGGCAACTGCAGGCAGAGTGGCAAGATCTGAAACGCTATCTGGAGACCTGGTACCTGACCCCACCCGACATCAGCGAGCGCTTCGAGCGACAACGATGCGCCGAGCGCCTCAAGGATGCCTGGCGGCGAGAGAGCCCCGGCAACCTGGGCACGCTCGTTCTGGAGCGAATGAGGTTACGTGAGTTGCCAGCGATCACTGCCAGCCTGCCTCACATCCGTGAGCTCAAGCTGAACGAATTGCAACTGCAACGACTGGACAGGGCGTTCCTGTCACGCTTCCCCAACCTGCAAGTGCTGGAAGTGACCAACAACCGGGGAATCAACGCGCAAGCGCTGTTCCAGGCACTCGAAGCGGTACCCAGGCTGCGCTCCCTGGACCTGACCAACAACACCCTTGCTGCCCTCTCACCCACCGCACAGCGAGTGCTGGCAGCGATGCCAGACCTGCGCCAGCTGAACCTGCGGTACAACCAGCTGACACTGGATCAAGCGTCATTGACGTTCCTCTGCAGCCGTCCACTGGATGTCCTCAAGCTGGGGCACAATCGCATCACGCTCGATGAAAACCTCGCCATGCGCTTCCAGGACATGATCCATCCGCAGCAACTGGACCTGGACTTCAACCCGCTGCAGCATGCGCCTGATGTGCGCTACATGGCGCGGCTGCAGCGCCTGAACCTGTCCAACGCTGATCTGCAGGCATTTCCCACTGGCCTGACCACCCTGATGAACCAGACACAGTACCAGTTGCGCTACCTGGACCTCTCATTCAACCGCATTCACCATGTTCCGGACCTGGCAAGCATCCTGCGCAGCCCCTATGCGCGGGACGTTGCCGCCCGTTTGCCCGAGCGCCGCTGGCTGTTCAACTACAACGATCTGGAAGCCGAATCGGCCAGACGTCTACGAGCCAGCGGCGTCAATATCTTCGAGCACACGCCGGAACGGCCGGAATGGCAAGGGTTCTGGCGCGATTCCGCGACCGACCATCAGGAGCAACTGTGGTCCGACCTGTTCGATCAGAACGACAATGGCGACCTGCAAGCGGTGTTGGAGCGCCTGACCCAATCGCGAGAAGCGCAAAGGGATCCGGAGGGCCTGCGTGCGCGAGTATGGGAGCTGTTGGAGCACGCCCATGGGGACACGGCGCTGCGCGAGCGTTTGAACGAGGTGGCGCAAACCTTCCCGCCAACTTGTGGTGATGCCGGCGCCGAAGCGTTCAGCGCCCTGGAAGTGGAGTTGCTGGCCAATCAGGTGTCTGGGTGGGCACACGACACGGCCAAGCCGCTGCTCGACCTTTACCGCAAGCTGTACCGTCGCGGGAAAGTCAACGAACTGGCCGATCGCATCAGCCTGCAACGCAGTTTGCGCAAGCGGGCGCTGCAGGACCATGCCGGTCAGTTACCGGACCGTCACGTGCTGGATGTCGCGGCGGCGTTCCCCGATGCGGACCTGGCCACAGGCCTGGTCGACGATATAGAAGTGCGCCTGGCATTGCGCCAGTCCTTGAGCGAGGACCTCGACTTCCCCGAACCCAGCAGCGACATGCTCTATCGCGATGCCGCAAGGATCAACCAGCAAATCATCGACAACGTGCGCGATGCCGTGGTCGAACTCGATGCCGACACCGCTGCCCGACAGCAGTGGATAAGCGAACAGCCAGTCTGGGTTGACTTTCTCAAGCGCCAGTATGCCAGCCAGTTCGAAGCCATTACCGACTTCTGGCGCCCAGGCCTCGATTACCTCTTTTATTGCCTGGATGAAAGCCAGGAGCCGATCACTCACCTGGACAACGCGATCATAGGTGCATTGGCCCCGCAAATGCCTACCTCTGCGCTGGACGAAAACGGCACGCTACGTCGGGTTCCCCTCAATGAGGAAGCCTATGTCAAGGCTACGAACGCCCTGACCCAGGCACAGCAGGAGGTGGAAGCCGGGCTACTGCTGAGCCTTACCCGGCAAGCGGACATCCTCGATGCCTGAACGCTGATCAATGACCCCGCAGGTCTTCGAAGAAGGCCTGCCGCCCATCCACCTGGCTCGACGCACGCGGCGCTGCCGCCGCCTCTGCGTTGGCCGCCTCCACATGCCAATAGCAGTGCCTGACCGCGCGGGTTACCGCCACATAGGCCAGGCGCTGCACCTCTTCTTTCTGTGCGGTATCGAACGGCTGGGCATCACCGGCCTTGCCCAGCCCGGCCTGGCGATACACCTGGTTCTTGTAGGGCGAACTGGTCAGGTACTGGCAGTCGCCCAGCATGAACACTGCATCGGCCTGCAAGCCCTTGGCACTGTGGTAGGTCAACTGGCGCAGCCGGCGCTGCTCGGTCGGCAACGCCGCCTCGGCGTGCAGCACGCCTTGCAGGTGCTCGTTCATCAGCGCCCTGTCGCTGCCCTTGCGGTACAGCATCATCACTGTCTCGCCACGCTGGTAGTGCTCGAGCAGCGTTTCCCCCAGGGCAGCTTCGTCTCGGTCGAACACCTTGACCGGCGAACCTGGCAGCTCGGCCGCCGGGCCGCTGGCCCGAGCTTTCTTTCCGGCAATCGCCGGGGTGCCCTTGACCAAGTGTTCGGCCGCGTCGATAACCTGCTGCTGGCAACGGTAGTTGTCGACCAGCATCACACGGGTGTTGGCCGGCGACGGGAAGGCCTTGGTGAACTCCATGAAGTATTTGGGCGAACTGCCACGCCAGCCGTAAATCGACTGCCAGTCATCGCCCACGCACAGCAGTGACGAGTGCTGGGCATGGCGCCCGGTGTGCATCGCCGGCCCGCGACGACGGATCTCGGCGAGGCTGGCACGCAGCCAGCTGACAATCTGCGGTGACACATCCTGGAACTCGTCGATCATCAGGTGCGCCAGCGGCCGCAGCAACGGGTCGGGCAGCAGCTGCAGGTTTTCCGGGTTGTTCTCGCCGAACAAGGCGAACATGCGGTTGTAGCTCATCACTGGCGGCGACTGGTCCAGCAGGTGCGCCTCGAGGGCCTTCCAGTACAGAGCCAGGGCCTCGAAGAACAGTGCATCGCTGTCGCCGGACGGGAAACTCATCGCCGCCACGGCAGTATTCACTTCCAGGCCGAGGTTCTCGATGAAATTCGCCGCACCGACAAAGGCATCGAGCAGCGGCGCCGGGGCCAGCTCGCCCTTGACCTTGTATTCGAAACCGGGGCCGGCCACGGCATCACCGGCCAGCGAAGCCGCCAGGCGCCGGGCCATGGCGTAGTTGTCGAGCCAGATCAGCGGCTGGTCGCAGAAGGCCTGCAACAGGGTGCGCTTGACCGCCCACTCGGCGCGCACTGTCAGCTTGGCACCGGGGCGCTGATACTGCGCGCTTTCCGCCGGGTCGAAGCCGAGCACGAGCAAAGGCCCCTGGCCGGCCAGGCGGCCATGTACATGGAAGCGGCTGCCACGGATCTGGATGGTCTCGCGGCAGGGTTCGATGCCCTTGATCGGCCAGGCGCCGGCGGCGAACCACAGGTCTTCGATCACGTCACACAGTTCTTCGTCGCGCTGGGCAGCCAGTTGTGTTACCTGGGCGCGCTTCTGCACTTCGGGATTGTTCGGGTCCAGCGGCTTCAGCTGCAGGGCTTCGCTGCGCAACAGGCCGACCAGCTCGGCAAAACGCGGGCTCTCGCCCAGCAGAGTGCTATAGCACTGGTTCAACTGCTGGCGCTGGGCATCGTTCAGGCGCAGGTCGAACGGGTTGCTCTCGGCCTCGGCCTCACGCCCGGCCGGCATCTCGTTGCCCAGCGTTTCGAAGGCGCGCACCTGGCCAAAGCCCGGCAGGCTGCGCACCAGCGGCAGGATGCGCGAATGGAACGTGCGCACCAGCTCGCGGGCCTGCAGCGGTTGCAGGTTGATCTGCCACAGGGCGAACACTTGCAGCAGGCGCTTGATGAAGTCCTTGCGCGACTCGCGGGTGAAGGTGACCACGGTCATCGCATCCAGCTCGTAGCCCAGGTAGTGGCGCAACAGCAGGATGCGCAGCACCAGCGAGGTGGACTTGCCCGCCCCGGCCCCTGCCACCACGCAGGTGGATGGCGTGTCGCTGAAAATCAGCTTCCATTGCGCGGCACTGGGTTGCGCCTCGGCGGGCAGGCGCTGGGCGACATCGGCCTTGAAGCGCTTTTTCAGCTCGGCAGTCAGCGGCAGGCGCCAGTCATCGAACAGGTTGTCATCCCGGCCCGGCACCGCGGCGGTGTCGGGCCGGGTATCGCGGATCACCAAAACCTGGCGCCCGGCCTCGTAACCTTCCACCCGCCCGCGTTCGTACCCTTCACGCACGCCATCGGCATGGCCACTGCGCTGGCCGCTGACATGGCCGAGGAACCAGGAGTCGCGGTGCTGGGCCTGCAAGCGGGTCAGACCACGCCCCAGCAGGCGGGCCGCCAGGCGGCGAAACCAGGGCAGCTGGGCAGGAGGGGCAAGGTCGGCGGGGGCCTGGGGTTGCTCGTGGGCCACGGTCACTCCGTTGAAAAACAAAAACAGCGGGCATGTTCGCCGCATCGACAAAAAATCGCCAGCGAATGCATGCAAATCAGTGGATTAGGCGATGAAACGGATAAAACACGCCATGGCAACAAATCTATTTTACTGATTATTTTAAGCCGATATTTACGCTTATTTTCGATGCTTCTTTGACGCATCATGGCCTCATTCCACTGATTCAAGGAGCACGACCATGCTGCAACTGCGACCGTTCGAAAGCCTCGGCCACGCCAACCACGGCTGGCTCGATGCCCACCATCATTTCTCGTTTGCCGAGTACTACGACCCGGCGCGCATGCACTGGGGCAACCTGCGGGTGTGGAACGACGACCTGATCGCCGCCGGCAGCGGCTTCCCGCCGCACCCGCACCGCGACATGGAAATCATCACCTATGTGCGTGAAGGCGCGATCAGCCACCAGGACAGCCTGGGAAACAAAGGCCGTACCGAAGCCGGTGACGTGCAGGTGATGAGCGCCGGCACTGGCATCGTGCATAGCGAGTACAACCTGGAAGACGTCGACACGCGTATTTTCCAGATCTGGATCGTGCCGGAGCGCACCGGCGAAGCACCGCAATGGGGTACCCGGCCGTTCCCCAAAGGTGAGCGTGGCGAAGGCTTCGTAACCCTGGCCAGCGGCCGTGCGGGCGATGAGGACAGCCTGCAGATCCGCACCGATGCGCGGTTGGTGGCTGCCACCCTGCGGGCCGGTGAAACTGCCGAGTACCGCTTCGATACCGCTCGCCGGGGTTACCTGGTGCCAGCCAAGGGGCTGGTGGAGGTCAACGGGCTGCGTGCCAAGGCGCGCGATGGCGTGGCGATCGAGCAGGAGGAGGTGCTGCGGGTTACCGCCATCGAGGACAGCGAGATCGTACTGGTGGATGTGGCCTGATGGATCGGGCCAGTTCAGGCTGCCTTGTATTGCCTGTGCTGGCCTCATCGCCGGCAAGCCAGCTAACACAGGAACCATGCAGGCCTGAAAATTGATGTAAGGCCTGTATGGTCCCTGTGGGGGCTGGCTTGCCGTGGCACGAACCGCGGCGATGGGCTGCACAGCAGCCCCTTTTCAGAAGGGCAAGGTCAGCTTCAACCAGTAGGCATCACCCTGTGCGCGGTTGCGCACTCCGGTTTCCTTCGACCATTTCGCCGTCACGAACCAGCCATCCTTGCCGCTGTACTTGATTGACGGGCCAACGGCAAAGCTGCGCCCTTTGTTGTCGTCGATGCGCTCGCCATCCTGATTGTCGTCTGTCGTCTGCCGGTAGTAATACCCCCCTACCCCCAGCACCCAACCATTCCCAAGCCCCCAACCCACGGCATAGTCCACATGAAATTCCTGGCCCGAGCGGTAATCGGTGGCCGGGTTGCGGCGATTGAAGTCGTACATCACCTTGGCATCCAGATTGAGCCCGGCCGGGTCGACATAGCTCATCGCATACACCGGCTCGAACACCCAGTAGTTACGCCCGGGATTGGCCAGGTCATTCTTGTCGTAGCGGCCGGTGGGGGCAATCATGTCGAAAGCCAGGATGCTGTGGAACTTGTCGCTGTGGTGAAAGCCCAGCGCCGGGCCGAAGATCACGTCGCCCAGGCCGCTGTTGCGCTGCGACTGACCATTGAGCGACACCTTGACGTCCACCAGCGGCACGATCGCATGCAGCGCCAGGCTGGCGCCCAGCACCGTGTAGTCACTCACCCAGATCAGCCGCGGCACGATGGCGTTGGCGCGCACGCGAAAGTCCACCGGCAGCTTGCGCCCGTCGTTGCCACGCAGGTTGTCGGCTTCGTAATGGTTGACGAACAGCTGGCCATAGAAGCCCGGCGGCGGCATGGCGCCGGACATGTAGTTTTCGGCACCCAGCGGGTACGAGGTGCCGCCCCCTTCGGTGGCATGGGACAGGTTGGCAGCGCCAAACAACGAGGCGCACACGGCAAGGCGAAGCAGGTTCGCTAGGGTCGGGTTCATCGGGTCAACCTTTGTTGTTGTTATCGGTCGGGTGCACGCAGGCCCCCCGCAGGTCAGGGAGCCGGGCAGCACAGGGTTCAGATGCGCTTGAACAGGGCCGAACGCTGGCCGTCGGCGGCACCGTCTGCGGCGCTGTAGAAGCGCTCCATGAAGATGTCGCGCTCGAACAGGCGCCCCTGCATCAGGCAAGTGATGGCCGCATCGATCATCGGTGGCGGGCCGCAAAGGTAGGCCTTGTGGCCGTTGAAACGGCCCTCGAAATGCTGCCTGGCCGCGTCGTGCACGTAGCCGCGCACACCTTGCCACTGCACGTCCTCGGCGGCCTGGCTGAGGGCCGGCACGTAGCTGAAATTGGCATGCCGGGTAGCCAGCGCCTCGAACAGCTCGCGGTTGTACAGCTCGGCACGGGTGCGGGCGCCCTGGAACAGGGTGATGCGCCGGGTGTCGCCACGCGCCAGCAGGTCGAGGATCATCGACTGCGGGCTGGACAGCCCCGAACCACCAGCGATGAAAATCAGGTCCCCCGGCTGCGAGCTGCGCACGAAGAACTGCCCGTAAGGGCCGGACAGCTCCAGTGCGTCGCCCACCTTGAGCTGCCGGTGGATGTGCCCGGTAGCCACGCCGCCTTCCACCAGGCGCACATGCAGCTCCAACTCGTCGGCCTGCTGCGGCGGGTTGGCCAGGGAGAACGCCCGGGTGCCTTCAATGCCCGGCAGTAGCAGGTTCACGTACTGCCCGGCCTGGAAGGCCATCGGCCGGTCGAGCTTGAGGTGAACACCGCGGATGGTCGGCGACAATTCCACAAGTCGGGTGACCACGGCGCGGTAGTCCTGCACCGGCAGGCCGGCGAAGTCCGGGTCGACATCGATGTCGGCTTCAATCACCAGGTCGCTCTGCGGGATGGCACAACAGGCCAGCACCTTGCCCTCGTCGCGCTCCATGTCCATCAGCGCAAATGACGAGGCCCCCCCCAGGTCGACTTCGCCTTCGAGCACCTGACACTTGCAGGTGGCACAGGTGCCGTGGCCGCAGGCAAACGGCAGCCACACGCCTTGGCGCAGGGCGGCCTCGAGGATAGTCTGGCCCTCCTCCACTTCAATCTGTTCGCCGGTTGGTTCGATGGTGACTTGGTAGCTCATGGCAGCATTCCTCAGTTATGGCTGCCGCCCAGGCCTTCGAGGCCAGGGGTATGCAGGTGCAGCAGGCTTTTGTGGGCGATACCGTTGGCGGCCAGGCCACAGGCCAGGTCAGGGCTGAACGGCTGCTCGTCCAGGCGCCAGCGCGCCACGGTAAAGTCGACCCGGGCGGCATCCGGGTGCAGGGCAATGGCCGGCTTGACTACCTGCTCGATGAAGGCGGCGAAGGGTTGCGCCGGGTCCACCGGCAGGGTGAAGGGTGCGCAGAACAGCAAGTGGTTTTCCCAGCACAGGTACACCAGCTGGGCGCCGTGGAAGTTGGCCTGGCGGTCCAGGGGTTGGGCAGTGTAGGTGCCGATGGCGGTCACGGGCATGGCAATGTTCCTCTTGTTCTTGTCGGAACCAGGGCGCAGCAACGGCGCCCTGGCGCTTCAGTGGCTCAGCCGGCCTGGCGCTCGGTGCCCTGCACGGCCTGCCAGCGCTGCTGTTCGGGTGAGCCCTGATACTCGAAGTTGTCCTGCCCGGGGGCGATGTTGTAGTAGTCGCGCACCACTGCCTCGACATCACCGCCACCGCAGTTGCCCTGCAGGATCTGGTGCACCGGCAGCCAGGCCTGCACGTACTTTTCCGGTTCGAAGGCGAAGATGTCGCAGCAGCCATCGGAGCAGAAGTGGTAACGCTCGCCTTCATGCACCAGGCTGCGGTGGCTCAGCTGCGTGGGCGCATCCGGCTCGGTAAAGGCCAGCGGAATCTGGCACACCTGGCACAGCATCGGCAGCGTCGGGTTGTAGAAGCGCTCGCCGCGCGCTTGCAGTTCGCGCCAGTGCTCGTAGCGTGGCCGGTAGTAGCGGTCGAAGGTGTCCGGGTACTTGGCCGACAGCCAGTCCAGTTCCTCGTCGGTGGGGATCCAGGTGTGAAAGTTGGTGGCCTGGCTGTACTGGTAGAAGATCGACCAGGCCTGGTGGCTGATGTGTTCCTTGCCGATGGTGGTCTGCTCTACATACTTCGGCGGGCGAATGCCGTAGCGTTCCAGGTCCTTGAACAGCGCGCCGCCGGCCTGCTCGAAGTACACCTCCCAGGCTTCGGCCCAGGACATCACCTTGTTCGGCAGCATGTAGTCCATCATCATCCCGACCAGGGTCAGCAACCGATAGCCACGCCAGAACCACTTGTCGATCCAGCGCTGCACGATGGGCACGTTGTCCTCGTGCTGTTCCAGCAGGAACTTGATCACCTCCAGGCCCAGGGTCATGTGCCTGGCCTCGTCGGACTGCGCCGAGAAGCCAAAGGTGACCGTGGCCATGTCGCCATTGAAAGCCGCGCCCGACATGAACGGCACGAACAGCAGGTTGGTCAGCACGTACTCGAACGAGAACGAAATGGCAGTGAGGAACTCGAACGGCCCAGCCGTGCGCGCATCCTCGAAGAACGACTTGGGCACCGACAGGAACCACACCCGGTCGTGCATGTGGGCAAAGTCATGCAGGCCGTTGAAGTGCTTGTTGTAGTGGCTCATGGCGTGCACCTGGGTCTGCACGTGGCGCAGTTCGTCGATGGCCTGCATCTGGCAGGCCACCCGCGCACCGGCGCCGCCAAAGTGCCGGCCAACCCGGGCAAAGCCTTGGTAGGCCTGGTACTCCAGGGGAGTGACACCGCTCAGGAACAACTTCAGGGCATTGACGTAACGGGCGTCGGAGATGTTCTGGTGGCCGTTGTTCTGGGCAAAGGCATCGAAGATGGCGTACAGCTTCTTCTCTTTCTCGGCCTGGTATTTCCAGTAGGCGTCCATGGTCAGGCGGAACGGGTCTTCCCACTTGTCCCAGTCGGTGATCTTGATACCTTCGAACCGCTCGTAGGGGTAGATGGCGTCCTTGCTCTGGTAGCTCGGCTCCCAGCCCAGGTCTCGGGTCAGGCAGCGGTACTTGTCTTTCTGGTTGAGGCGCTTGGCGGCCATGGTGGTCTCCGGGTTCTTGTCGTGTGCGGATCAGTTCCAGTGCAAGGCGAAGCAGTCTTCGTCTTCCTCGACGTTGCCACCCAAGGTGATCACGTCGATCAGCATTTCCTGCACGTCCCATTCACGGCCGATTTTTTCTTCCACCGTGGCACGGTGGATTTCCAGGCGCCCTTCGGCCTGTACGCGGATCATCGCCGGCTGGTGCTGCACCTGGGCGTGGGGGTTGTCCTGGGTGATGGCCTCGACGATGTAGCGGGCGCTGTCGTTGTCCTGGAAGGCGATGTAGACGAGGGAAGTCATGCGGCGTCTCCACTGAGGCCGAGCTTTTTCAGGCGTGCGCCAAAGGCGCTGTCGCAGGCATCCAGCGCATCACGGCCGGGGCCGGCCTCGGCCAGCGGCAGCAGCGCTTGCACGGCTCGTCCGCGCCATTGGCTGACCCAACCTTCGATCAGCTGGCGGTTGTGCGGGCTCTCGGCGACCGCGGTCTTGACCAGCGCATCTACCCAGCGCTGGCTCTCGGCGAACCACAGGCGCATGAATTCGGTGAGCATGCCCAGCTGCCCTGCCCCGGCGGCCACCAGCTGCGCATCGAAGTATTCGAACAGCAACGGGTACACCAGGCCGTCGCTGACCAGGTTCTGCGCCAGGCTCAGCTCGAACCAGTCGCGTATCACCAGACTGTCCTCGACATAGCGCCGCACCCCTTGCCAGGCCGGATCGTCCAGCCAGCGCTGCTTGGCCTCGGCCAGCAGTGCCAGGCCATCGTCCTCCAGCAGCAGGCCGATGCGCGACAGGTACTGGGCGATGGCCAGGCGGTCCATGGCCTGGAACATGTGCATCTGGGTGACGCTGGTGCCGAAGGCGTCGGCGGCGATGCCGCTGTTGTTCATGTTGGCGCCCAGTTCGGCGTGGCGCAGCGGCAGCAGCAGGCGTGCGACCAGGGCACGGGTTGCCGCCGGCAGGCTGGCCAGCAGCTCGCGCTTTTCACAGAAGGCAAAGCTGTGCTCGGCGTTTTCCTGCATGCGCGCCCGGGCCTGCACGTACGTGCCGTAGTAGTACTGGCGCGGGTCGCTGACGGCGTACCAGTCGGCCATCTGCAGCGCGGTGCGGCTGGGGTCGTTGAGCAGCTTGTCGGGCTGCCACAGCGGGCGGTAGTGGAAGTTGGTGGCCGCTTCGATGTCGAAACTGGCTTCCTGGTAGCGGCTGGCCGGCTTGTCGCCGAAACGGCGGCGGGTATGGCTGAAGGTCTGGCGGATCGGCTCGACCGTGGCCGTCTTGATCTCGATACTCATGCAAGGCGTCCTGTACTTGTTGTTGTGGGGATGCAACGTGCCGACAAACGGCGCTTCATTCGTCCTCGTCGCGGCTTTCGCCATAGCGCCACTTCTGCATGTCGGCATCGACGGCGGCGGCCATCGCAGCGTCCATGTGGCGGACCCGGTTGCTGGCGCAGAAGCTGGCGAAGGCAGTACGCGGCAGGACCAGTTCGACGAACAGGTCCGGGTAACCGATGGCAAAGTCGAACTCGACAAAGGTGGAGTCCGGCTCGCTGCGTACGCGGACGTAACGCGGCATCTGCTCGAAGGGTGTGGTGGCTGGGGTCATGCGCAGGTGCTCCGGTTGGACGTGCCAAGGACTAGAGCAACGGCTGTGCCAGGCGCTTGAAAAGCCTCAAAGCCAAGACATAACCAATTGTTTTTAATAATCTTTTAATCATGGATGGGTTGACCACCGCCTGTGCGGCCGACGCGCCACAGCCGGCTCGATTGATCATTTGCTCAATCGGGCCAGGGCGCTTCGAGCAAATGGCGAACAAGACCGGCGATTGACTTTTGCGCCGCTTTCAGGCGGTTTAGTAAAAGAGCGACCCGAGCCTTGCCTGCAGCGCCGCGGTCGTCCCGGCGCGCCCAGTACCCGCCTTGCCTGAGCGGGGCGCACGCCACCTCCCCATACAACTACAAGCAAGGGGCGCAAGCGAATGATTACCCAGTACAGGGCGCCGGAGCCTGCACCGGCGCTGAAGGACCTTACCGAGCGGGTGCGGTTCCTCGGCACCGAAGGCAAGATCTGGCTGGACGAGCAGCGAATGTTGCTGGTACAGGCCGCGACCATGGCCAGCATGCGCCGCGAGCTGATCGAAATGCTCGGTGTGGAACGGGCCAAGGGCTTCTTCCTGCGCCTGGGCTACCAGTCGGGCTTGAAGGACGCCGAACTGGCGCGCAAGCTGCGCCCCAACGGCAACCCGGTGGAGATGTTCTTCATCGGCCCCCAGCTGCACTCGCTCAAGGGCATGGTCAAGGTGCGCCCGCTACAGCTGGAAATCGACATGGACAGCGGCCACTTCTACGCCGACATCGAGTGGCAGGACTCCTTCGAGGTGGAAAACTGCCAGTCCGAAGGCCTGCATTCCGAGCAGCCGGTGTGCTGGATGCTGCTGGGTTACGCGATCAGCTACAGCTCGTTCTTCCTCGGTCGCCAGGTGCTTTACAAGGAAGTCAGCTGCCGCGGCTGCGGTGGCAGCGAATGCCGCATCATCGGCAAGCCGGTGGAACAGTGGGAAGATGCCGAGACTTTCCTGCGCTACTTCCAGAGCGACCCGGTGATCGACGAGCTGCAATCGCTGCAGGTGCAGGTGGCCAACCTGCGCCAGCGTCTGCAGTACGAGTCGGGACAGTTCTACGGTATCGGCCAGTCGGCGGTGTACCGGCGCTGCTGCGCACTGACCGACAAGGTGGCCCCGGGCAAGGCCTCGGTGCTGCTGCTGGGCGAAACCGGGGTCGGCAAGGAGGTGATCGCCCGCAGCCTGCACCTGCGCAGCGAGCGCGCCGGCGCGGCGTTCGTGGCGCTGAACTGCGCGACCATCCCGCCCGACCTGATCGAGGCCGAGCTGTTCGGCGTCGAGAAAGGTGCCTACACCGGCGCCCAGCAGGCGCGCATGGGCCGCTTCGAGCGGGCCAACGGCGGCACCCTGTTCCTCGATGAAATCGTCGAGCTCACGCCGCGCGCGCAGGCCAGCCTGTTGCGCGTACTGCAGGAGGGCGAGTTGGAACGGGTGGGTGACAGCCGCACGCGGCCGGTGGATGTACGGGTGATCGCCGCCACCCACGAAAACCTCGAACAGGCGGTCAAGGACGGGCGTTTTCGCGCCGACCTGTTCTACCGCCTGAACGTGTTCCCGGTGCATGTCCCGGCGCTGCGCGAGCGCCGCGAAGACATCCCGCTGCTGATTGAGCACTTCCTCGGCCGCCTGCACCAGAGCTACGGCAAGAAAACCCGTGGCCTCAGCGACCGGGCCTTGGAGGTGTGCCTGCAGTACGACTGGCCGGGCAACATCCGCGAGCTGGAAAACCTCATGGAACGCGGCGTGATCATCACCGACGAAAACCAGAGCATCGGCCTGGATGCACTGTTCCCGCATGCGCCACCGGCCGCCGACAGCATCGGCCTGGCCAGCGATGGTCGGCTGGTGGCGGCCAGTGACCAGGCCGCGCCCGGCTGGGTGGCACAGATCCTCGACAGCGGCACCAGCCTGGATGCCGTCGAGGAAGCGCTGATGCAGGAAGCCATGCAGCGCTGCCGGCAGAACGTCTCGGAAGCCGCGCGCCTGCTCGGCATGACCCGCCCGGCCCTGGCCTATCGGCTGAAGAAAGCCCCAGGCGAAAGCGTGACCGACAAGCCTTGAGCATTTGCGCAATGGTGCTGGTGCGAATTGATCATATGATCGAGCGCGCGCCGGCACCCGGTAAGTGAAAAATAAAAATTCTTTTTATATCAAACAGTTATGAATATGGCATCGCATTTGCCTCGAGCCTTGCACCGCAAAACAACAACGACCGGTGAGGCAACCATGACAGTAGCGATTTCCCATTCCCCCGAAGTACAAGCCTTCTTCGCGAAAGCGGCAGGCGTTGGCAACGACCAGGGCAACCCACGCCTGAAGCAGATCGTGCTGCGCATACTGCAGGACAGCGCGAAGCTGATCGAGGACCTGGCGATCAGCGACGACGAATTCTGGACCGCTGTCGACTACCTCAACCGCTTGGGCAGCCGCAACGAAGCCGGACTGCTGATGGCCGGCCTTGGCCTGGAGCACTTCCTCGACCTGCTCAGCGATGCCCGCGACAGCCAGGCTGGGCATACCGGCGGCACCCCGCGCACCATCGAAGGTCCGCTGTACGTGGCCGGTGCGCCGCTGTGCGAAGGC
Organism: Pseudomonas sp. XP1; assembly: GCF_053557675.1. Lineage (NCBI taxonomy): Bacteria > Pseudomonadati > Pseudomonadota > Gammaproteobacteria > Pseudomonadales > Pseudomonadaceae > Pseudomonas > Pseudomonas sp. XP1. The sequence goes on along the minus strand of NZ_JBNRIJ010000001.1, from coordinate 56,763 downwards.
GAGGCGCGGCTGGACGACGGCCGTGACCCAGGCCAGCCGATGCTGCTTGAAGGCCAGGTGCTGGACCTGGCCGGCCAGCCGCTGGCCGGGGCTATCGTCGACGTGTGGCACGCCAATACCCAAGGCCTTTATTCCTACTTCGATTCCGGCCAGTCGGCCTACAACCTGCGCCGCCGCATTGTCACCGACGCCCAAGGCCGCTACCGCGCCTACAGCATCGTCCCGAGCGGCTACGGCTGCCCGGCCGATGGCCCGACCCAGGCCTGCCTGGACCAGTTGGGCCGGCATGGCCAGCGCCCTGCGCATATCCACTTCTTCATCAGTGCACCGGGGTACCGGCACCTGACCACACAGATCAACCTGGCGGGTGACGCGTACCTGTGGGATGACTTTGCCCATGCTACCCGCGACGGGTTGGTGGGCGAGGTGGAACGGCTCGAGGGCGGCGTGGCGCGGGTGGTGTTCGACTTCTGTCTGCAGCCGGCAGCGCATGCGGATGACGAGCAACGCAGCCAGCGGCCGCGGGCCATGCAAACAGCTTGAGATTGCCGGGGCTGCCATGCAGCCCTTTCGCGACAAAGGCCGCTCCCGCAGAACTGCACACGACTCATTGAATTGGCAGGGACTCTGTGGGAGCGGCTTCAGCCGCGAACACCGGCGCAGCCGGTGCCATGCTCCGCGTTGGATTCTTCGCGGCTAAAGCTACCCCGCATGATGACGACATGCACTAGCCTCGTGCGGCCAGTTCAGCGAACACCTCGGCCGAGGTGGTGACCTGGCGGAAGTGATGCTTCCAAAGGTCGATGCCCAGCTTGCCCGACCTGTCCAGCGAAGATCCTACTGTCATGTCCGTGACCAGGGTGGGCATCAGCCCCGCGTCGAACAGGGCAAAACCCGCGGCCAGCACGCAGGTTTCGGTCTGCAGCCCACATACCAGCACTCTCTCCACGCCCAGTTGCCGAATGTACTCGATGGCCTCTGCACTCTGCCCGTAGCCATGCTTGACGAACACCTGGTCGGCTTCGACCAGGCTCTCGTCCTCCGCCGCCGGGTGCCAGCCGAGCTGGCGCTCGAACGGCGTGACCTGTTCATCGTGCAACTCGACCGAGGCAATGGTGGGGATGTTCGCCGACAACCGGCGCAGGCCATCGACCAGCCACTCGGGCGGGCTGAAGGTGGACTGGACATCGACGATGAGCAAAATCTGGCGCATGGGCGGATTCCGGTGCTGGCAAAAGGCGCGGAGTATAGCGTGATGCAAGTGCCGTGGTCGCCCAGCGAGCCAGGACACGATACGCCTGGCCAACCCCACGCCTCACGAAGCAGCCATCTTCTCACCCACCTCCGCGCACGCCGGATGACCGGCAGCCACCGAACTGACACATATATTTTCATTAATATTGATTTGTGAAATTAAACGTGTCATTTTTCTTCCTGCCGAACCGAGCCCCACAATGGGCCCAGGCTGGTACCGCCCTATCCACCGGAGTCAAGAATATGAACAAGACCGGACTTCTAGGCGCATTGGCACTCTGTGCCTGCAGCGCACTTTCCCAGGCTGACGAAGGCAGCCTGCGCATCGGGATCGAAGTGGCGTATCCGCCCTTCTCCTACCGCACCCCCGAAGGCGAACTCGCCGGCTTTGACTACGACATCGGCAACGCCCTGTGCGCGCAGATGCAAGTCAAGTGTCAGTGGGTGATCCAGGAGTTCGACGGGATGATCCCGTCGTTGAAGGTGCGCAAGATTGATGCCGTGCTGTCGTCAATGTCGATTACTGAAGACCGGCTCAAGTCCGTCGACTTTACCGACAAGTACTACCACACCCCGGGCAAGTTCGCGATGAAGTCCGGCAGCCAGATCAGCGACCCGATGCAGGACCTCAAGGGCAAGAAACTCGGCGTGCAGCGCGCCTCCACCTATGACCGCTTCGCTACCGAGCAGCTGGAGAGTGCAGGTGTCGAGGTCGTGCGCTACGCCTCGCAGAACGAAGCTTTCCTCGACCTGGCCGCGGGGCGGCTGGATGCCACCCTCGCCGACATCGTCAATACCGAAGAGAGCTTCATCAAGACGCCCGCCGGCCAAGGTTTTGCGCTTGTCGGTCCGGATATAAACGACCCCCGCTACTTCGGTCGGGGTGCGGGAATTGCCGTGCGCAAGGGGGACAGCGCCAACCTGGCGCGCTTCAACGCCGCCATTGCGGCCATTCGCGCCAACGGGACCTACCAGCAAGTGCAGAGCAAGTACTTCCCGTTCGATATCTACGGCCAATGACCCCGGCTGACGAGGACTTTCATCATGCTTCACGGCTACGGATCGAGCATTCTCGATGGCGCGTGTTTAAGCATCAGCCTGGCCCTGATGGCGATGGCCCTGGCCATCAGCCTCGGCCTGGTCGGCGCCGCCTGCCGGCTGTCACCACTGCGATGGTTGGCAGCCCTGGGCGAGATCTACACCACGGCAGTGCGCGGTATTCCTGACCTGGTCCTGATTCTGCTGGTGTTCTACGGCGGACAGGACCTGATCAACCGTCTTGCGCTGGCACTGGGCTACGAGCAGTACATCGACATCAACCCGTTCATCGCCGGAGTCTGCACCATGGGTTTCATTTTCGGTGCCTATCTTTCGGAGACCTTTCGCGGGGCGTTTCTCGCCATTCCCAAGGGCCAGGCCGAAGCGGGGGCCGCTTTTGGCATGGGCAGCCTCCAGGTGTTCTGGCGGATCAGCGTGCCGCAGCTGGTGCGCCTGGCCCTGCCGGGTTTCACCAACAACTGGCTGGTATTGATCAAGTCGACTGCGCTGATTTCCGTGATCGGCCTGCAGGACATGATGTTCAAGGCCAAGAACGCAGCCGATGCCACCCATGAACCGTTCACGTTCTTCCTCACCGTGGCTGGGCTCTACCTGCTGCTGACCAGCCTGTCGCTGGTCCTGCTGCGCAGCGTGGAAAAGCGTTATTCGTTCGGTTTCAAAGCCGCCGACCTATGAAGGGAAGGTTTGCATGATGCTTGACTACCCACTTATCTGGCAGAACCTGCCGCTGTACCTGAACGGCATTGCGCTGACCCTGAAGGTGCTGCTGATTTCCCTGGCCTGCGGCCTGGCACTGGCTATCCCACTGGCACTGATGCGCGTTTCGCACTCCTGCCTGCTGCGCTACCCGGCCTGGCTCTACACCTATGTCATTCGTGGCACACCGATGCTGGTGCAGTTGTTTCTGGTGTATTACGGCCTGGCTCAGTTCGAACTTGTGCGTCAGAGCCCGCTCTGGCCGTACCTGTCCAGCGCAACCTTCTGCACCTGCCTGGCGTTCGCCCTCAACACCAGCGCCTACAGCGCCGAGTTGCTGGCCGGCAGCCTGCGGGCCACGCCGCACGGCGAAGTTGAAGCCGCACGTGCCATGGGCATGTCGCGCCTGGCCTTGTACCGGCGCATCCTGCTGCCGTCGGCCCTGCGTCGATCGCTGCCGCAGTACAGCAACGAAGTGCTGATGATGCTACAGACAACCAGCCTGGCTTCGATCGTCACCCTGGTCGATATCACAGGCGCGGCAAAAACCTTCAACGCTCGTTACTACCTTCCGTTCGAGGCATTCATTACTGCGGGGCTGATCTACCTGGCCCTGACGTTCCTGCTGGTTCGCCTCTTCAAGCTGGCCGAGCGCCGCTGGCTGACGCACCTGGCCCCACGCAAGCACTGAGGAGCATCCATGCAGCAAATCGACCATATCCTGCCCTGGAGTGCCTGCGGTACCCAGCGCACTCTGCGCCTCTTCCGCTTCGGCAACGGCCCGCGCAAAGCGTATATTCAGGCCTCTCTGCACGCTGACGAACTGCCCGGCATGCGCGTGGCGGTGGCATTGAAGGCCCGTCTGACCGAGCTGGAAGCCCAGGGCCGACTCACGGGCGTGATAGAACTGGTGCCACTGGCCAACCCGATCGGTATCGGCCAGATGTTGCAGGCCACCCATCAAGGCCGTTTCGAGTTCAGCAGCGGCAAGAACTTCAACCGCGATTTTCCGGCACTGACCGAAGCGCTTATCAGGCGCCTGGAGGGCCACCTAGGCAAGGATGGCGAGGCCAACGTGGCCATCATTCGCCGCACCATGCTCGACATCCTCCACGACCTGCCTGCTGCGCCATCGGAGCTCGAAGGCCTTCGTCGCCTGCTTCTGCAGCATGCGTGCGACGCCGATGTGGTGCTGGACCTGCACTGTGATTTCGAATCGGTGATGCTGCTGTATGCACTGCCGCAAAACTGGCCCCGCTTGCGCTCGCTGGCGGCACGCCTGGGTGCTGAAGCTGCATTGCTGGCCGAGGATGCTGGCGGCAATGCGTTCGACGAAGCCTGTGCGCTGCCATGGGTGAAGCTGGCCGAGCATTTTACGCAGGCAAACATCCCGTTGGCCTGTATCGCCACCACCATCGAGCTGCGCGGCATGGCCGATACCGAGCGAGAACGTTGCCAAGCCGACGCAGAGCACATTCTTGCCTACCTGGCCGACCAGGGCTTGGTCAGCGGCCCATGGCCGGAGGCACCGACCCATTGCTGCCAGGCCACGCCGTTTGCCGGCGCCCAGTACGCCTATGCCGAACACCCCGGCGTAGTCAGCTATCTGCAACCTCTGGGTGCCCAGGTTAGAACCGGGGACCCACTGTTCGAAGTCATCGACCCGCTCAGTGACCGCCACAGCGTAGTCAGGGCCACAACCGACGGCATTCTCTATGCCCGCGAACGCCTTCGCTTCGCCCAACCGGGCCTCTGGCTGGCGAAAGTCGCTGGCAGCCTGCCCATTCGCCATGGTCGCTTGCTCAGCGACTGATACCAACGAGTACCCATCGATGAACAAACTGGAAATTCAGGACCTGCACAAAAGCTACGGCAACCACCAGGTACTCAAGGGCGTTTCGCTGCAGGCCAAGGCAGGCGACGTGATCAGCATCATCGGCTCCAGCGGCTCGGGCAAAAGCACCTTCCTGCGCTGTATCAATCTGCTCGAGCAACCCAATGCCGGGCAGATCATGGTCAATGGCGAACGCCTGAAGTTGCGCACCTGCCCACGCGCCGGGCTGCGGGCAGCTGACCCGAGCCAACTGCAGCGCCTGCGCTCGCGGCTGAGCATGGTCTTTCAGCATTTCAATCTCTGGTCACACATGAGCGCCCTGGAGAACGTCATGGAAGCCCCGGTGCATGTGCTGGGCATGAGCCGCAAGGACGCCCGTGACAAAGCCGAGTACTACCTGCACAAGGTCGGCGTCAGCCATCGCAGTGACACCTACCCTGCACACATGTCCGGTGGCGAACAGCAGCGCGTGGCGATCGCCCGGGCCCTGGCCATGGAGCCGGAGGTGATGCTGTTCGATGAACCGACCTCGGCGCTCGACCCGGAACTGGTCGGCGAGGTGCTGAAGGTCATGCAGGAGCTGGCCCAGGAGGGCCGGACCATGGTGGTGGTCACCCATGAAATGGGCTTCGCTCGCGAGGTCTCCAACCAGGTCATGTTCCTGCATCAGGGGCTGGCCCTGGAGCGTGGCGATCCGCGCGAGGTACTCGTTCGTCCGCAGTCCGAACGCTTGCAGCAATTCCTTGCTGGCAGCCTCAAGTAAGCCTCGACAAGCGCCCCCGGCTGCTGCCGGGGAAGCCTTGGGATACACTACGGCACTCATTCAGGGAGTGTTGAGCCGCATGCCGAGCAATTCGAAAAACACCACCGTGTACGCCTCGCCAGTCATGCGCAAGTTGTCGGAGAGCCTGACCGACCTGCCGCCTTCGCTGCGCAAGGTTGCCGATTACATCCTGCGTCACCCGCTGAAGGCAGCGACCCTGACGATCGAAGACATGGCCCAAGCCACGGGCACTTCGCCAGCGGCCGTCAATCGCCTGGCCAAGGCCCTGCAACTGGGCGGCTACAGCGGCATGAAAGCCGAGCTGGTGACGACCTTGCAGCAAATGGTCTCGCCCGTGGACAAACTGCGCAATGAGCTGGCCCAGCGGCCCGGTGGCGACTTTGGGCTGCATGAGCAGATCCAGAGCGCCAGCAGCAACCTGGCCACTGCCGCCAGCAACAACCAGGCCGATGCGTTCGAAGCCTTCGTCAGCAACCTGATCGCGGCACGCAAAGTCTACGTGCTGGGTTTCGGCAACAGTGTCTACATGGCCGGCCTCGCGGCCTCGACGCTGGTACCGTTCTGTAAGGACACATGTGCCATCAGCATGGAGGGTGGCAACGAGAATGCCGCCTACCGTCTGGCTGCCATCACCGAGCAGGACGTGCTGCTGGCGATTACCCTGCCCCGCTACTCCCAGGACACCCTCCAGCTGTCGCGCTTTGCCCGCGAGCGCAATGCCACGGTGCTGGCGATTACCGATTCGCCCGCTTCCCCCCTTACAGCCATCGCTCACCATGTGTTGTTCGCGCCCGCCGATCATCCGGTGCTTACCAGCTCCAACATTGCCGTGCTGGCACTGATAGAAGGGCTGGTAGCCGGCGCCATGGCGCGCAACAAGGAAGCGGTGAAGCTGGCGACAGAATTGACAGAAAGCGTGATGTCCTATCTGCATGTGCCCAGCGGCAAGGCTTCAAGAAAGTAGTCACTGCATGATCGGAGGCCGGCTGGGCAATTGCAGTGCTTGCCAACTTCCTGACACGGCCTTACTGCCACGCCGCCCGGCTGTCGCCCTGGCGGAAGAACGCCCTCAGGTGCTCGACGAAGCACGACACCTTGGCCGACAGGTTGAGGCGCTCCAGGTACACCGCATAAATGTCCGCAGGCGGCGTCTGGTAATCGCCCAACACTTCCACCAGGCGCCCGCTGCGCAGGTGGTCGGCCAGGTTCCACTCGGCCCGTAGCAGGATACCCTGCCCGTCCAGCGCCCAGTTCAGGGCGACCTCGCCATCGTTGGTGCTGAGGCTGCCATGCACCTTCACCGACTCGCTCTGCTTGCCGCGGCTGAGCCGCCAGATACCGAACGCGGCGTCGTTCTGGCGCAATACGATGCAGTTGTGGCTGGCCAGGTCCTTCGGCGCCTCAGGGGTACCGTGGGCCTCCAGGTAACCGGGCGACGCGCACAATCGCCGGCGGTTGGCCGCGATCTTGCGGGCGATCAGCCGCGAGTCGGGCAACTCGCCAAAGCGGATGCCCACGTCTATGGCGTCGTTCGGCAGGGCAATGGGGCGGTCGGTCAGGTGCAACTGCACCTCCACCTCGGGGTAGCGCTTGGCAAACGATGACACCGCCGGCCCCACGTGAGTTCGGCCAAAGCCCAGCGGCGCATTGACCCGCAGCAAGCCCTTGGGCTCGGCGCGGCTGCTGGACACCTGCCGCTCCATTTCCTCGATCTCGCCCAGTATGCGCTTGGCATTCACCAGGTAAGTCTCGCCCTCGGCGGTAAGGCTGATGCTGCGTGTAGTGCGGTTTAGCAGGCGCACGCCCAGGCGCTGTTCCAGCTGCGCCAGGCGCTTGGAGACAGCTGGCGGGGTCAGGTTCAGTTCGCGAGCAGTGCCCGCCAGGCTTCCCACCCTGATCAGTTGGGTGAAGAACGCCAGCTCCGATACCGGATTCATAATTAACCTGAGGGAAATAATGAGTTGAATTTCATTGTATTACAGCATTTTTGAAAAACCATTACCTTTTGCCCTGCGTGATTAACCACAACAAAGCTGGGCTCTTCGGCCGCCAAGGCCAGGTGTGACCTGCACCCTCACGAGCAGCCCGGCCGCCAGATAAATCCGACTCACAACAATAATTCGGAGACGGCAATGGCCAAGCGATTGTTCGGCAAGCTCTACGTACAGGTATTGATCGGCGTAACCCTCGGGGTGCTGATCGGGGTGTTCTGGCCACAGGTTGGCGCTGACCTGAAGCCCATTGGTGATGCCTTCATCAAACTGATCAAGATGGTCTTCGCCCCGATCATCTTCGCCACGGTGGTGCTGGGCATCGCCAAGATGGAAAACATGAAGGAACTCGGCCGTGTCGGCGTGCGCGCGCTGATCTACTTCGAAGTGCTGTCCACCTTTGCCCTGGTACTGGGCCTGGTGGTGGTCAACATCGTGCAGCCCGGCCAGGGCATGAACGTCGACCCTGCCACCCTGGATGCCAAGAGCATCTCCACTTACACCGCCGCGGCAGCCGGCAACAGCGGCGGCTTCATCGACTTCCTGCTGCACGTGATACCCGGCAGCGTGACCGATGCCTTCGCCAAGAACGAGATCCTGCCGATCCTGCTGTTCAGCACCCTGTTCGGCATCGCCCTCTCCCACCTGGGCCCGCGCGGCAAGCCGATGGTGGATGTGCTTGAAGCGTTCTCCCACGGCATGTTCTTCATCGTCGGCATGATCATGCGCGTGGCACCGCTGGCCGCCTGCGGGGCCATGGCCTTCACCGTGGGCAAGTACGGGCTGGGCTCGATCGTTTCGCTAGGCAAGCTGATGGCGACCATGTACCTGACCTGCTTCCTGTTCGTGGTGGTGGTGCTGGGCGCCATCGCCCGGCTGTGCGGCTTCAACCTGTGGAAGTTCCTCAAGTACCTCAAGGAAGAACTGTTCACGGTACTGGGTACCAGCTCATCCGAGTCGGTGGTGCCGCAACTGATGAACAAGCTGGAAAAGGTTGGCGTGTCCAAGCCTGTGGTCGGCCTGGTGATCCCTTCGGGCCTTACTTTCAACCCGGACGGCCAGTGCATCTACTACACCATGGCCGCCATCTTCATCGCCCAGGCCACCAACACACCGTTGCCCCTGATGGACCAACTGATCGTGCTGGGTGTGCTGCTGCTCACCTCCAAAGGCTCTGCAGGCGTAACCGGCTCGGGCTTCATCACCCTGGCCGCGACCCTGGCGACCATGGACAACATCCCGGTCGCCGGCATGGTCCTGCTGCTGGGCGTGGACCGCTTCATGTCCGAAGCCCGGGCCATCACCAACACCATCGGCAACGCGGTCGGCACCGTGGCCATCGCCAGCTGGGTGGGTGCGCTGGACAAGCAGCGCATGGCCCAGGCCCTGGACGGCCAGCTGCCGGCCGCCCCCGAACCCGAAGCCGCTGCGCCGCACCCTGCCCTCGCACGCATGGAGGCCGGCACACCCGCACCCTGACCTTTCGAAAATCAGCAAAAAGAACCCGCCTTGTGATGCAGTGAGGAAATAATCATGGACAAAGAAACAGCCGTGTCATCGCTTACCGACGTGATGGCCAAGTTCACCGCCTATATCGGCAAGCGCCTGCCCCGCGACGTCAAGGAAAAGACCGCCAAGTTGCGCGCCGCCGAAACCAACCCGCTGGCCATCGCCGTGTACGACTCGATGGCCGACAACCAGGAATACGCCGACAAGCTCAACCGGCCCAGTTGCCAGGACACCGGCGTCATCCAGTACTTCGTCTCGGCAGGCGCGCGCTTCCCGCTGCTGGGCGAGATGGAAGGCATCCTCGAGAACGCCACCAGGGAAGCCACCATCCAGGGGCCGCTGCGTCACAATGCGGTGGAAACCTTCATCGAGAAGAACACCGGCACCAACACTGGCTCGAAAATCCCGTGGCTGGACTGGGAAATCATCCCCGATGCCGACTACGCCATCATCGACGTGTACATGGCCGGCGGTGGCTGCACCCTACCGGGCTCGGCCAAGGTACTGATGCCGGGGCAAGGCTATGAAGGGGTGACCGAGTTCGTCTTCGATGTCATCACCTCGCGCGGTGTCAATGCCTGCCCGCCACTGCTGGTGGGTGTAGGGGTATCGACCTCGGTGGAGACAGCGGCACGCCTGTCGAAGAAGGCCATCCTGCGCGAAGTGGACTCCAGCCACCCCAACGAAAGCGCGGCGATGATGGAAAAGTTGCTGGAGGAAGGCCTCAACGAAATCGGCATCGGCCCGCAGGGCCTTACCGGCAACAGCAGCGTGATGGGCGTGAACATCGAGTCTTCGGCCCGCCACCCGTCCACCATCGGTGTGGCGGTGTCCACCGGCTGCTGGGCGCACCGCCGCGGCAAGATCCGCATCAACGCCGACCTGTCCTACGACATCCTCTCGCACGAAGGGGTAGTACTGTGAAAAAGATCCTGAGCACACCTATCAGCGACGAAGACCTGGCCAACCTCAACGTGGGCGATGTGGTCTACCTCACCGGCCAACTGGTGACCTGCCGTGACGTTGCCCACCGCCGGCTCATCGAGCTGGGCCGCGAGCTGCCGGTCGACTTGCGTGGCGGCGCGATTTTCCACGCGGGCCCCATCGTCAGGAAGAAGGACGATGGCAGCTTCGAGATGGTCTCCATTGGCCCGACCACCAGCATGCGCATGGAAAAGTTCGAGAAGCAGTTCATCGAGCAGACCGGCGTCAAGCTGATCGTCGGCAAGGGCGGCATGGGCCCGGAAACCACGACCGGTTGCCTGGAGAACATGGCAGTGCATGCAGTGTTCCCGGGCGGTTGCGCGGTGCTGGCAGCGACCCAGGTGGAAGAGATCGAGCGGGCGGAATGGCAGGACCTGGGCATGCCGGAGACGCTGTGGGTTAACCGCGTGCGCGAGTTCGGCCCGCTGATCATCTCCATCGACACCAAGGGCAACAACCTGTTCGAGCAGAACAAGGCCCGGTTCAACGAACGCAAGGGGGCGGTGATCGAGAAGATCAACAGCCAGGTGCGGTTCATCAAGTAACTGCGTGCGACATGGGGCCGCTTTGCGGCCCTTCGCGACACAAGGCCGCTCCTACAGGGGATCTCCTGTAGGAGCGGCCTTGTGTCGCGATGGGCCACGCAGCAGCCCGTGCATTTCAAGCCGACAGCTTATCCTTCGGTTCCTCAAACCGACAGGTTGAAGTCCGCTGCAGTCACTGTGGTTGCATCCGCCACTCCCACCAGGCGGATGGAGTCGGTAGCACCGATGCTGACCAGCGTGTCCGCGCCGTCATCGGCGATGGTAACGTTGGCGGCAAAGGTAGCCGCGGTGATGTTGAAGGCAGTGATATCCAGCAGGTCCTGCCCACCCGTCGCATCGCTGTCGAAGTTGATGATCAGGTCATTGCCGAAGCCTGCGGCGAACTGGAAGACATCATTGCCATCAGTGGCCATCATCGTGTCATCGCCCGCACCGCCGTTGACCGTATCATCGCCTGCTGCGCCGTTGAGGAAGTCACTTCCGCTACCACCCGACAGGATGTCGTTGCCATCATCGCCGAACAGCGTGTCGTTGCCTGCCCCGCCGTTCAGGATGTCGACACCGAGGCCACCATCCAGGCTGTCGTTGCCGTCGCCACCGTCCAAGTTATCGTTGCCAATGCCACCCAGCAGTTGGTCGTTACCTGCACCACCGTTGAGCAGGTCATTGCCCGCACCACCGTTCAGCAGGTCGTTACCCACACCGCCATTGAGCACGTCGTTGCCAGCACCTCCGCTAATTATGTTGTCCTGCGTATTACCGCCACCGAAGAAGTTGCCCACCCCGGTATAAATCAGGTTCTCGATGTTGTTGGCCATGCCGTAGCTGGCTAGCGTCGTACGCACGGTATCAGTACCGGCCCCCGCAGCCTCGATCACCACATCCCCGGTGTTATCCACCATATAGGTGTCGTTGCCGAGACCACCCACCAGACGGTCGGCACCTATCCCGCCATTGAGCAAGTCGTCGCCTGCGCCTCCGCTGATGATGTTGTCCAGCGTGTTACCACCACCGAAGAAATTGCCCACCCCGGTATAGATCAGGTTCTCGATGTTGTTGGCCATGCCGTAGCTGGCTAGCGTCGTACGCACGGTATCAGTACCGGCCCCCGTGGTCTCGATCACCACATCAGCGGCGTTATCCACTACATAGATGTCGTTCCCCAGGCCACCCACCATACGGTCGGCACCCGCACCGCCATTGAGCAGATCGTTGCCAGCGCCACCGGTGATGACGTTGTCCAGCGTGTTACCACCACCGAAGAAATTGCCCACCCCGGTATAGATCAGGTTCTCGATGTTGTTGGCCATACCGTAGCTAGCGAGCGAGGTACGCACGGTATCAGTACCGGCCCCCGCAGCCTCGATCACCACATCCCCGGCGTTATCCACCATATAGGTATCGTTACCGAGACCACCCACCAGACGGTCGGCACCTATACCGCCATTGAGCAAGTCGTTGCCTGCGCCTCCGCTGATGATGTTGTCCAGCGTGTTACCACCACCGAAGAAATTGCCCACCCCGGTATAGATCAGGTTCTCGATGTTGCTGGCCATGCCGTAGCTGGCTAGCGTCGTACGCACGGTATCAGTACCGCCCCCCGTGGCCTCGATCACCACATCCGCGGCGTTATCCACCACATAGATGTCGTTCCCCAGACCGCCCACCAGACGGTCGGCACCCGCACCGCCATTGAGCAGATCGTTGCCAGCGCCCCCGGTGATGACGTTGTCCAGCGCGTTACCGGTACCGATGAAGTTACCCACCCCGGTATATGTCAGGCTTTCAACGTTGGCACCCAAGGCGTAGCTGGCCAGGCTGGTCTGCACCAAGTCGACACCGCCGTTAAGCGCCTCGATCACTGTGTCGCCGACGTTGTCGACCACGAAGGTGTCGTTGCCACCACCGCCGTTCATGGCATCCGCGCCAAGCCCGCCGTTGAGGATGTCGTTGCCAAGCCCGCCAAACAGCTGATCGGCACCGTCCAGGCCAGAGATCACGTCATTGCCTGCGCTCCCGATCAGGATATCGGCGCCATTGGTGCCGACCAGCGTCAAGGCTGGCACTGCAGCAGTCGCCGCCGAGGTGAGTGACTCCTGCGTGCCGAAGGCGTCGGTGTAGCGCACGATCACCTGCAGTTGCTGGCCTCCCTGGTCGAGGCCCGGGGCGAAGGTGGCCGAAGTGGCACCAATGATGTTGGTGAAGATGCCGCCAGTACCTTGCTGCCACTGGAAGCTGAACGCCCCCAGCCCGTCCAGGTCGGCAATACTGCCGGTAAGCGCCGTCAACGTCTGCCCCTGGGCTGGCGTGGTGTCGCTGATCAGCACGGCACCGGTAGGCGCATCGTTTACGTTGGCCACCGGGTCGAGGATGTCGGAGGCGATGCTTTCCTGCACGCCGAAGTCGTCCACATAGCTGACCACCACCCGCATGTTCTGCCCTACCTGTTCCTGGGTAAGGACAAAGGTGCTGCTGATGGCGCCGGCAATATTGACCCAGCCGAGCCCTCGGTTGGACTGCCACTGGAAGGTGAACTGCGGGTTGCTCAGGCCGTCGGCATCGACGATGGTCGCCGTGTTGGCGGTGAGCGTCTGGTTCTGCACCAGCAGCCCGGTCACGGTCGGCCCGGCGGTCGGCGCGCTGTTCGCCGCCGAATCGACGATTTCCAGCGTGCCCTTGGCGTCCTGATACACCGCCCGAACGCGGATGTTCAGCCCCGCCACATCGTCCGTGACCCGGTAGGTGGCGCCGGTGGCCCGGGAAACTTCGCCGGCAGCGACGAAGGTGATGTCTTCATAGACACCCGAACCTGGCAGGGTCTCGACTTGCCAATAGTACGCCACAGGCCCGTTGATGGCGCCGCTCGCATTGGTGGCGCTGACATTGTCGGCATCGTGTACCGCCAGGTTGCTAACCCGCAGCAACTGACCGCTGACCGATGTGTCGTTACGCAGGCCGGTGACAGCGTCGAGGATCGCCAGGTGGCCCGTTGGGCCGGCGTTGACCGCAGTACCCACACCGGAGGCCTGGGCGCTGTCGGAGAACTGCAGGCGTTCGATACCGGTCAGGCGGTCGACACCATCACGCCCGTCCACCAGGTCAGTGACGATCACCGAGTTGCCATCGACCACCACGCTATAGTCGCTGGCCACCCCCGAGAACACCGCCGTGTCGTAGCTGTCGGTGCCGCTCAGGATTTCACGGACGATCACCAGCTGGCCCGGGTTGTAGGTGCCATTGAGCATCAGCGGCACCATCGGCTCCATGCTGTCGTAGCTGGCGATTTCCGGGCCGGTGCCGTCGCTGTTGGCGCGCACGCTGATGCGCACGTTCAGCCACTTGTCACCGTCGAGGATGTCGTCGCCACCACGGCCTTCGATCAGGTCGCTACCACTACCGCCGAGGATGATGTTGCCACCGTCGTAGAACGTTGCCCCGGCAGCCAGCAGGCCGGCCAGGCCGTCAATCAGGCTGATGTTGGTCAGCACGCTGCCGTTGGCGCCATTGGTAGGCAAGGTGGCAGAAGTTTCGCTGTCACCGCGCAGGAAGTCGCCATGGGCCGAACCCGACAGGCCTTCCATGATGTCGAAGCGCACCAGCGCAGACGCGCCCGAACCCGGTACCGGCGGCACATCGAAGAAGCGGTCGCTGAAGTCGACGGTCACGCCCTGGGCCAGCCCCTTGAAGGTCGCCCAGTCGTAGCCGGAACCACCGATGTAGCGGTCACCGAAGCCCAGGCTGCCAACCATGATGTCGTCGCCGCCTTCACCGTTGAACTTGTCGTTCTCGTTGCCTCCGATGAACACGTCGTTGCCGATGATCGGGTCGTTGCCGAGCGGGTCGAAGTTGTCGCCAGGCGCACCGTCCGAGGTGCCCTTCTCGATCCAGTCGTCACCTTCGTTGCCCATGTCCTGCTCGTTGGCCTTGCTGCCCAGGATGAAGTCGTTGCCCTGGCCGCCGATGGCTTCGGAGGCGTCCTCACCGGTGACGATGAAGTCGTTGCCGAAACCGCCGATGATCAGGTTGACGCCATTACCGCCGTGCAGCACATCGTTGCCGTCGCCGCCCTGGATGTTGTCGTCACCACCCATGTCGCTGATGATGTCGTCGCCGGCACCACCACGCAGCTGGTCGTTGCCATCGCCACCTTCGATGCGGTCGTTGCCACCATCGCCCCAGACCGTGTCGTCACCCTCGCTGGAGACCAGGATGTCGTCACCGTCGGTGCCACCCAGCACGATGTGCTGGTCACCGGCATAGCGGATGTAGTTGGTGTCCGGGCCTGCTGTCAGCGGGCTGTCGCGGAACACCACCTGCTCGCCGTTTTCGCCCAGTGGGTCGGCATTGCCCAGGCCTTCGTTGAACTGCTTGCTCTGGTCCACTTCCAGGTAGAAGCCCGGGTCGGAGAACACCAGGCCCGGCAGGTGGGTGGCCGAGGTGTTGGCCATGATCAGCTTGGCGAACGAGTTGCTTTCCAGTTCGGCGTTCATCGACAGGCCAGCAGTGCGCTCCAGGTAGTAGAAGCGGTCGCCGTCCTGCAGTTTCTCCATCTGGTTCTCGAACACGAAGTTGAAGGTGGTGCCGAGCATGCCGCCGAACGGGGTTTTCGCCTCCGCCAGGCCGCCGATCCAAAGGTCGATGGCATCGACCCCGGTCACGGTCACCGCCCGCAGGTCATCGACGGTGCCGAGTACGCCATCCTTGCCAGGAAGCGTGACATTGGCATAGGCACCGGTGCTGTTGAGGAAGTCCAGGCGATCGGCTGGTGCACCGTCGCCGCCGAACACCAAGGCCATGGCTGCCGCACGTTTTTCCAGCAACGTGGTAGCCCCGGTGATGGTGCTGTGGGTGCCGTAGGCAGCAATGAAGTTGATCAGCGACTCCGGATGCTTCAGGTGCTGCACCAGGTCGACCCAGCTGGTGTAAGGCTTGAGCTGGGTATCGCCGGTTTGCGCGTAGATGTCGCGGCGCACAGCGTTCAGCGAAGGGATACCGACGTCGCGGCCGCGGGCGATGTTGATCGCCGGCAGGTCCAGGGGCAGGCCGAGCAGGTTGTTGCGCAGCGCCTCGGTGACGAACTCGTCGATCTCGTTACCGGCCTGGCGGGTGACCCCGCGCACGATGGCGCTGGTGGCATCCTCGGGGGTGACACCGCTGGCGGCATACGCCAGCGGGTTGAGGAACGCCGCGATCAGGCCCAGTTGCTGGTCGGGATTGGCGCTGGCCGGGTCGCTGATGACGTTGAAGTCGACGTCGAAGCGGTCGACGGTCTCGGTCAGCATCGAGTGGCCGAAGCGGTACACGGTGTGTGCGAACTCGGCAACGATCGACGCATCGAGGTCGACGTCATACACCTGGGTCGGGGCGAAGAACAGGTCGACACGCGGTTGCACGGTGCGGGCGAACTCCTCGAACACCAGGTGCTGGTACTGCATTTCGGTACCGAACTTCGCCGCCTGGAACAAGCGCTCGCCATTCCACACCAGTGCGTCGATTGCGGCCTGGTCGGCCGGCAGCACGGCTATCGGGTTGAGCAACCACTCGTTGATGAAGGCCAGGTCACCCGAGTCGAGCACGGTGTCCATGGTCTGCGCCACCAGCCGGTTGTGCTCGGAGTGGAAGATCGCATGCACGGCAGTCAGGCCGATGTTCTCGTTGACCCGGCCGTCGCCGGCGATGTAGTGCGCATCGAGCAGCTCGTTGTCGTAGGCCAGGTTGGCGCCGGTCTGGGGGTTCACCGGCACGGCGTTGCCCACGTCGGTATCGGCATCAGGCACCAGTATGCCATTGCTGAACACCGGCACGGCATTGTGCGCGATGTCGGCAAGGAACTGGTGGCCGGTGCGCACGGCGTTGGTCAGGTCGATCGGCGCTAGCGGATTGCCTTCGACCTGTTGGTCGTCGGCCGTGCCGGCAATGCCATCGGCCCCTTTCATGATCACCATCGGGAAGCCGTTGGGCCCCTTGATGAAGTTGCCGTAGGCATCGGTCGCCAGCAGCGGCACGTTGTCGACGTCAGCATCGGTCAGGTTGATGCCCAGTACGTCACGGGCTTGGGCCTTGACCACCTTCCAGGTCGCCATGCCACCAATTTCGGTGTCGTCGGCGGTACCGTAACGGCCGTCGGCGCCCAAGTCCCGGTTGGTGATCAACCGGCCAGTAGCGACAGGCCCGTCGTCGGTCAGCACATAACCGCGCAGGAACACCTGGTGCGAAGGATGCGAGCTGTAGGTCTGGTTCTGGTCCACGAACGGGGTGGTGGTATTGGTGTGCTCGTGGATGTCATCGGCATTGCCGAGGATGCCATCCGGCCCGGGCAGGTTGGTGGCACGGGTCACCACCATGAAGTTGGTGAAACCGCCCTCCACGTACAGCGGGTCATCCGGTTGCAGCGGGATGTAGATGGTGCCGGAGCCCCCCTTGGTGACCAGGTCCAGGCCATGGTCGAAGAACTGCCCGAAGAAGGTCATCCAGGCGTTGAACGGCGCGGACAGGCCAGCATCGGCGGCGGTGTTCTCGAACAGGTACACGTCGTGGTCGTCGGCGGTGCCGAACTGGCCGTCCATGCCCGGGCTGGCGACGATGCGCACGCCGTCCTTGAGCACGTCGTCGTTGCCCACGGCGCCGAAGTTGAGCACGCCGTCCGCACCGGGGTCATACGCGGTGGCATAGGCCGCCGGGTTGTTGGAGGTCTGGTCGACCACCAGGTTACTGATGGTGCGTGGTTGCGAGTCGAATACCGGGCCGCTGGTCTGCTCGTACGACGAGCCCGGAATGGCCGGCGAACCAGGGCCGAAGAAGCCGGCCGGTGCACCCTCGGCCGGGTTGAACACTGGGTCGGTCACGCGCGGGAAGACGTTGTCGGCAGCACCGTACTGCGTGTTGTTGATACCGTTGAGGTTCATCAGGTTGTTGTTCGAACCATCCACCGCCCGCAGGCCCAGTGGCGCGCGAATGTTGGGCAGCAGCGAGAGGATATCTGCCCCGTTGGCGTCGGCCTCGGCAATCTTAATCTGCTCGAGGATGAAGTTGAGGTCGGAACGCACCATGTGCAACCCGGCACCGCCAGCCGTGGCATCCGCCACCGGCGTGGCTGGTGTCGGTACCACAGGCGCGCCCGGTTGCACCACGGTGGTGGGCTGGGAGAACAGCACTTCGGTGGTGCCATGGGCGTCCTGGTAGATCGCCTTGACCCGAAGGGACAACCCGGCCAGGTCTGGTGACACCTTGAACGAGGTGCCGTCGGCACTCTGGAACGCCAGGTCGCCGGCCGGCAGCAGGATGATGTCTTCGAACACACCGCTGCCCGGGGTAGCCTCGAACTGCCAGTAGTACGACACCGACCGGTCGGCGAGCGTGCCCAACGGGTTGCCGGCGCTGATGTTATCGGCATCCCGCACGCCGGCCACGTTAACCGTAAGCAGATCGCCCACGGTGATAGCACCGCCGTTGCCGTCGGTAATGGCCGGGCTGCCGACAGGTTGCGCATTCACGCCTTCCACCAGCACCCGCTGGCTGTCGGCGAACTGCAGGCGTTCGATGTGCAACAGGGTATCGACGCCATCGCGGCCAGCCACGTTGTCGGTCACCGTCCAGACATCATCGGATGTGTCGAGCGTACCTTTGGTGTTCTGAGTCACCGTGTACTCGCTCTGCACCCCCGAGAACACCGCCGTGTCGAACGCCGCTCCACCTGTCGAGGTGCCAGGCAGGATTTCCCGCACGGCCTTGAGCTGCCCGGGGTTATAGGTACGGTCGAGCATGAACGGGATCATGTCGACCATGCTGTCGAAGCTGGCGATCTCGGGGCCGGTGTGGTCGACGTCTCCCGGGGCATACACGGCAATGCGCACGTTGAGCCACTTGTCGCCGTCGATCAGGTCATCCCCCCCGCGGCCTTCGATCAGGTCGCTGCCGTTGCCGCCAAGCATGATGTTGCCGGTGGCAAAGCCGGTGGTCGGCAACCCGGCATCGGCCAGGAACTGCTGCAGGCCACGGATCAGTGCCACGTTGGTCAGCGCACTGCCGGTGGCACCGCCGTGGTTGAGGATGGTCACGGCATCGACATCATCGCCCTTGAGCACATCGGCGAAGTTCGAGCCGGACACGCCCTCGACTTCGGCGAAGCGGTCGAGGATGGAAGCCGGCGAAGCGCCGACCGGGTTGAAAATGCCGGTGTTCTGGTTCGGTGCGTTGCCATGGGGTTGAGCCAGGGCAGCCAGGCTCAGGTCGACGGTGACACCAACCTGGTCATTCTTGTTGGTAATCCAGTCGAAGCCGGACATGCCGTCCATCTTGTCCTGGGCGTCGCTGCCGACAAAGATGTCGTCACCGCCCTCGCCGATCATTTCGTCGAAGCCACCGCCACCGACGAAGATGTCGTTGCCGATCACTTCGTCACCCAGCAGCGGCGCGAAGTTGTCGCCAGGTGCACCGTCCTGGGTGCCCTTCTCGATCCAGTCGTCCCCCTCGTTGCCGGTCGGTGGCAGGTTGGTCTTGGCGCCGAGGATGAAGTCGTCGCCCTGGCCGCCGAATGTGGTGCTGATGTCTTCGGTGGTGATGATGAAGTCCTGGCCGTTGCCGCCCAGGATCAGGTTACCGCCCACCAGCATGCTGCCGGCGACGATCACATCGTTGCCGTCGTTGCCTTCCAGGCGGTTGTCGCCGAAGGAGTCGGTGATGATGTCGTCACCGGCGCCGCCCAGGACCGCATCGTTGCCCGCACCGCCTTCAAGGGTGTCGTTGCCGGCGTCACCGTATAGGGTATCGTCGCCCTCACCGGAGATGATGATGTCGTTGCCGGAGGTGCCGCCCAGCACCACGTGGTCTTCGCCGGTGTAATGCAGGAAGTTCGTGTCGGTACCCACGGTATCGGGGTTGTCGCGAATCACCAGCGGCACCACTTCGACACCGTTGATCATGATGCCGCCCGTCGGGTCGGCCCGGCCGTCGGCGCCCAGGCCGGTGAACTGCTTGGTCTGGTCCACCTCCAGGGTGAAGGTGGGCGTGAGGAACACGGTGTTCGACAGGTGGGTGACATCGGAGTTGAGCATGATCAGCTTGGCGAAGGAGTTGTTCTCCAGTTCGGTGCCGAAGTTCATGCCCGCGGTGCGCGACAGGTAGTAGAACCGGTCGCCGTTCTGCAGGGCTTCCAGCTGGGTCTCGAAGACGAAGTTGAAGCTGGAGCCGAGCATGCCGCCGAATGGCATCTTCTGCTCTGCCAGGCCACCGACCCAGAAGTCGATATCATCGACGCCGGTCACGGTCACCCCGCTGATGTCATCGGCGGTGCCGGGGATGCCGTCCGCGCCGGCCAGTGTCACGTTGGCATAGGCGCCGGTGCCGTTGAGGAAGTCCAGGCGGTCCGCTGGCGCGCCGTCACCACCAAGCACCAGCGCCACGGCGGCGGCGCGCTTGGCCGCTTCGGTGTCCGCCCCGGTGATGGTGGCGTGGGTGCCGTAGGCAGCGATGAAGTTGATCAGCGACGCCGGGTGCTTGAGATGGTCGGCAAAGTCGGCCCAGCTGATGTACGGCTTGAGCTGACTGTCGCCGGTCATGGCGTAGAAATCGCGCCGCGCCTCGTTGAGGGTGGGGATGCCGGTGTCACGGCCACGGGCAATGTTCAGCGCGGGCAGATCCAGCGGCAGGCCAAGCAGGTTGTTGCGCAGCGCCTCGGTGACGAACTCGTCGATTTCGTTGCCCAGCTGACGGGTGACGCCACGGATGATCGCGCCGGCCGCTTCATCGGCGGTAGCGCCACTGCCAGCGAAGGCCAGCGGGTTGAGGAAGGCAGCGATCAGGCCGAGCTGCGGGTCGCCGTTCACCGGGGCGAATGCCGGGTCGAAGCGGTCGACGGTCTCGGTCAGCATCGAGTGACCGAAGCGGTACACCACATGGGCGAACTCGGCGAGGATGGCCGGGTCGATCGAGGTGTCGTAGCCGTTGGGGGCGAGGAATTCGTCGATCTGCGGCTGGATGGTGCGGGCGAACTCTTCGAACACCAGGTGCTGGTACTGCATCTCGGTGCCGAACTTGGCAGCCTGGAACAGCCGCTCGCCGTCCCATACCAGCGCGGCGATTTCGGCGGGCGTGGTGGGGATGGCAGCAACATCATCGATCAGCCACTGGTTGAGGAACGCCACATCGCCAGAAGCCAACAGGGTGTCCTTGGTCTGCTGCACCAGGCGGTTGTGCTCGGAGTGGAACACATGGTGCACGGCAGTGAGGCCGATGTTCTCGTTCACCCGCCCGTCGCCGGCGATGTAGTGGGCGTCGAGCAGTTCGTTGTCGTAGGTCAGGTTGTTGCCACCCGGCCCCACCGGCTGTGCGTTGCCCACAGCAGTATCGGCGTCGGCCTGCAGCACACCGTTCACGATCACCGGCGCGGCGTTGTGGGCGATGTCGTCAAGGAAGCCATGCCCGGTGCTCACGGCATTGGCCAGGCTGATCGGCGCGTCGCGGTTGCCTTCGACCAGCGTGGTGACGTCGTCGGCGGTACCGGCGATGCCGTCGGCGCCATTGTTCACGCGCATCACTACCTGCGGCATGCCGTTGGGCCCGCGCAGGAAGTTGCCGTAGGGGTCGGTGGCCAGCAGCGGCACGCTGTGCACGTCGGCGTCGGTCAGGTTGATGCCGAGCAGGTCGCGGGCCTGGGCCTTGACCACTGCCCAGGTGGCCATGCCACCGTTTTCGCCATTGCCATCGTCAGCAGTGCCGAAGCGGCCATCGGCGCCCAGATCACGGTTGGTGATAAGCCGCCCGGTGGCTACCGGGTCGCCTGCGGCATTGAGCGTGTATTCACGCAGGAACACCTGGTGCGAGGGGTGCGAGCTGTAGGTCTGGCTCTGGTCGACGAACGGCGAGGTGGTGTTGGTCTGACCATCGTCGGCCGTACCCACCACACCATCGGCGCCGGCAGTGCGTACGGCACGCGGCAGCACCATGAAGTTGGTCGGGCTGCCCTCAACGAATAGCGGGTCGTCCGGCTGCAGCGGGATGAACACGACGTCGGTGCTGCTTTTGGTGACCAGGTCCAGACCGTGGTCGAAGAACTGCCCGAAGAAGGTCATCCAGGCGTTGAAGCCGGCGGTCAGGCCGACGTCGGGCGACACGTTGGGAATGAAAAACACTTCTTTGTCGTCAGCGGTACCGAATACCCCGTCGATGCCGGGGCTGATCACCGGGGCGGCGCCGCCATTGGCTTCGACTGCGGCCGGGTTGTTCGCCGTCTGGTCGACGATCAGGTTGCTGATGGTACGTGGTTGCGAGTCGGTGACCGTACCGGTGCCGGCATAGGCGCCGGTGAAGGACGGACTGAGCAGGCGCAGGAACGAATTGTCGGCGGCGCCGAACTCACTCTGCCCGGTCACCAGGTTGTTGTAGCTGCCGTCCACGGTGCGCAGGCCGAACGGTACCTGGCTGTTGGGCAGCAGGTCGATCAGGCTCGCGCCATCGGCGTGGGCTTCGGCGATGAAAATCTGCTGAAGGATGAACTCCAGGTCCGACTTGCTGAAATCTGCCATTTCAATTGCCCTCGATCTGTCCGGAGATGACACAGGGCAACAGGGTCCTTCCCGCGCCCAGTCAGTGTTGACGTGCGCAGATACTGGTTCGGTATTACAGGTGCAGTGGGCACAACACTCTTGTGCTGGCTCCCACTGGCCTAATCATTCGCAAGCCGGCACCGCTGTCAGGGGGCCTTGTTAAGCATGCGATACAGCTGTAACGCACATGCATCGACCCCAGCTCGCACAGGGCCCGAATACTTCAGACTAAAGTCGTAGGGCAAAACATTGTCAATATCCCGTCAAAAAAATCATCGCTCGATGATAATGCGATGCAACTAGCTGTTTTTTTGGCACTTATGAAAAGTTCAGAGATTTTATAGAGCGAAACGATATTACCGGCCACCCAGCTGCAACCTACGCTCCAGCATGTGGGAGCAGCGCAGCGTTTTGGACCATTCGCCCTTAGAGCGACCCGCCTGCGAGCCGACCAGAAGCCACAACTACCGCTGTACGGGGCGCCGCAAGGGCTTCCCGATTTGCGATAAAAGGGAGGCCCCGATGCACAAGCCACCACGCACTCGCTCAGAGCTGGCCGATGTGCTGTTCCGCCTGCGCCGCAGCTTTTTTACCCTGGCCGCCTTCAGCGGCGTGATAAACGTCATGATGTTGACGCCAGCAATTTATATGTTGCAGGTGTATGACCGCGCCCTGGTCAGCCGCAACGTCACCACCCTGACCATGCTCACCCTGCTGGTGATCGGCTTGTTCATGCTGATGTCGGCCCTGGAGATGGTCCGCACCCGCGTTCTGATCCGGGTCGGCAACTTCCTCGACATGGACCTGAACCGACGCATCTTCAGCGCTGCCTTCGAACGCAACCTGAGCCGCGCCGGCGGCAACCCCGCCCAGGCCCTGCAGGACCTTGCGCAGGTGCGCCAGTTTCTGACCGGCAACGGCCTGTTTGCCTTCTTCGATGCCCCCTGGACACCGATCTACCTGCTGGTCTGCTACCTGATCCACCCGCTGCTGGGGCTGGTAACGCTGATCGGCTCGCTGATCCTGGTAGGCCTGGCCTACCTCACCGAGAAGGCCACGCAAAAACCCTTGGCCGAAGCCAACCAGGCGGCCCTGGCCTCGGCCAGCTATGCCAACAACAACCTGCGCAACGCCGAAGTGATCGAAGCCATGGGCATGCTGCCGGCGATTGGCAAGCGCTGGTACCAGGGGCACTTGCGCATCCTGCAGATGCAGACACTGGCCTCCGACCGCGCCGCGGTGATCAGCAGCACCGGGCGCTTCGTGCGCATCACCTTGCAATCGGTAATCCTCGGTGCCGGCGCACTGCTGGCGATCGAAGGCAAGATCACCCCCGGCATGATGATCGCCTGCTCGATCCTTACCGGCCGCGCCCTGGCCCCGGTGGAACAGGTGATCGCCGCATGGAAGCAGCTGCTGGGCTGCCGTTCTGCCTGGGGCCGGCTAAACGACCTGCTGCACGACTACCCGCAGCGGCCACCGAGCATGTCGCTGCAGCGGCCTATGGGCATGCTGGCCGTGGAAAACGTGATCGCCGGCGCCCCCGGCACCAGCAACAACATCGTGCGCGGGGTCAGCTTCAGCCTGGTCCCGGGTGAAAGCCTGGGCATCATCGGCCCTTCGGCCTCGGGCAAGTCCACCCTCGCCCGCCTGCTGGTAGGCGTGTGGCCGACCCAGGCCGGCAAGGTGCGCCTGGACGGCGCCGACATCTTCACCTGGAACAAGGCCGAACTCGGCCCGTGGCTGGGCTACCTGCCCCAGGACGTGGAGTTGTTCGAGGGCACCATCGCCGAGAACATCGCACGCTTCGCCGAGGTGGACAGCGAAGCGGTGATCCGTGCGGCCCGTAGCAGCGGCGTGCACGACATGATCCTGCGCTTCCCGCAGGGCTACGACACCCGCCTGGCAGCCGACGGCAGCCCGCTGTCCGGTGGCCAGAAGCAACGCATCGCCCTGGCCCGTGCGCTGTATGGTGAGCCGAACCTGGTAGTGCTGGACGAGCCCAATGCCAACCTGGATGACGTCGGCGAAAAGGCCCTGGTCGATGCGCTGGCCGAACTCAAGGCGCGCGGGGCCACGGTAATCCTGATTTCCCACCGGCCCAATGTGCTGTGTGCGGTCGACAAGGTGCTGATGTTGCGTGACGGCGCCGTGCACATGCTCGGCAGCCGCGACGAGGTGTTCGCGGCGCTGCGCAAGGCCAGCGTGATCCCGGCGGCGACCGCAGCGCCGCTGGCCTCGGTAAAAGTACGGGAGTGACCGAATCATGCAGATGACCCAACACGCCGAATTGATTCCTGCCGAGGCCCGCAACCTGATCGACCTGGACGCAGGGCGGCCGGCACGCTGGGGGGTATGGCTGGTCATCGCCGGCTTTGGCGGCTTCCTGCTGTGGTCGTGCCTGGCGCCGCTGGACGCCGGCGTGGTCGCCACTGGCACGGTCAAGGTCACCAGCAACCGCAAGGCGGTGCAGCACCTGACCGGCGGCACGGTCGAGGCGATCCTGGTGCGCGAAGGCGATGTGGTGAGGAAAGGCCAGGAAGTGGTACGCCTGGACGCCCTGCGCGCGGTGGCCGAACAGGGCGCGGTCAGTGCCCAGTACATCGTCAGCAAGACCGTGGAAAACCGCCTGGAAGCCGAACGCGATGGCCGCGACACAGTCACCTTCGACCCTGCACTGCTCAAGCACTACGACGGCGACCCGCGCCTGCTGGCCGCCATGGACCTGCAACAGCGCCTGCTGGATACACGCCGCGCTGGCCTGGCCGGTGAACTGAGCATCCTCGAGGAAAACCTTGCTGCCACGGCGGTGCAGCTCAAGGGGCTGCAGCAGGTGTATGGCGCCCGGGCCTCGCAGATCGGCTTCCTCAACCAGGAACTGCAAGGCACACGCGTGCTGGCCGCCGAAGGCTATGTGCCACGCAACCGCCTGCTGGAGCTTGAGCGCAACAATGCCGACCTGTCCGCCGGCCAGGCCGAAAACCTCAACAACATTGCCCGGACGCGCAGCCAGGCCACCGAGATCAAGCTGCGCATCCTGCAACGCCAGCACGACTACCTCAAGGAAGTGGAATCGCAACTGACCGATACCGCCAAGGAGAACACCACCCTGGCCGATCGCCTGCGCGCGCTGGACTATGAAGTGACCCACACGGTGATCCGCTCGCCGATCGACGGCATGGTCCAGGCCCTGAGCATCGCCACGGTCGGCGGCATCATCCAGCCTGGGGCAAAGATCATGGAGGTGGTGCCGCTCGACCAGCCGTTGCAGGTGGACGCGATGATCCCGGTGCAGGCCATCGACAAGATGGTGCCGGGCCTGGACGTGGACCTGGCCTTCCCCGCCTTCAACCATGCGCAGACGCCAAACATCCCGGGGCGGGTCAAGACGATCTCGGCCGACCGCCTGATGGACGAAGAAAGCAAGCAGCCGTACTACCTGGCCCAGGTGGAAGTGACGCAGGACGGCATGGGCTTGCTGGGCAGCAACCACATCCGCCCCGGCATGCCGGCCACCGTCACCATCAAGACCGGCGAGCGCAACCTGCTCAGCTACCTGCTCAAGCCGATGCTCGAACGCGTGGACGCCTCGTTCAAGGAGCAATGACATGAATCGCCCGTGCCTGATGTTGTGCCTGTTGGGGTTGTCCGTACAGGCCAGTGCCATGGACCTGAAGCAAGCCTGGGACCTGCTGCAGTACCAAGGCCCGATCTACCGCGCCGCGGTGCACGAGAAAGAAGCCGGCAGCGAGAACCGCGCCATCGGCCAGGCCGGCCTGCTACCGCAGATCAACGCTGCGGGCTACTTCAACAAGGTCAATGGCAGCCAGCGTCAGAATGGCCGGGACAGCGACCTGGACTATGACTCCAAGGGCGCCAACGTGCGTTTGCGCCAACCGCTGTTCAACAAGCAGAAGATGGCCGAATACCGTCAGGGCCAGCAACGTGCCGACTACAGCGTGGCGGTGTTCGATGCCAAGAGCCAGGACGCTGCGGTGCGTCTGGCAGACGCCTACTTCGACGTGCTGCTGGCCAGTGAAACCATCACCCTGGCCAAGGCCAAGCTGAATGCCTTCGAAGAGCAGTTGGCGTCGGCCAAGCGGCGCATGGAGCTGGGTGCCGGCACCATCACCGACATCGACGAGTCGGTAGCCCGTCGCGACCTGGCCGAGGCAGACCTGATCGAGGCCCAGGACAACCTGGTCAACGCCCGCCGAAAGCTGGAAGAGTACATCGGTGAAACGCCGGAGTCGCTGACCACCTTGCAGCCGGGCTTCAGCACCCCGCCGCTGATGCCGGGCAACCTGCAGGACTGGCTGGTCAAGGCCCAGGCCGACAGCCCGTTGATTCATGCGCGCCGGCACAATTACGAGCTGGCCGAAGAAGAAGTGAAACGCGCCCGCGCCGGGCACTGGCCGACCCTGGATTTCGTGGCAGGCTATACCGCCGGCAGCAGCCAGTCGATTTCCGAACTGAACCAGCGCAACCACTACAGCTCGATCGGGCTGGAGCTGAACATTCCGCTGTACAGCGGCGGCAGCACCAGCGCCCTCACCCGCCAGGCCAGCGCCAACAGTTCCAAGGCCCTGGATGAACTGGACGCCACACGCGAGGAAGTGATCTCTGGCACCACCCGCGAGTACCGCGGCGTGCAGAGTGGCGCCTTGCGCATTCAGGCGCTGGAAAAGGCCGTGGCATCCAACGAACGCTCGCTGCTTTCGGCCCGCAAGGGGTTCAGGGAAGGCGGCACCAGCACCAACTCGGATGTGCTCAATGCCGAGGAATTGCTGTTTGACGCCCGGCATGACCTGTTCGAGGCGAAGCTGAACTACCTGATGTCGCGGCTGCGCCTGGCATCGTCGGTGGGCAGCCTGGGGGATGACGATATCCAGCAGATCAACGATTACCTCGGGCCGGAACTATTGGTTACCAATTGATGCTGCCTTTGTGGGAGCGGCCTTGTGTCGCGAAAGGGCCGCAAAGCGGCCCCGGCAATTTGTGCATTGGTGCTGAAAACCTGGGGCTGCTGCGCAGCCCATCGCGACGCACGGCCGCTCCCACAGGGTATGCGGCACCTGCCGCATTTTGTTCCATTTCAGGCTATGATCGGTCACCCTGCCGCGGACGCCCTGCCCCATGCCCGTAGACTTGCAAGCGTTATACCCCAGGCTGATCCACCTGATGCTGGACACGGTGTTCGTGGTCGACAGGGACAACCAGATCGTTTTCGTCAGCGATGCCTGCGAGGCGCTGCTGGGCTACCGGGCCTGCGAACTGATCGGCACCCCGATCACCGACTACATGCACCCTGACGACCTGGCGATCACCCGTGCATCGATCCTCCGGGTGATGAACGGCCAATCCCATTACGACTTCCGCAACCGCTACATCCGCAAGGATGGCGGTATCGTGCACATCCTGTGGGCAGCCTGCTGGTCCGATGAGGCCGATGCCCGCATCGGTGTGGCGCGGGATGTCACCGCCCAACACCAGGCCGAGGAAGAACTGCGCTTCCTGGCCCACCATGACCCCCTCACCCGCCTGGCCAACCGGGCCATGTTCAACAAGCGGCTGGACACCGCCCTTGCCGCGGCCCGACATCACAACCAGCCGCTGGCGTTGCTGTTCATCGATATCAATGACTTCAAGGACATCAACGACAACCATGGCCACAGCGTGGGTGACCGCGTGTTGTGCACCCTGGCCCGGCGCCTGGAAGGTTGCGTAGGTGCGACCGATACAGTCGCGCGGATGGGCGGTGACGAGTTCACCGTGCTGTTGACCGACTACGTGTCGCCAGAGGCCATCGCCGAGCAGCTGGCACGCATCCTGGCCGCCATGGCCGAGCCACTTGGCGCCGAGTTTGCCGGCATCGATGCGCCATCCTGCAGCATTGGCGTAGCCCGTTTCCCCGATGACGGCAACGATGCCGACATGCTGCTGCGCCATGCTGATGGCGATATGTACCGGATCAAGCGACAGCGCGCTGCGGCCGGCTGAGTGCCCTGGCGGCCGCTGGCGAAATCGAGCACAACGGAGATGACCATGCGCAATCCTGAAGACGCCTTGCTCGACAGCTGGCAGTACAACGCCCAGGCCTGGATCGATGCCGTGCGCAGCGGCAGTATCGAGAGCCGTCGCCAGGTCACCGACCAGGCCATCCTGCTGGCCATTCTTGGCCGCCAACCCGAACGGGTGCTCGACCTGGGCTGTGGTGAAGGCTGGCTGCTGCGCGCGCTGGCTGACCGGGGTGTCGAGGCGGTAGGTGTGGATGGAGACCGGGCGCTGGTGGATGCCGCGCGTGCTGCCGGTTCCGCCGAGGTACACCTGGCCAGCTATGCACAGCTGGCCGCCGGGCAGGCCTATGTTGGCAAGGACTATGACCTGATCTGTGCCAACTTCGCCCTGTTGCAGCAGGACATCATCCCGCTGCTGGCGGCGATGAATGCGTTGCTGGCGCCCGGCGGTGCGCTGGTGATCCAGACCCTGCACCCGTGGGGCGTGGCGGATGGGGATTACCAGGATGGCTGGCGGGAGGAATCGTTTGCCGGGTTCGCCGGGGATTGGCAGGTGATGCCGTGGTACTTCCGTACCCTGGCCAGCTGGCTGAGCGCGCTGGACATGGCGGGGTTGCGGCTGGCCAGCCTGCAGGAGCCACAGCACCCGCAGAGTGCGCTGCC
>NZ_JBNRIJ010000001.1:25790-27782 GCF_053557675.1 Pseudomonas sp. XP1 | reverse complement strand
CCCACAGGGGCTGCAAAAGCCCATCGGGCTGTGGTGATCCTGTGGGAGCTGGCTTGCCGGCGATGAGGCCGATACAGGCAAGCAACTACAGGACCGGCTTGCGCGCCGCCCCGCTGCGGGCCTTGGCCATCGCCGCCAGGCGCACCGCGACGTTGGCCGCACCGTAACCGGCATACCCCCCCTTGCGCTGGATGATCTCGAAGAAGAAACGCTCTTCGAACGGCTCGGTGTACACGTGGAACAGCTCGCCGCCCTGGGCATCGCGGTCGTACAGCACGTTGTAGTAGGCCAGTTCGCTGAGGAACTCGTCATCGAAATCGAAACGCGCCGCCAGGTCGTCGTAGTAGTTCAGCGGGATTTCCAGCAGCGGTACCCCAGCCAGTTTGGCCCGCGCCACCTCGCGGAAGATGTCGTCGCAATCGAAGGCGATGTGATGCACCCCCGAACCTCGATAACTGGACAACGCATGGGCGATGGCGGTGTTGCGGTTTTCCGAGATGTTCAGCGGCAGGCGCAGGGTGCCGCACTGGCTACGCAGGGCGCGGCTCTTGACCAGGCCGTAAGGGTCCGGCAGCACCACTTCGTCGTCGGCGGCGAAATCGAACAGGCTCTTGTAGAACAGCACCCAGCTGTCCAGCGACTCGGCCGGCAGGGCCAGGGCCATGTGGTCGATGCGGCGCAGGCCGCCGGTGGCCGTGGCGTTCTTGTCCAGGCTGAAGTCGGTGTCGTACAGGGTCTGGCCGGCAGTGCCCTGCTCCACCAGGTACAGCAGGCTGCCATCCGGTGCACGTACCGCCGGCACTTCGCACTCGTTGGGCCCGACCAGGCCACGGAACGGCTGGCCACGGAAGGCGGTGGCGCGCTTCAGGGCGGCTTGCTGGTCCTTGACCCGCAGCGCGGTGGCGCACAGCGACGGCCCGTGGGCCTCGAAGAAGTTGTGGCCGAAGGAATAGGGTTCGGCGTTCAGCACAATGTTGATATCGCCCTGGCGCAGCAACTGCACTTCTTTGCTGCGGTGCTTGCCGGCTTCGGCAAAGCCCAGGCGCTTCAGCCAGCTGCCCAGGCGCGCGCCGACGGCTTCGTCGACCGCGAATTCGAGGAACTCCACGCCGTCATAGGCACTGGCCGCCGGCGGGGTGAACAGCACACCAGGCTCGATCGAGGTGCCTTCCTGCTCCAGGCGCAGGCGGGTGTGCTCTTCGAGGTACAGCAGCGAACGCAGGCCATCGGCGGCGTTCTGCCGGGGCGGCGCGGCGCGGAAGCCGTCGTTGAAGATTTCCAGCGACAGCGGCCCGCGGTAGCCGGTGGCAAGGATTGGCGCCAGGAAACCGGCCATGTCCATCTCGCCCTGCCCCGGGAAGCAGCGGAAGTGGCGGCTCCACTCCAGCACATCCATGGCCAGGATCGGCGCGTCGGCCATTTGCACGAAGAAGATCTTGTCGCCGGGGATGTCGCGGATCGCGCTCGGGTCGCCCTTGAGCGACAAGGTGTGGAAGCTGTCGAGGATCACCCCGAGGGCCGGGTGGTCGGCCTGGCGCACCAGGTTCCAGACTTGCTGGTAGGTGTTGACGTGGCGGCCCCAGGCCAGGGCTTCGTAGCCAATGCGCAGGCCGCGTTTGCCAGCGTGCTCGGCCAGCAGGCGCAGGTCGTCGACCAGCAGTTGTTCTTCGCCAAGGGCATCGGCCTGGACGTTGCTGCACACCAGCACCAGGTCGGTGCCCAGTTCCTGCATCAGGTCGAACTTGCGCTCGGCGCGGTCGAGGTTCTTCTGCAGGCGGTCGCGGCGGCAGCCTTCAAAGTCGCGAAACGGCTGGAACAGGGTGATGGCAATACCCAGGTCGGCGCACATCTGCCGCACCTGGCGCGGGCTGCCGGCGTAATAGAGCAGGTCGTTTTCGAAGATCTCGACGCCGTCAAAACCGGCGGCGGCGATGGCTTCGAGCTTTTCCGGCAGGGTGCCGCTCAAGGACACGGTAGCGATCGAACGCTGCA
>NZ_JBNRIJ010000001.1:24071-25686 GCF_053557675.1 Pseudomonas sp. XP1 | reverse complement strand
AGCCAGCTCCCACAGGATTGGCGCATACCTTGTGGGAGCTGGCTTGCCGGCGATTGGGCCAGACCTGGAAAATCAGAACCACAGTTCCTGGCACGATCGATTATTCGCAGGTAAAGTCGTCGCTTCAATCTCTTTGTACGGAATGGTTAGTTTTGCGTTCGATTATCGCACAATACCCGTTTTAGCGAATTGCCAGTCCGCTGGCCCGTGGTCAACATGAACCACAGACGCAGGCACACCGACCACTGCCTCCTGCCTTGGCTAACCTCCGGCGGAACCTGCGCTAACAACAATAACAACGGAGACAACGATGGCTCACTCCAGCTCTCAAGCCAAGAAAGCGACCGCCAGTGGATGGATAGGCTCGGCACTCGAGTACTACGACTTCTTCATCTACGCCCAGGCCGCTGCGCTGATTTTCCCGCAGATCTTCTTCCCTAACACCGACCCGAAAATGGCCATCATTGCCTCGCTGGCCACCTACGGCGTGGGTTACCTGGCGCGCCCGTTCGGCGCCTTCGTGCTGGGCCACTGGGGTGACACCCGCGGCCGCAAGAACGTACTGTTGCTGTGCATGTTCCTGATGGGCCTGTCGACCATGGCCGTGGGCCTGCTGCCCACCTACCACGACATCGGCCTGCTCGCCCCGGCCTTGCTGGTGGTGCTGCGCCTGATCCAGGGCTTTGCCGTGGCCGGTGAAATTTCCGGTGCCAGTTCGATGATCATGGAACATGCGCCATTCGGTCGAAGGGGCTACTACGCCAGCTTCACCCTGCAAGGCGTACAGGCTGGCCAGGTGCTGGCGGCGGCCGTGTTCCTGCCACTGGCCTACTTCATGCCCAGCGAAGCCTTCAACGACTGGGGCTGGCGCATTCCATTCCTGATGAGCGCCATCGTGCTGATCGCAGGCTTCATCATTCGCAAGGAAGTGCACGAAACCCCGGCGTTCGTGAAGGAAGAGAAACAGGACAAAGTCGCCAAGTCGCCCATCAGCGAGGCCTTCCGCCATAGCTGGAAGCACATGGTGCTGGTGATGTTCATGGCACTGATGAACGTGATCCCGGTGGTGGCCACCATCTTCGGTGCGGCCTACGCGGTACAGCCGGCCTATGGCATCGGCTTCGACAAGAGCGTGTACCTGTGGATTCCGGTAGTCGGCAACATCGTCGCGGTGCTGGTGATTCCGTTTGTCGGCAACCTGTCCGACAAGATCGGCCGTCGCCCGACCATGATCGCCGGTTGCCTGGGCTCGGGCCTGCTGGCCTTCGTCTATCTGTATGCGATCAGCATCCAGAACGTACCGCTGGCATTCGCCTCTTCCATCGTGATGTGGGGCATGGTGTACCAGGGTTACAACGCAGTGTTTCCAAGCTTCTACCCAGAGCTGTTCCACACCCGCTACCGTGTTTCGGCCATGGCCATCGCGCAGAACATCGGCACCATGCTGACCGCCATGCTGCCGGCGCTGTTCGCCCTGGTTGCCCCGCCTGGTTCGGACAACATCCCACTGGTGGTCGGTGGCCTGGCGTTCTTCATCACCTGCGTGTGTGCCCTGGCAGCGTACATTGCCCCGGAAACCCATCGCCTGGCGATGGATGACCTTGGCAACCCCGAT
>NZ_JBNRIJ010000001.1:22529-23957 GCF_053557675.1 Pseudomonas sp. XP1 | reverse complement strand
TTGCAGCCCCCGGCAATTTCATCCCTTGACCACTTCCTGCAGGCGCGCCCAAAGCTGTTCGACATGCTCCCGCTCGGTCGGCAATGCGCCAATCGACACCCGCACCATCCACCGCCCATCCAGCGTCGCCGGCGTCACATAGGCATCCCCGGACGCGTTCAGCCGCTCGGCCCACCCCTTGGTATGCGCATCCAGCGCCTCCCCTTCCAGCCCCGCCGGCCGATGGCGAATGCACAACGTCTGCAACTGCACCGGCGCCAGCAGCTCCCACTCCGCCGCCGCGCCGATTTGCCCGGCCAGCCACTGGGCATTGTCCAGGTCACGCCGCAGCCGTGCCTGCAACGCCTCTACCCCCTCGCTGCGCAGCATGAACCACAGCTTCAACGCGCGGAACCGGCGGCCCAGCGGGATACCCCAGTCACGCAGGTTCTTGACCTCGCCATCCACCGCCGACTGCAGGTAGCTGGGGTTGGTGCTCATGACCCGGATCAGGTGCTGCGGGTCGCGCACGTAGTAGATCGAGCAATCGAAGGCCACGCCCAGCCATTTGTGCGCGTTGACCACCAGCGAATCGGCCAGCTCGATGCCGTCCCACATCCAGCGGCATTCCGGCAGGATCATCGCCGAGCCGGCCATGGCCGAGTCCACGTGCAGCCACAGGCCATGGGCCTGGGCGATCTCGCCGATCGGCCGCAACGGGTCGAGGGCCGTGGTGGCGGTAGTACCGGTGGTCGCGACCACGGCGCAGGGCTGGTTGCCGGCGGCCAGGTCCTGCTCGATCGCCGCCTGCAGTGCTTCCGGGCGCAGGGCATGGCGTTCGTCGGTCGGGATCAGGCGGATGTTGTCGCGGCCGAAACCGGCCAGCAATGCGGCCTTGTCCACCGAGCTGTGGGCATGGGCGCTGACATAGACGATCAGCGGCCTGGGCTGGGCTTGCAGGCCGCCGCGTACCAGTGCGTAGTCGCTGGCGCGTTCCCGCGCGCAGATCAGC
Source organism: Pseudomonas sp. XP1 (assembly GCF_053557675.1). Lineage (NCBI taxonomy): Bacteria > Pseudomonadati > Pseudomonadota > Gammaproteobacteria > Pseudomonadales > Pseudomonadaceae > Pseudomonas > Pseudomonas sp. XP1. Next base: position 22,966 of record NZ_JBNRIJ010000001.1, on the reverse strand, counting down.
GCCACCAGTGTGCTGGTGGATGCGGTGTCCTGGATCACCCCGCTCCATTGGCCAGACAGGCCCAGCAACTGACGCAGCCAGTCGAGGGTGATTTCCTCCAGCTCGCTCAGGGCCGGGCTGGACTGCCACGACAGGCCCAGCACGCCCAGGCCAGTGCTGAGGAAGTCACCGAGGACCGACGACAGGGTGCCGTTGGAGGGGAAATAGCCGTAGAAGTCCGGATGCTGCCAATGGGACAGGCCGGGCATGACCAACTGGTTGACATCGTCGAGGATCGCGGCGAAAGGCTCGCCTTGGCGGGGGGCCTGAGCGGGCAAGGCGGCCTTGAGATAGCCGGGTTCGACCTGGGCCATGACCGGGCGCTCACCGACGGATTGGCGGTAGTCGGCGATCAGGTCGATCAGTTGGTGGCCGTATTGGCGGAATTGTTCGGGGGT
>NZ_JBNRIJ010000001.1:21391-22408 GCF_053557675.1 Pseudomonas sp. XP1 | reverse complement strand
TGGGGGTGGGGTTTTCCCCGCGAAGAGGCCGCTACAGGCAGCGCAATGCCCCCAGTCTAGGCACCTATCCCGAAGTGAATAACCCCGCCTCGCGCATACCTGCTATGGCAAACCCGCATGCCCGCCCTGCACACCGAACTGCGACTGGCGCCACAACTCGAACACCCGGTTGCGCAACCAGCGATGTTCGGCCGAGGCCTGCAGGCGCTGGTGCCACACCACCCAGTAGCGCTGGCTGTGGTCGATGAAGCCCAGCGGCCGCCAGGCCAGGTCGTGCAGGCGGCACAGCTGCCGGGCGATGTGTTCGGGCACGGTGGCCAGCGCCTGGCTGTTGGCGATCACCTGCACGGTGGCAGAGAAGAACGGCACTTCCAGGCTGACCCGCCGTTGCAGGCCCTGGGCGCGCAAGTGGCGGTCGATGAAGCTGTCCTTGTCGCCTCCACCGGAAATACGCACATGCTTGTGCGCCAGGTAGTCGGCCTGGCTGAGCGCGCCGCGGGCGGCCAGCGGGTGGTCGTGGCGCATCAGGCATACCGCGCGGTCCTCGCCCAACAACCTACCGTGAAGGTTGGGTGGCGACTCGTCGAACAACGTGGTTGCCAGGTCGATCTCGCCACTGGCCAGCAAGGTGTACTGGCCGGCCTGCCAGGTTCGATATTCCAGCGATACGCCCGGCGCTTCGCGCTCCAGCGCTGCCACCAGCAGCGGCAGCATGTGCTCGGCCACATAGTCTGACGCGGCCAGGCAGAAGCGCCGCTCGCAACGCGCCGGGTCGAACACCGCGGGCTGGCGCAGGGCGTGCAGCTCCTCGAGAACCTGGCGCAGGGGTTCGACCAGGGCTTCGGCGTATTCGCTGAGCACGTAACCGCGGCCCTGGCGTACCAGCAAGGGGTCGTCGAAGGCTTCGCGCAGATGGGCCAGCTGGCGGCTGAGGGCGGACTGGCTGACGCCCAGACGCTCGGCGGCGTGGCTGAGGTTCTTCAGCTGCAGCAGGTGGTCGAGGGTGCGCAGGTGGGC
>NZ_JBNRIJ010000001.1:0-21242 GCF_053557675.1 Pseudomonas sp. XP1 | reverse complement strand
TCCCCCGGCGATTGGGCCGCAAAGCGGCCCCAGAGAAGCAGATCAGTCAGTCAGACCAACATACACGTTCTGCACGTCATCGTTCTCGTCGATGGCTTCGAGGAACGCTTCCACCTCGGCCAATGCTTCAGCACTCAGGCTGGCCGCGCTCACCGGGTTCTTCGGGGTGTAGCCGATCTTCGCCGAGGTCACGGTGAAGCCATGCTCCGGCAGGGCCTTCTGCACCGCGTCGAGGTCGGTGGTGTCGGTGATGAACAGGGTCGAACCCTCTTCGTCGCCTTCCTCGAAGTCTTGGGCACCGGCTTCGATGGCCGCTATTTCCGGGTCGGCGTCGCCGTTCGGGGTGGCTTCGATCAGGCCGACATGGTTGAAGTCCCAGGCCACCGAACCGCTGGCGCCCAGCTGGCCCTTGCGGAACAGCACACGGATCTGCGCGACGGTGCGGTTGACGTTGTCGGTCAGGCACTCGACGATCAGCGGTACCTGGTGCGGGGCGAAACCTTCGTAGCTTACCGCCGAGTACTGCACGGCATCGCCGTCCAGGCCCGCGCCCTTGCGGATTGCGCGCTCCAGCGTCTCGCGGGTCATCGAGGCCTTCTTGGCCTGCTCGATGGCCAGGCGCAGGCGTGGGTTCATGTCCGGGTCGGCGCCGGACTTGGCAGCGATCTGGATCTCTTTGGACAGCTTGCCCATGATCTTGCCTTTGGCGTTGGCCGCGGCTTCTTTATGTTTGGCTTTCCACTGTGCGCCCATGTCGACTCTCTTGTTTCAGCGGCCGGTTCAGGAAGCGACCGGCCAAAAGTGGGTGCAGTTTATACGCCCTCCGGCCTGTGTTCGACAAGAAATCTCATCAGCCTTTATCGGCCTTCCCAGCCGCCGCGGCAAACCGCGCCAACCGCACGTCCAGCCTGCGCGGCCGCAGCCCACGGTCCTCGGCCCGCTCCTTGCGGCGGATGGCATTGCGCACCATCAGCGAGCCCAGGTAGCGGATCGGCTCGGGCGGGAACAGCCCCAACGGCCCCTTGACCAGCGGCGAACGGGTCCATGGGTTGTCCAGCCCCAGTGCCAGCGACGACAGAATCTGCCCGCCCATGTGGCACGGCCCGACGCCGCTGCCGGAGTAACCAAAGCCGTAGAACACGTTGCCCTGCCCGTCCAGCCGGCCAAAGAATGGCAAGCCGGTCACCGAGCGGTCGGACGGCCCGTTCCAGCTGGCCGCCAGTGGCACCTCGGCCAGCGCCGGGAAAAAACCACCCAGGCTTTCACGCAGCAGTGGCCGGTACGGCGACGGCTGGTCGAACACCGGCAGCATGCGCCCGCCATAGGCGAAGGTATTGCCGCCCTTGCCGAGCATCAGCCGGCCATCGGAGGTGTTGTGGTAGTAATGCACGAAAATCCGCGAATCGAGCACGCTGATGCCGCTGTCCAGGCCGGTCTGGTGCAGCAGCTCGGGGCAAGGTTCGGTGATCACCATGTCGCTGGAAACAATCGCCACGCTGCGCTCGAACTGCGGGAAAGCCCGCGCCATCCAGGCATTCAGGCCCAATACCACGCGGTCGGCGCGCACCGTCCCATGGGCCGTGCGCACCTGCACCGGGGCGCCGTGCTCCAGGCCGGTCATGGCGCTGCCCTCATGGATGCGCACGCCACGCTGCAAGGCCACCCGGCGCAGGCCGCGCACCAGCTTGCCAGGCTGCACCGTGGCCGCGGCCGGCGAAAACCAGCCTTCCAGGTGCCGCGCCGAACCCGCCAGGCGCTGCACCTGCTGCAGCGGCAGGCGGCGAAACGAATTGATCCCCTTTTGCTCCAGCGCGGCGATCACCGCGTCGGTGGCGCCGACCTGCGCGGCATTGGTGGCGGTGTACAGCGTGCCGTCCAGGCGGTAGTCGCAATCGATGCCATTGGCCGCGCAGAACGCACCGATCTCAGCGATGCTGCGCTCCGACTCACGCACCAGGCGCACCGCTTCGGCCACCCCGAACAGCCGCTCGAGGGTGAAGTACTTGGCCGACCAGGACAACGCACAGCCACCATTGCGGCCACTTGCACCGGCACCGCAGATATCGGCCTCGATCAGCACGATATCCAGGGCCGGCACCGCCTCCTTCAGCATCAGCGCGGTCCACAGGCCGGTATAGCCGCCGCCGACGATGCACACATCGCAGCGGGCATCACCTTGCAGCGGCGGGCACACCGCCTCTTGCGCCGAATCCAGGGCCTGTTGCAGCCAGAAGGGTCTCATTCGCTCGCTTTCCTTTCAGGTACGCAGTGGCTTGATTGCCATGCTGGTATTGGGTGCCACGTCGGTGCTTTGCGCAGCGCTGGCCGGGCGGCTGTTCCAGTGCGGCAGCAGCACCAGTGCCGAGAACAGCGCGCAGCCGGCAAACACGATGAACACCGTGACACCATCGAAGTACCCCGGCAGCAGCCCGCCAAGCACCGCCCCCACCGAACCGCAGCCGTTGACGAAGCCAGCTGCGGTAGCGCCAGCCTTGGCGGTGCCGAAGTCGATGGCCGCAGCGCCGCTGATCATCGAGTCCGGCCCGTACAGGGTCAGGCCCATGACGAACAGCAGGGCCACCACCAGCATCACGCTGCCGGTGTGCATGGCCGCCATGAACGCCGCCAACGCCACGGTCAGCAGTACCAGGCTGATGACACAGGCCGGCATGCGCCGGGCGCCGAACAGCTTGTCGGAGGCCAGGCCGATGATGATCGGGCCGAGCAGCCCGGCCAGTTCGAAGGCTGTCGGTATGATCGCTGCCCCCACCTTGCCCACCGAGGGCATCTGCTCGAAGACGATCACCGGCCCCCACAGCAGGATGGCGTAGCGCGCCGGCTTCAACAGGAAGTACGCCAGCCCCAGGGTCAGCACCGTGCGGTTGCGCAGGATCTCCTTCAGCGGTGCCCAAACGCTGCACAGGTTGCCGGCCGGGGCCATGCTCTGCGGCTCGGGCTCCACCGCCGGCAGGCCGACGTCTTCAGGCTTGTTGCGCTGCAGGAAGAAGAACAGCACGGCCACCAGCGCCACCACCGCGGCACTCGAGAAGAACGCCGCGTGCCAGGTACCGACCAAGGTATAGGCCCACCAGCCGGCGAACGGCGAGGCTACCAGGCCGCCGAAGGCATAGCAGGAACTCCACAGGCCCAGCACCCGCCCACGCTGCGACGCCGGGAAGAAGCTGCCGATGTTCTTGCACAACCCGGCCCAGCCCGTGGATTGCGCCAGCCCCTGCACCAGCATGCAGGTGGCGAAGATCGGGAAGGTGGCGTAACTGCCCATCACCACCGCCGCAGCAGCAGAAATCAGCAGGCCGCCGAGCACCACTACACGTGGGCCAAAGCGGTCGGCGAGCATGCCCCAGGTGAACTGGCCCACGGCGTAGGCGGCCAGGTAGATGGCGTCGAGGTTGGCCATGGCGGCCTTGTCGAGCATGAAGTTGGGGTCTTCACCGATGCCCAGCTTGGCCACCGAGAAGGCCTTGCGGGTGAAGTAGAAGGCGGCGTAGGCCAGCCAGGTTATGGCGAAAATCTGGATGCGCCAGCGTTTGAACGCGGCTAGGGACTGATTCATGTAAGTCTGACCTCTTGCTCAAGTGTGCCGGCAGAATGTGAAGAAACGCCTGTCTTGTTCTTGTGTTACGCACAGCGATGACGAGGCTGTCATCGGGTCAGATGGCGCCGTGTAGGAACCATGGCCCTGGCGGCACTTGTGGTGCCAGCGTCGGGCTGACATGCATGGAAACAGTTGCGCTAAGATAAATAAAATCGATTTATCGTATTTCACACATAAGCCCAGCTTGTTACTGAGGTCGTCATGTCGGTTTCACACGCACAACTCAAGGCCTTCCATGCCGTGGCCGTTCACGGCAGCTTTACCCGCGCTGCCGAAAAATTGTTTCTGACCCAGCCAGCGGTGTCGGACCAGGTGCGCAAACTGGAGGAGCGCTTCGGCGTCTTGCTGTTCCACCGCAACAAGCGTTCGGTGCAGCTCACCGACCTTGGCGAGCGCCTGCTGGGCATCAGCCAGCGCCTGTTCGCCTGCGAGGCCGAGGCCCATGAACTACTGCAGGATTCGCGTGCGCTGCACACCGGCAGCCTGGTGCTGGCGGTGGATGCGCCAGTGCACGTGCTGCCGCAGATCGCCCGCTTCTGCCAGCGCTACCCGGGCATCCAGGTAAAGATCGAGACTGGCAACACCGACGAATCGCTGGCCCGGCTGTTCAGCTACCAGGCCGACCTGGCCCTGCTGGGGCGGGACGTGGACGATGAGCGCCTGCACTGCCTGCCGCTGCGCCGCGACCCGATGGTGGCGTTTGTCTCCCACCAGCACCCCTGGGCCAGCCGCGGCGCGATCAGCCTGGCGGATCTGGACGATACGCCGCTGGTGCTGCGCGAGCCCGGGTCGGTGACGCGGCAGACCCTGGAAGAAGAAATGCAACGAGCCGGGCTGCGGATCCGCCCGGCGATCCAGGTAGAAGGCCGGGAAGCGGCGCGGGAAGCGGTGGTGGTGGGGATTGGTGTGGGGGTGGTGTCGGCGGCGGAGTTTGGTGCGGATGCGCGGGTGTGCGCATTGCCGATCGTCGATTGCCAGCGACACCTGACCGAGACACTGGTGTGCCTGAGCGAGCAGCGCACGCGGCGGGTGGTGGCGACCTTCCTGCAGATGGTGGAGGAAGGGTTGTAAGCCTGTGCTGCGAAGAGGCCGGCACAGGCAACCCGACTATGCTGGGATAACCTCAACCCTCGGCACACAACCCATGCTCTACCGCCTTGCCGCCGACACCCTGGTCCTGCTGCACCTGCTGTTCATCCTGCTGGTGCTGTTCGGCGGCCTGCTGGTACTGCGCTGGCGCCCTGCCCTGCTGCTGCACCTGCCGGCGCTGGCCTGGGGCCTGGCGGTGGAATGCCTGCACCTGGGCTGCCCGCTGACCACCTGGGAAAACCGCATGCGCAGCGCGGCCGGTGACGCAGGCTACCAGGGCGGCTTCGTCGAGCACTACATCTGGCCGTTGATCTACCCCGCAGGGCTGACACCGTACATCCAGCTGCTGCTGGGCACTTTGGTGCTGCTGCTCAACCTCGGCATCTACAGCTACGTGGCCTGGCGCTGGCGCCGCCCTAGCGGGTAGCGATCAGGAACAGCCGCGGGAACGGCAACAGCACCTTGCCATCGGTGGCCGGCGGGTAGTCGCGCTGCATCGCCTGCAGGTACATCTGCAGGAAATCCACCTGCTCCTGGGCATCCAACCGCCCCAGATAGGGTCGCAAGGCCGAACCCTTGAACCATTCCACCACGGCTTCGGCGCCGCCGGCCAACGGGTGGTGGTAGGTGGTGCGCCACACATCCACCCGTGCACACAGCGGGCTGAGCAGGTCGTAGTAGAACGCCGCGCTGTGCCGTGGCGGCAGCTGGAAGTCAGCGAACTTCGCCGCCCAGGGGCCCTGGCTGGCGATTTCGCGCAGCTGCCGGTGGGCCGGCTCGTCGAGGTTGTCCGGGGTCTGCACGGCCAGGCTGGCACCTTCGCTCAACTGGCGCACCAGGTGCGGGTACAGCGAGGCGTGGTCAGGCACCCATTGCAGCGAGGCATTGGCCAGGATCAGGTCCTGCGGCTCGGGGGCTGACCAGCCGGCAATGTCACCGATGACCATGCGCACCCGGGGTATGCGCAGCCGTTTGCGCTCGCGGGCCTTGTCGATCATGTCGGGGTCGCTGTCCAGGGCCGTCACCTGGGCATCCGGGTAACGTTGCAGCAGCACCTCGGTGGAATTGCCAGGGCCACAGCCCAGGTCGGTGGCGTGGCGTACCGGGCGTGGTGGCACAGCGGCGAGCAGGTCGCGCACGGCGCGGGTACGCTCGTCTTCGAACAGCGAATACTGGGTGGCGGACCAGGCCATGTGAAGCTCCTCTGGGCGGGCAATGTGTTCAGCATATGCCATCTGCCGGCGATAGGGCCGGAACTGACCACCTATGCTTGGTGTCGTCCATGTATGCGCCCCTCCATGAAAACTTTCATCACCCTCGCCATCCTGGCCCTGATCGCCACCGCCGCCCTGCTCGGCTCGCCCTGGATGAACCAGCGCTTTCACATGCCAGCGGAAAAAAACAATGCCCAACAACGCGAAACGGCCGGGTCCCCGAGGGAGCCGGCCGTTTCGATGAGCGAATGACGCTTAGTGCTGCTTGCCAGTGCGGATCTGATGCACCACACCCATTGCCACCACGATTGCCGCGGCGATACCGGTGGAGATCACCAGGATCTGGTAGTCAGGCATGAAGGCCATGGTCACCAGGGCGGCGACGATGAACGCGATCACCAGGTAAGTCAGCCATGGGAACAGCCACATCTTCAGGCGTACTTCCTTGCCTTCGGCAATCAGCTTGCGGCGCATGCGCAGCTGCGAGAAGGCAATCACCAGATACACCAGCAGGGCAATCATGCCGGTGGTGTTCATCAGGGTTTCCAGCACGTCTTTCGGGCGCAGGGTCTCGCTGAAGTTGATCAGCGCGCACACCACGGCCACGGCGCACGAGCCCATGATCGCGTAAACCGGTACACCGGTGCCGGCGCGGGTGATCTTGAAGAACGACGGCGCGTCGCCACGCTGTGCCAGGGAGAACAGCATGCGCGAAGCGGTGTAGTGGCCCGAGATCAGGCAGCTGCTCACCGAGGTCAGAACCACGAAGTTCATCAGCAGCTCGGCATACGGCACGCCCAGCAGCTCCAGGGTGCGGCGGTAGGCGCCATAGCCGGAAACGCCCAGGTGCGGGTCGTTCCACGGTACCAGGCAGACGATCAGGAAGATCGAACCTACGTAGAACAGGCACACACGCCACACCACGGAGTTGGTCGCCTTGACGATCTGCGCGGCAGGGTCCTTGGCTTCGGAAGCGGCAATGGTGACGATTTCCGCGCCGAGGAAGGCGAACATCACCCCGAGCAAGGCACCGATCACGGTGGTGATGCCGTTGGGCATGAACCCTTCGGCAGTAAGGTGGCTGATGCCACGCACTTCACCGAACTGCCAGATGTTCAGCACGGCAGCGGTGCACACGATCAGGAAGCAGACAATCGCGATCACCTTGATCAAGGCGAACCAGAACTCGAACTCACCGTAGTGCTTGACGTTGAAGAAGTTGACGGTGATCAGCAACAGGGTCGTGGCCAGCACGAACACGTTGACGCTGACGTCGGGGAAGAAACCATGCAGGATCTTGCCCGCCACATAAGCTTCCCAGGCCATCAGGATGACCCAGTACCACCAGTACAGCCAGCCGATGGTGAAACCGGCCCAACGGCCGATGGCGCGATCGGCGTAGGTAGAGAACGAACCGGTGTCTGGCGAGGAAGTCGCCATTTCACCCAGCATGCGCATGATCAGTACCACCAGGATGCCGCCTGCCAGGTAGGCCAGCACGGCGGCTGGGCCGGCGCTGTGAATCACGCTGCCGGAACCGACGAACAAGGCGCCGCCGATAACCCCGGCGATCGACATCATCGTCAGGTGGCGCGACTTGAGCGAGGCACTGAGCTTGCTCTCGTGCCCGCTTTTCGCGGTGGTGGTTGTGGATGTTGCGTCCATCAGTTGTGTACCCCGTGCTTCTTTTTATCCAAGGAAAACTGTGAAACCCCGATGGCTGGCGGCTTCACGTACATCAGTGCTAATGCGCGCAGGATGGTGTGAGCGAACACACGCAGGCCTTCCATGGCGGCCTGCTGACGCGCCCCAGGGCAGGCGCCTGGGGCGAACTGAACATGCTTTAGGTGGCGATATCTGACACCTAATGTAAAAATGTCCGGCGCAGAGAGCCATGCACAGTGGCATGAAACTCGCACTGCACTGTACAGGTCGCCCATGCAATACACCTTGCAAACGCCGGGCGATACGCACCCTGAAGGCCCCGAATGTTCGAATTACATCCAGACTCCTCGACCCCGCTGGTGAACCAGATCATCGACGGGCTGCGCGAGTTGATCGACAACCAGACCCTCAAGCCAGGCGCCAAGGTCCCCTCGATCCGCGCCTTTGCCGCGAGCTATTCGGTGAGCACCTTCACCGTGGTCGAGGCCTACGACCGTCTGGTCGCCCAGGGCCTGCTGGTGAGCCGGGGCAATGCGGGGTTCTTCGTCAACCGCGCGGCGGGCGAATTGCTCGACCCGCACAACACCGAGGCCGACACCAGTCGACCAACGTTCAACTCCGAGTGGTACCTGCAGCAGATCTTCGAAATCCGCCAGTTGCCGTTCAAGCCGGGCTGCGGCTGGCTGCCCAACGACTGGATGTACGAAGACGGCCTGCGCCGCGGCCTGCGCCAGGTGGCCGGCAGCCCGCTGGAGCTGTCGGGCTACGGCGACCCCATGGGCCTGATGGAGCTGCGTGCACTGACCGCACAGAACCTGCAGCAGGAACTGTCTATCGTCGCCAACCCGGCGCAGCTGATGCTCACCCATGGCGCCAGCCAGGCCCTGGACCTGGCCGCGCGCACCCTGGTGCGCCCGGGCGACGTGGTGCTGGTGGACGACCCGGGCTATCCCAACCTGATGAGCATCCTGCGCACCCAGGGCGCGACCCTGGTCGGCGTGCCGCGCACACCGGCCGGCTACGACCTGAACCAGCTGGAGCAGTTGCTCACCCATCACCGCCCCACTGCGTTCTTCACCCAGCCGCACCTGCACAGCCCGACCTGCTCGCGCACCCCGCTGCCGCAGCTGCACCGCCTGCTGCAGCTGGCCAGCCAGCACGGCTTCCGCCTGGTGGAGAACAACCTGTACGCCGACATGGTCGCCGAACCGCAGCCATGCCTGGCCAGCCTCGACCACCTGCAGCAGGTGGTGTACGTGGGTAGCTACTCCAAGAGCATTTCGCCCAATGTGCGGGTCGGCTACATGTTGGCCAACCCCGAGCTGATGCAGAAGCTGCTGCACCTGAAGATGCGCTCAGGCCTGACCACCTCGCAGGTGATGGAGCGCGTGGTGTATGCCGCGATCATCGACGGGCGCTGGCGCAAGCACCTCAAGCGCCTGCGCCAGCGTTTGGCCGAGGCGCACCAGGAAGTTGGCCGGCATCTGCATCGGTTGGGCTTCGAGCTGTTCACCGAGTCGGATGAAGGGATGTATATCTGGACCCGCCACCCGGCGATTCCGGACAGCGCGGCGTTGCTGGATGACGCGCTGGAGAAAGGCATCATGCTCGGGCCCGGGCAGTTGTTCATGGTCGATGCCAAGGCGACCGGGTGGATGCGGTTCAACGTGGCGTTCAGTACCGAGCCGGCGATGTGGGAGTTGCTGGAGAAGGTGTTGGTGAAGCATGTGCGGCGGGGTGGGGTGTAGTTCGCCGCAACCTTTTCAGCACCTGTGAGATCGAGCGCCGCTCTGCACATCAACTAGGCCTAGGCGTGCAGTGGGGGGGAACAGGGGGATTCTCTGGTGCTTGCAGTCTGTGCAGGGATTGCCCAAGGGATGGCGCCTGATGCGAAGATTCTGGTTCCCCCAGCCTACGCCTGCCACCGATAGCTGCACACTCCACGCTTGGGCCACGCTGGCTTCTTCACGGACATGCCCGCTGCCACAGGTGCAGGCCAACTCCCTCCGCAGTCTGCGTCACCTATTCCATAAACCTCAGGGATACTTCAGCCAACGAGTGCCTATAACAAAAACTAGATGTCTAACTCCCTTGATCCAACAGCTTAACCCATCTTCTTACACCCACCAGCCATCGGCATCTACGATTTCTATTGGTGTCGCGCTCGCTACTCAATAGCAGTGCATCTATTCCACCTGCCGCCCTTCTTGCGAAAGCCTCAAGGTTTAGTACCTCAAGGCTTCTTCAAGGGAAATAGACGTGACCTCACGCAGAACACTAACAAGCCAGGAACTGCAAGAAATATACTCAGCCGCGCCTTTTACATATGACTTTGAGGACATCCTTTCTTGGGACAGCCCGTTCACACTACCTATAACACCGCCGAACATAGCATCGCTTTCATATGATGCGCTCAGCGACAACGCAACGACCATTGCGAAAAATGTGATACAGGAAATCGAGGCTACCTGCCCAGTGAGCACTCCTGGATTTGAGAACTATTTGAATAAACATTATTCAGACATAAGACAATCCCACCCAGACCAGGTAAGCCAACTTTACGCCCAAAAGAAATTCCTCCTGCTCCTTTATAACAAAACCCACAAACAAGCCATCCGCAATATCAACCTATACTTAGCAGAACACATATATACAATAGGCATTGACGAAGCAGCACTGCATTTCGAAAACGTCGTTCACTTTAACCGCTGGCGCGACCAAGATTTCTATATGATCGAGGAAGATTTGTACTTTTTAATGAGCAGCATTACTGCCGCGCAAATTGAAATAGTACTAAATCGCTGCCTTGAAAAAATAAAAAAGGAATACGAAAACCTCCAGCAGAAAACCATAATAATATTAAGAAACAACCACAACAAAGACAGTCAAGGCAATTCCATCACCTTAAAACCCAACTCCGGAATAGTGCTAAGCTCAACATTAACCACAATATCAACTAACCCAATCAGATTTGGCAGCCTTCAGAGCCATATCCTTAGAGGAATAGAGAAAGTTAAGACACTGGGCATTACTGCAACCCCAATCTTCAGGCTGGGCATAGGTTTATTTTTTTATTCATCAGAATTAGGAAACGCTGATTTGTACCATGACTCAGCCCTGAGCATGCCTGCTGAACTACTCATTCCTGATTTGCCTACGAACATTCATGACATTGCGCTTAAGCACGGGACAATTGAATCACCGCTACGAATAAATGCCAATCTGGACACGTATACACTTACGAACCGTGCAAACTCCACAAGTGCTGAAAAAAAGGTGCCTGTACGCCCCTTAGTAATGGATAAAGAAGGCAATAGCTACACATCGATTCCATCGAGTGATTTTCCAATCAGGCTCAGCTTCCCCATTCATACCGAGAACGGGTCGTCAACTACAACCCCCAGTGACCCGATACTGTCGGACCCCTATGAGGGGGTCAATCTCAGACCCGCATGGATAGAAGCGACACCGCTCCCTGCCTATGAACCACCGAATTATAAAGACTGTATTTACTGCTTCCCGCCAGAATCTGGTCTGCCACCACTGTACGTAGTTTTCAATTCTCCCTATCCCGACGCAACAACCATAGGCACTTATAGCGGGCGAGCTTATAATCCAGACAAAGCAGGTGGACCTATCGAGCGACTGGATTGGCGCGAGGTCAAAATCACAGCGACAGGCATCGAATTAGTCAAATTACACACAAGCCGCTTCGGCCCGTCCGATGCAAATGACATCATGATCAACAGGCTGGAAAAAATCCTACAGGGCAAGTTGCAAGAAACGGACACCGACAAGCGCTTTTACACACATGAGATAAGGGAGCTGGAGCGCTTTCGCACCCTTGAAATACCAGATAAAATCAGGCCGAACGATGATGGTGAAGCATGGAACAATACACACGCTGCAACACTGGAAGACTACCAACTCACCTCGGAGCTCGAACTGCTTTACACACCAGAAGCAATTGAAGCAGATGACCAGCAGATCTCACGAGAGAACAAATGAACACTATTAGCGAAATAATCACCAACGAAAGCCCCACCGATATCATTCTGTGGCTTGTCAGGCAAAATGGCATTTCTCATCCACGACTCGACAATCTATACAATCGAAATGGATGGGTGAACATTGGCGACTGCCTACAACTCATTAACCTGATTAAGAAAATGAGTGACGAAGGTTTGATACAGCGTGGTGGAAATGGCTATATCAAAGGTCCAAACTGGCGAGAGCCTGAATTCTTGACCCAAAAAAGATATGAGCTATAAGCAGAACTGATTCCAGAGCCCAGCACGTACATCCTCGTTCACCGAGACCGAGTATCATCACAGACGCCGGCAGCGACAACACAGCTGCCGGCATATAGCACTTATCACCAATCTGCTTTATCAGCAAAGAACCCCAGCACATTCGCCTCCAGGCTCTCCAGGTGATACCCCCCTTCCTGCACGATCAGGCACGGCAAGCGCATTGCCCGAATCCGCTCGCCCAATACCGCAAACCCTTCAGTCGTCACCGCCACCTTGCTCTGCGGGTCGAGTTCGTAGATATCGAACCCCAGCGACAACACCAGCACCTCGGCGCCAAAGTCCTTCACCGCCGCCAGCGCGATTTCCAGCTGGCCCATGAAGTCCGCTTCGCTAGCCCCATGCGCCATCGGCAAGTTGAGGTTGTACCCCTCCCCCGCACCGCTGCCACGCTCGTCCGCGAACCCGGCAACACCTGGGTAGAAGTTGGTGGGGTCGCCATGCACCGACACATACAGCACATCCCGGCGGTCGTAGAAGATTTCCTGAATGCCCTGCCCGTGGTGCATGTCGGCATCGAGAATGGCCACTCGGCTGTAGCGGCTGCGCAAGGCCTGGGCAGCCACGGCGGCATTGTTGATGTAGCAGAAACCACCGGCTGCATCGAAGCGCGCATGGTGGCCGGGCGGCCGGCACAGGGCATAGGCCGCCGGCTCACCGTCGAGAATGGCCTTGGCACCGGCCACCGCGCTTTGCGCAGACCAATAGGCCGAGCGCCAGGTGTGTTCGCCTACAGGGCAGCTGCCGTCAGCCAGGTAGCGCCCGGCCTGGGCGAGGATGCCACGCAAGGCGTTGGGTTCGCGCACGAAGATGTTGGACATGACCTCGTCGCCCCAATCTTCGGGCACTTCCTTCCAGCGTGCATGGGCCTCTTCGAGGAAGGCCAGGTAGGCCTCGCCATGCACTGCCTTGAGCGGCTCGAGGCCGGTGTCCTCAGGCTGACGGATGTCGAAGCCCAGAGCCTTGGCTGCCTGGAGCAGGCGCTGGGCGCGCTCGGGGACTTCCTGCGGGGTGCGCATGGCGCCGCGCGAGTAATAGCTGCGTGGGTGGTGCAGCAGTTGTTCGGGGTGGAAGTAGCAACGCATCAGGCTTCTCCTTGTTCGATCAGGCCCGCACGGGCCAGCACGGCGTTGAGCAGTACATCGGCACCCTGGCGGGCGTCCTCGGGCAGTACGTCTTCGGCTTCGTTATGGCTCAGGCCGCCGACACAGGGGATGAACACCATGGCGGTCGGGCAGTAGCGGGCCAGCAGGATGGCGTCGTGGCCGGCACCGCTGACGATCGACTGCTGGTCATAGCCGAGGCCATCCACCGCCTGCTGCACGGCAGCTACGCAGTCGGCGTCGAACGGCGTGGCCGGGCTGACCCAGTGGCGCTCGATACGCACCCGCAACCCGCGCTGATTGGCGATGGCTTGCAGCTTCAACGTCAGGTCGCGCTCCATCGCCTCGATGGCTTCATCCCGGTGATGACGCAAGTCGACGGTGAACTGCAGCAACCCTGGAATGGTGTTGCGCGAGGACTTGGCGATGGACAGTTCACCCACGGTGGTCAGGCCTTGCGGTGCGAAGTCGGTGGCCAGTTGCTCGACGGCCTGGATCATCTGTGCAGCGCCGTACAGGGCATCCTTGCGCAATGGCATCGGTGTGGTGCCGGCGTGTGCGGCCATGCCTTCGACGGTAACGTCCAGCCAACGGATGGCCTGCCCGCCGCTGACCACGCCAATGGCCTTGGCGTTGTCTTCAAGGATCGGACCTTGCTCGATATGCGCCTCGAAATAGGCATCCACCCGGCCGCCCAGCGGGCGCTGGCCGGCGTAACCGGTGCGTTGCAGTTCGTCGGCGACGCTGATGCCATCGGCGTCGCGAATGGCCAGCGCTTCGTCCAGGGCCAGAGTGCCGGTGAACACCGCCGAACCGAACATGGCCGGGGTGAAGCGGGCGCCCTCCTCGTTGGTCCATACGGCGATTTCCAGCGGTTTGCGCGTCTGGATGTTCAGGTCATTGAGCCGGCGTACCACTTCAAGGCCCGCCAGCACACCGTAGACGCCATCGAAACGGCCGCCCTCAGGTTGGGTGTCGAGGTGGCTGCCCATCATCACCGGCGCTGCATCCGGGTCGCTGCCAGCGCGGCGAGCGAACAGGTTGCCGATGGCATCGACGGTCAGCGTCAGGCCGGCTTCACGGCACCAGTGGCTGAACAGTTCACGGCCAGCCTTGTCCTCGTCGCTGAGGGCAAGGCGGCAGCTGCCGCCACGGGCAGTGGCACCGATTTCGGCCATGGCCATCAGGCTCGCCCACAGGCGTTCGCCATTACTTTTCAACATGTGCGGGTACTCCAGAAAAACGGTTCGATCAGGCCAGTTCCAGGCGCTGGCTGCGGGCGTACTGGCGCGCCAGGGCGAGCACGCAGACCAGCGAAATAGTGGCGATCAGGGTGTAGAACACCGCCATCGGCCACCATTGGCCGGTGAAGGTGTGGGCCAGCCAGGTACCGATCAGCGGGGTCAGGCCGCCCGCGATAGCGCCGCAGATCTGGTAGGCCAGGGAAATGGCGGTGTAGCGCACGCGGGTTTCGAACATGCCGCTGACATAGCCGGCGATCACCGCGTAGAAAGACGCCATGCACGCAGCTGCCAGGGCGATGCCGAGTACGATCAACGGGCCCTGACCCGAGCTGACCAGCACGAACATCGGGTAAGGCGAAGCCATCGCCAGCAGCGCGACAAGGGCCAGGAAGCGGGTGGCGCCCATCTTCTCCGATAGCCAGGCGGCCAACGGCTGCACGCAGAACTGGATGATCGCCACGAAGAACAGGCACTCCAGAATCAACGAGCGCTCCAGGTGCAATTGCTGGGTGGTGTAACTGATCATGAAGGTGTTGGTGAAGTAGACCCCGGCAATACCCAGGGTATTGGCACCGATGCACAGCAACAGCGGGCGCCAGGCCGTGCGCAGCACTTCGAATACCGGGGCCTGCTCCTTGCGCCGGGCCTTTTCCGCCTGCTCGCGGCTGGCGATGAACTCGGGCGACTCATTCACCCCCAGGCGAATCGCCAGGCCCACCAGCAGCAACAGCGCGCTGGCCAGGAATGGCACGCGCCAGCCCCAGCTCATCAGGTCTGCTTCCGGCAGGCGGGTGACCGCGCCAAAGGCCAGCAGCGACAGGATCAGGCCCGCCGGGCTGCCCAGCTGGGCGAACGAGGCGAAGAAGTTGCGCCGGCCCTTGGGCGCATGCTCGCCAGCCATCAGCACTGCCCCGCCCCACTCGCCACCCACGGCAATGCCCTGGACGATGCGCAGCAGGATCAGCAGTACCGGCGCGGTGGCGCCGATTTGTGCGTAGGTCGGCAGCAGGCCGATGCCCACGGTGACGATGCCCATCATCAGCAAGGTGATGACCAGCGATTTCTTGCGGCCGATACGGTCGCCCACGTGGCCGAAGACGATGCCACCTAGCGGCCGGGCGAAGAAGCCGACGGCGAAGGTACCGAACGCGGCCATGGTGCTGAACAGGCTGTTGTCGGAGGGGAAGAACAGCGCACCGAACACCAGGGCAGCGGCGGTGGCGTAGATGTAGAAGTCGTACCACTCGATCATGGTGCCAATGAACGCGGCAGCGGCGGCACGGCGTGGCTGGGGGGAAGCGGTGGGCTTCATGGAGGCTCCTTTGCTTGTTGTTCTGGCAGGAGTTGTCAGGGGCACGGGGGCGCTCTTGTGGCGCTTGGCTTGTTGAATCGGTGTTGGCTTCTTCGCGGGCTCGCCCGCTCCCACAGGTACTGCGCAGCATTCGAAACTTGTGGTGACCCTGTGGGAGCGGGCAAGCCCGCGAAGAGGCCAGCACCGACTCAGCAGGCCTCGATACCTGCGATTTATCGGCCCGGGGCTATGATTAGTCAATTTTCTATTTATTATTCGAAATATTAGCCTTGCTTATTATCGAGCCCTGCCATGCCCGACCGTCTGCTCAACGACCGCCTCGACTGGAACCTGCTGCGTACCTTCCGGGTCATCGGCCAGGAGCTGTCCATCAGCCGCGCTGCCGCGCGCCTGCACCTCACCCAGCCGGCAGTGAGCCAGGCGCTCAAGCGCCTTGAAGAACAGCTTGGCCGCCAGCTCATCGCCCGCCGCGGGCCGCGCTTCGTGCTGACGGAAATGGGCGAGCAGCTGTTTCAGCTGGCTGGCGAGGTCTATGGGCAGATGTCGCAGATCGGCAGCTTGCTGGAGCAGCCGGCGGACGAACTGGTGGGCAAGGTACGCCTGCTGATGATCAGCCGTATCGTCAACGAACGCTTCGACGACTTCCTGGCCGACTTCCACCGCCAGCACCCGCGGGTGGAGCTGGAGATTGATGTAATGCGCAGCTCCGACATCGTCGCCGCCCTGCAGGAAAAAACCGCCACGGCGGGCCTAAGCCTGAACCGGCGTGCGCAGCCACGGCTGGAGCAACGGTTGTTCCTGCGCCAGCGCTATGCGTTCTTCTGTGGCAAGCACCATGCCCTGTTCGGCCAGGCCGAAGGCGACCTGCAGCGGGAGAACTTCGTCAGTTTCACCAGTGACCAGATTGGCGGCATGCTGTCGCCACTGACCATTTTCCGCGACCAGCAAGGGTTTGCCGGGCGGATCGTGGCATCGTCACCCAGCCTTGAGGAAGTGCGCCGGCTGGTGATTGCGGGGTTTGGCATAGGTTGCCTGCCCGAGCATGTGGTGGCGCCGGATGTAGACGCCGGGTTGCTGTGGAAGCTGCCGCCGCAGGAAGGGATTGCCGATGTGGATATCCACCTGTTGTGGAACAGGGAACAGCGCTTCAGCCGGGCGGAAGAGGTGTTTATCGAGGCGTTGCAGCAACGCCTTGACTGAACGCGGAGCCGGGGTTGGCGAGCACTGGACACAATAGTGGCCAATTAGTAGCATCCAGACCAACTGAATATTACGG
This sequence comes from Pseudomonas sp. XP1, assembly GCF_053557675.1. NCBI lineage: Bacteria > Pseudomonadati > Pseudomonadota > Gammaproteobacteria > Pseudomonadales > Pseudomonadaceae > Pseudomonas > Pseudomonas sp. XP1. The sequence continues at coordinate 4,413 of NZ_JBNRIJ010000001.1, read as the reverse complement.
ACAATCTCAGTCATGGATCGAGCCACCGGGGTCATTCGACGCCCTATTCATTACCCCATCCGCACTTTGATTACCTGGGAAGAAGCATGGAAGGGGCCCGACGAGGGCTTGATCCGGTGCTGGGAGATTGGCCGTGAGCGGGCCCTGACCCAGCCAGAACTTGCCCGGCACTGCATCGATGGCGCCCTCCCGGTGCTAGGTTGGAAAGGTGGCCATGATCGCGCCTTGAAGAAACCGATGAAGTACGGTTCGTTCAAGTACCTGGCGCAATGGCAGGGCCTTCGCGGCGAGGATCTGTTCATCGATACGCGAACAGAGCTCACCCTGACCTGTAATCACACCGGCATGCTGACAACGTTCACACCGGACCAGGAAAAATACGCCAATGCTGTGATCCTGACGGAATAGAAACGAGGAACAGGGAATGGTCGATCTTCATCAGGAATTTCAGAACAGCCGCTTTTTTCACGAAGCGCGGATCGCGCAGCGCTCGGTTGATGGGTTGATTGGAATCGCTGCGGGCCTGACTGCTGACAATCAGGTCAATCAACAAGAAGCCGAGTTCCTCAAAGGATGGATGGAGCAGCAACTCGTTCATCTTGAGGATCCGGTCATCAATTTGTTGTACCGGCGCCTGAGCGACATGCTCAAGGACAATATGCTGGATGCTGCCGAGTCGGCTGAACTGCTTGAGCTATTGCAGCAGTTCACCGGCAAGCCGCGCTGCAGCGACAACCCATTCTCTTCACCCACCTCACTGCCACTCGATAACCCCGAACCCACACTGGAGTGGACAGGCCGCATGTTCCTGTTTACCGGCACAATGGCTTACGGGCCTCGCAAAGCATGCGAAGCGCTGGTAGTCGAACGTGGGGGTTCAATCGCCGCGGGGGTGAGCAAGAAGACCCACTACCTGGTCATTGGCAGTATTGGCAACGAGCAGTGGCTACACAGCAGTTATGGCACGAAGATCAAGAAAGCAGTGGAAATCAGGGAAGCGGGTGCGAACATTGCGATCGTAAGCGAGGCGCATTGGCAGCGTGCGGCGTTTGGTTGATGGCCATGATGGCGTTTACCGCTTCTGAGCGGATCGATACACCTCGCTACGCTCGCGTTTGCCAACCGATACCACCACTACAACGATACGCTCGTCCTCGACTCGATAGACGAGGCGATATCCAGAGGCCTTGAGCTTGATTTTGTAGTGGTTCGGCAGGTCACGCAGCGCGTCGGCCTGTACCTTGGGTGACTGCAGGCGCTCGGCGAGTTTTTTCTTGATCTGTTCGCGCACGGTGTGGCCTAGCTTGCCCCACTCTTTCAGTGCCGAAGGCAGGAATTCGAGTTTATAGGTCATCCAGGGATACCGGTACGCCTTTTTCACCCAACCTCGACTTGGCCAGTTCGCTCAATTCGAGATCTTCCAAGCGTTCCATCATGGCCTCGTACAGTTCGGCCGGCACCATGTAACCCATCACGCGGTTGTGATTGAGCACGGCGACGGGCATACCCGCAGCGCCGGTCATCACCGCGGATGGGTTCTTTTTCAGTTCCGACACGCTTACGGCCACGTCAGCGAATATGTTTTGCATGTTTACACCCTCAATAGAGAGCCATATTTTGGTCCATATATAGGACACAAACAAGTCGTCGCTGCTCAAGCACAGAGGTGAGACACGACAGGCGAAATGCCGTGTTTGTGGGAGATCGCCCAGCCCTTTGAATCCAACGCGGTGCATGGCACCGGCTGCGCCGGTGTTCGCGGCTAAAACCGCTCCCACAGGGTCCCTGCTAGCTCAATGAGTCATTTGCATTTCCATGGGGAGCGGTCGGGGTCAGGCTGTTGCCAGTGCCGGGTAGTCGGTCAGGCCATGGGCATCACCACCGAACAGCGTGGCCCGTTCGTGCTCGGCCAGTGGCGCATTCAGCTTCAGCCGCGCCGGCAGGTCCGGGTTGGCCACGAATGGCCGGCCGAAGCCGATCAGGTCAGCCCAGCCCTCCTCCAGCGCACGCCGTGCACGTTCGCCGGTGTATTTGCCGGCATACACCATCACCCCGGGGAACACTGCCCGCAGCTGTTGCTTGAAGTCCACCGGCATGTCCGGCGCGTCATCCCAGTCGGCTTCGGCAATGTGCAGGTAGCCGATGCCGATTTCGCCCAGGCGCTTGGCCGCCGCGGTATAGGTGGTGACCGGGTCGGCATCGACACAGCCATTGAGCGTGGTCAGCGGCGCCAGGCGTACGCCTACGCGCTGAGCGTCGCCGGTGCCTTCGACCAGCGCACGGGTGACCTGGTCGAGGAAACGCAGACGGTTTTCCAGCGAACCGCCGTAGCGGTCGGTACGATCGTTGGCGCCGGAATCGAGAAACTGGTTGACCAGGTAACCGTTGGCCGCGTGCAACTCGACACCGTCAAAACCAGCCGCCATGGCATTGCGCGCAGCCTGGCGGTACTGCTCGATGATCTCGGCAATTTCCGCTTCGCTCAACGCGCGCGGCTTGGAGGCCTGGACAAAGCCTGGCGTGCCGTCGGCATTGTCGATGAACACATTCACGCCTTCGGCCTGCATCGCCGAGGACGACACCGGTGCCTGGCCGCCGAGCAGGCTGCTGTGGCTGAGGCGACCGACGTGCCAGAGCTGGGCGAAGATGCGCCCGCCTGCGGCATGTACCGCCTCGGTGACCAGGCGCCAGCCGTCGATCTGCGCCTGGGTGTGGATACCCGGGGTGCGGGCGTAACCCTTGCCCAGTGGCGAGATCCAGGTGCCTTCACTGACGATCAGCCCGGCACTGGCGCGTTGTGCGTAGTACTCGGCCATCAGCGCGGTCGGGACATCGCCAGGCTGTGCGGCGCGGGAGCGGGTCATCGGTGGCATCAGCACACGGTTGGGCAGGTCAAGGGCGCCGAATTGCAGGGGTTGGAACAGCGGATCTTGAGTCATCATGAGCATCTCCGTAAGTCGAATCAGGGGTCAGGCGCGGCTGACGACAGGTTGTGGCTGGGCAGGTACGCGGCGGTCGAGGCGGCCGCTGTACAGGGTAAGGGCCAGGGCACCGAGGGTGACCAGCGCGGCAATCCATGGGGTGTGGCCGAGGCCGAGCTGTTGCACGACCTGGGCACCGCCCCAGGAACCACCGGCCACACCCAGGTTGAAGGCGGCGATGTTGAAACCGGCAGCCACGTCGACTGCGTCGGGGGCGACCTTTTCCGCCTGCTGCACCACGTACACCTGCAGGCCCGGCACATTGCCGAAGGCCACCGCGCCCCAGGCCAGTACGGTGATTACCACCAGCACCGGATGCGGCGCGGTGAAGGTCAGCGCCAGCAGCACCACGGCCAGCAGCAGGAAAATGATCGACAGTGCCTTGACCGGGCCTTTGCGGTCGGCCAGGCGGCCGCCCCAGATGTTGCCCAGGGCAACCGAAACACCGTAGGCGAGCAGCACCAGGGCGACGCTGTTGGCGCCGAAGCCGGCGATGTCCTGCAGGATCGGGGCAAGGAAGGTGAAGGCGATCAGCGAGCCGCCGTAACCCACGGCAGTCATGGCATACACCAGCAGCAGGCGCGGTTGCAGCATCACCCGCAGTTGGCGCAGCAGCGGTGCCGGCTGGCTGTGCTGGATGCGCTTGGGCACGAACAGCAATGCACCGAGCAGCGCCACCAGGCCGAAGGCCGCCGCCACCAGGAAGGTCACACGCCAGCCGAAGTGCTGGCCGATGAAGGTACCCAGCGGGATACCGGTGACGAAGGCCACGGTCATGCCACTGAACATGGTGGCGATGGCACTGGCGGCTTTTTCTTTCGGCACCAGGCTGGTGGCGATGATCGAGCCGACCGAGAAGAACACCCCATGGGCCAGGCCGGTGAGGATGCGCGCCATGATCAGCGATTCGTAGCTGGGTGCCTGCCAGGCCACCAGGTTACCGGCGGTGAACAGCGCCATCAGGCCGACCAGCAACAGCTTGCGCGGGACACGGCCGGTCATGGCGGTGAGCAGAGGCGCGCCGATGGCGACGCTCAGGGCGTAAAGGCTGACCAGCAGGCCGGCCGAAGGCAGGGTGACCGCCAGGTCATTGGCGATGGTCGGGATGAGGCCGACGATCACGAACTCCGTGGTGCCGATGGCGAAAGCCGCCAGGGTCAGGGCTAACAAGGCGAGAGGCATTTGAGAATCACCTGTGGAAGGTTGGGATGGGTGAATTCTCGGGGGACGTGGGGATGGGAAAAAGGTGGGGACGGGACAATGAGTTTTGATTTGAAGGCAAAGGTCATCCTGAAGCTATTGCGAGCGGGTCAACTTTAATGTTCCAGCCTGCGCGGTCAGTTGTGGGAGCGGCCTTGTGTCGCGAAAGGGCTGCAAGGCAGCCCCAGGGGTTCAGCGCAAAGACATATATTGCTGGGGCTGCTTTGCAGCC